>JBIIUM010000197.1:0-5718 GCA_044339985.1 Burkholderiales bacterium | reverse complement strand
CCCAACGTGGAAGTGCGCGTGCAGCGCCCCTCCATTCAACTGGTGCTGCCCAAGGGCACCCTTCGCAAGGCCGACTGAGGCGCGGGGGCCGCCCGGCCCTCGCCTGAGCGCATGAACCGCTATCCCCTCTGGAAGTACGCATTCATCGGCATCGCCGTGGCCATCGGGCTGCTGTACGCGCTGCCCAACCTGTTTGGCGAATCCCCGGCGGTGCAGGTCTCGCCGCTGAAGGCCACCCTGAGCGCCGACGCGGCGCTCATGGGTCGCGTGGAGCAGGTGCTGGTGAAGGCCGGCATCGAGCAGCGCGGCGCGTTTCTCGACCCCAGCGGCGTGAAGGTGCGATTCGCCGCCGAGGAGGTGCAGCTCAAGGCCAAGGACCTGCTGCAACGGGAACTGGGTGAGGACTACGTGGTGGCCCTCAACCTGCAATCCAACGTGCCGGGATGGATGCGCGGCATCAACGCCCTGCCCATGTACCTGGGGCTCGACCTGCGCGGCGGGGTTCACTTCCTGCTGCAGGTGGACATGGAGGGTGCCATCGCCAAGGCGGCCGATCGCTACGTCTCCGACATCCGCACCCTGCTGCGCGAGGAAAAGCGCAAGGTGCGCCATGCCGGCATCGTGCGCGAGGGTCAGGCGGTGGTGGTGCGTTTCCGCGACGAGGAAAACCGCGCCCGGGCCCGCGAGGCCATCGAGAAGGAAATTCCCGATCTGCTGCTCAAGGACGGCGGCGCCGCGGGCGAGCTCACCCTGTCGGCGGCGCTCAAGCCCGAGGCGCAGAAGCGCATTCAAGATTTCGCTCTGCAACAGAACATCACCACGCTGCGCAACCGCGTCAACGAACTCGGCGTGGCCGAGCCCATCGTGCAGCAGGCCGGGGCCGACCGTGTGGTGGTGCAACTGCCCGGCGTGCAGGACACGGCCAAGGCCAAGGACATCATCGGCCGCACCGCCACCCTGGAGCTGCGCATGGTGGAGGCCCACGCCAGCGACCCCTATGGCCGTGACTACGATCCGGCGAAGATTCAGCAGGCCCAGTCGGGTGCCGTGCCCTTCGGCACCGAACTGCACGTGAGCAAGCGCGGCGGTCTGGAAGAGCCGCTGTTGCTCAACCGCACCCCGGTGCTCACCGGCGAGCGGCTCACCGACGCCGCGCCCAGCTTCGACTCCCAGTCCGGCGAGCCCATGGTGCGCGTGTCCCTCGACGGCCAGGGGGCGCGTCTGATGCGCGATGCCACCCGCGATGCGGTCAAGCGGCGCATGGTGGTGCTGCTCATCGAGCGTGGCAAGCCCGAGGTAATCACGGCGCCGGTGATTAACGCGGAGCTGGGCGCCAGTTTCCAGATCACCGGACGCATGAATCCTAAGGAGGCCAACGACCTGGCGCTGCTGCTGCGCGCGGGGGCGCTGGCTGCCCCCATGGACATCGTCGAAGAGCGTACCGTGGGCCCGAGCCTGGGCCGTGAAAATATCGAAAAGGGCTGGAAATCCACCCTCATCGGCTTCGGCGCCATCGCCGTGTTCATGATTCTGTATTACTCGGTGTTCGGCGTGGTGTCGGTGCTGGCGCTGGCCACCAACCTGGCGCTGCTGGTGTCGCTGTTGTCCATGCTCCAAGCCACCCTCACGCTGCCCGGCATCGCCGCGGTGGCGCTCACCCTGGGCATGGCCATCGACGCCAACGTGCTCATCAATGAGCGTATCCGCGAGGAGTTGCGCAACGGCGCCACGCCCCAGGCGGCCATCTCCGCCGGCTACGAGCGCGCCTTCGGCACCATCCTCGATTCCAACATCACCACCCTGATCGCCGGCATTGCCTTGTTCATGTTCGGCTCCGGGCCCGTGCGCGGTTTCGCCGTGGTGCACTGCCTGGGCATTCTTACCTCCATGTTCTCCGCGGTGCTGGTGTCTCGCGCCCTGGTGAACCTGCTGTACGGCAGCCGCCGCAAGCTCGACCGGCTGCCCATCGGCAACACCGACTGGCACAAGCGCGCCGCCGGCGCCGCCTGACCCACGGGTCGCACGGGATAGCACCGTCATGGAATTTTTCCGCATCCGCAAAGACATCGACTTCATGCGCCACGCGCTGGTGTTCAACGTCATTTCGTTGATCACCTTCCTGCTGGCGGTGTTCTTCCTTGCCACCAAGGGCCTGCACCTTGGGGTGGAGTTCACCGGCGGCACGGTCATGGAGGTGCAGTACAGCCACGCCGTGGACCTGGACAAGGTGCGCGGCGTGCTGGAGAAGAACGGCTACTCCGACGCCTCTGTGCAGAACTTCGGCGCCGCCGACACGGCGCTGCTGCGCCTGCCGTCGCGCCAGGACATCACCGGGGCGCAACTCTCGGAGAAGGTGATCGGGCTGCTGCGGGCCGCCGATCCCGGGGTGGAGCTGCGCCGCGTGGACTTCGTGGGCTCGCAGGTGGGCAAGGAACTGGTGGAGAACGGCGCCCTGGCCCTGTTGCTGGTATCGGTGGGCATCGTGCTCTACCTGTGGCTGCGGTTCGAGTGGAAGTTCGGCCTCTCGGCGATCATCGCCAACCTGCACGACGTGGTGATCATCCTGGGCTTCTTCGCCTTCTTCCAGTGGGAGTTCTCCCTGCCGGTGCTGGCGGCGGTGCTGGCGGTGCTGGGCTATTCGGTGAACGAATCGGTGGTGGTGTTCGACCGCATCCGCGAAAACTTCCGCAAGATGCGCAAGGCCACCACGCCCCAGGTGATCAACAACGCCATCACCCGCACCATGTCGCGCACCATCATCACCCACGGCAGCACCCAGCTCATGGTGACCTCCATCCTCATCTTCGGCGGCGAGACGCTCCATTACTTCGCGCTGGCGCTCACCATCGGCATCCTGTTCGGCATCTACTCCTCCGTGCTGGTGGCGAGCCCGCTGGTGATGTGGCTGGGCGTGACGCGCGAAGACCTGGTCAAGCCCGAGCGCAAGAAGGAAGAGGCGGTCGTCTGACCGCGGCGGTCCCGGAGCGGGCGCCATGGAATGGCTTTCGCAGATTGCCGGGCTGGTCCTGCACCTTGACCAGCACCTGCTGGATTTCAGCCGCGCCTACGGCGCGTGGATCTACGGCCTGCTGTTCCTGATCGTGTTCTGCGAGACCGGGCTGGTGATCACCCCTTTCCTGCCCGGGGATACGCTGCTGTTCGTCGCGGGAACGCTGGCGGCCGCGGGGGCGCTGGACCCGAACCTGCTGGCCTTCTTGCTGGTGGTCGCGGCGATTGCGGGCGATTCGGTGAACTACGCGGCGGGGCGCTGGCTGGGCCCGAGGGTGTTCCGCATGCCCGACTCGTGGTTCTTCAGCCGCCGCTACCTGGAGATGGCGCAAGGATTCTACGAGCGCCATGGCGGCAAGACCGTGGTCATCGCGCGTTTCGTGCCCATCGTGCGCACGTACGCTCCTTTCGTTGCCGGCATCGGATCCATGGACTACCGGCGTTTCCTGTCCTTCAACGTGGGCGGCGCGATCCTGTGGGTGGTGTTGCTGGTGTACGGCGGCTATTTTTTCGGCAATCTGCCCTGGGTGAAGGACAACCTCTCCAAGGTGATCGTGGGCATCATCGTGCTCTCGGTGATGCCCGGGGTCATCGAGTGGTGGCGCAACCGGCGCGGCGCAGGCCGCTGAGCCGCGGCTAGTTGAGCGCCGAGGCGAGCCGGCGGCGCCACTCGCCCACGCGGGCATCGTCGCGGCCCAGCAGGTCGAAGACCTGCACCATGGCGCGCCGGGCTTCGTCGCGGGCCTCGCCGCGGGCGGTGCGCACCGCCTCCAGCAACTGCGCCAGCGCGTCTTCGTGACGGCCGGCGGCCACCAGTAATCTGGCCAGCTGCTGAAGCGCTTGCGTATCTGCGGGGTTCCCGGCCAGCCGGGTGCGAAGGGCGGCCTCGTCGGCGCCAGGACTCACTGCCAGGCGGATGCGTGCCAGCACCGCCGCGTGGCGGGGCTCGGCGGCGGTGAGCGGGTCCAGCGCTTCCACGGCCGCCTGGGCCTCGGCCACGCGGCTCAGCGCCAGCAGAGCCTCGGCCCGGTCCACGTGCGCGGCGCCATTGCGCGGCTCCAGCGCAATGGCCTCCTCGAAGCCGGCCAGGGCGGCGGCGGCATCGCCCGCGGCCAGCTGCGCCCGCGCCGCGCGCCGCCGCAGCTCGCCCGGGCCGGGCAGCAGCCTGTCGATAAAGGCGCGCACCTGCGATTCGGGCAGCGCGCCGGTGAACTCGTCCGCCAACTCGCCGCCGCTGAAGGCCTTGACGTTGGGAATGCCTCGCACGCCGTAGCGGGCGGAGAGTTCGGGTTCTTGGTCGGAGTTGACCTTGGCCAGGCGGAAGCGTCCAGCGTAGTCGGCCGCCAGTTTCTCCAGCACCGGCTTGAGCACCCGGCAGGGGCCGCACCAGGGCGCCCAGAAGTCCACCAGCACGGGCGTGTGGTGGGAGACGGAGAGCACTTCGGCTTCGAAGCGATCGGCGGAGACGTCGAGGCTGTGCACGGCGGTGGAAGGGGTGCTCATGGCGAGGGGCGTCGAGATGTTGCGGGGAAGATGGCAGTGACGACGCGGGGTTTCAAGGCCCGCGGGCGCACGAGGGCGGCCATGGCGCCTGTGGCATCGTCCATAATCGCGGCTTCCCTCGCACCGTCCCTGAAAGTTTGCCATGGCCCAGTACGTCTTCACCATGAATCGCGTCGGCAAGATCGTCCCGCCCAAGCGCGAGATTCTCAAGAACATCTCCCTGTCCTTTTTCCCGGGCGCCAAGATCGGCGTGCTGGGCTTGAACGGCGCGGGCAAGTCCACGTTGCTCAAGATCATGGCCGGCATCGACAAGGACATCGAGGGCGAGGCCACGCCCATGCCCAACCTGAAGATCGGCTACCTGCCCCAGGAGCCGCAGCTCGATCCCGCCAAGACCGTGCGCCAGGAGGTGGAGGCAGGCCTGGGCGAAGTCATGGAGGCCAAGCAGAAGCTCGAGGAGATCTACGCCGCCTACGCCGAGCCTGACGCGGACTTCGACAAGCTCGCCGCCGAGCAGGCGAAGTACGAGGCCATCATCGCCACGGCCGGCGCGGACAATACCGAGCACCAACTCGAGATCGCCGCCGACGCCCTGCGCCTGCCGCCCTGGGACGCCACCATCGGCAACTTGTCCGGTGGCGAGAAGCGTCGCGTGGCCCTGTGCAAGCTGCTGCTCTCCAAACCCGACATGCTGCTGCTGGACGAGCCCACCAACCACCTCGACGCCGAGAGCGTGGACTGGCTGGAGCAGTTCCTGGCCAAGTTCCCTGGCACGGTGGTGGGCGTCACCCACGACCGCTACTTCCTGGACAACGCCGCCGAATGGATCCTGGAACTGGACCGCGGCCACGGCATCCCCTGGAAGGGCAACTACAGCTCGTGGCTGGAGCAGAAGGAGGAGCGCCTCAAGCAGGAAGAGTCGAGCGAGTCGGCGCGCCAGAAGGCCATCCAGAAGGAACTGCAGTGGGTGCGCCAGAACCCCAAGGGCCGCCAGGCCAAGGCCAAGGCGCGCATCGCGCGCTTCGAGGAGCTGTCCTCCTTCGAGTACCAGAAGCGCAACGAGACCCAGGAGATCTTCGTCGCCCCCGGCGAGCGCCTGGGCAACGAAGTGATCGAGTTCAAGGACGTTTCCAAGGGCTTCGGCGACCGGCTGCTCATCGACAAGCTGTCCTTCAAGGTCCCGCCCGGCGCCATCGTGGGCATCAT
>JBIIUM010000196.1:0-5740 GCA_044339985.1 Burkholderiales bacterium | reverse complement strand
GGTGTGGGGCCAGGTGAAGGAGGTGATGGGCCCGGGCGGGCGGCTCGATCCGCTCACCAAGGAGCTCATCTACATGGCCGTCTCCATGACCAACAACTGCGAGTACTGCATCAAGTCCCACGGCGCCGCCGCGCGTGCCAAGGGCATGGACGAGGCCTTGTTCGGCGAGCTGGCCGCCATCGTGGCGCTCGCCAACCAGACCAACCGGCTCGCCATCGCCTACCAGGTGGAGGTGGACGAGCGCTTCGAGCCGCGCTTCGAATGAGCCTTGCCCCTGGGCAGGACACCCTCGCGGCGCTGGAAGCATTGCTGGATGGGCGCTTCAGTTGCCGCGCCTACAGTCCCGAGCCCGTCCCGCGGGAGCGCATCGAACGCGCCCTGGCCCTGGCGCAGCGCACGCCCTCGTGGTGCAACACCCAGCCCTGGCAGGTAAGCGTGGTGTCCGGTGATCCTCTGGCGCGCCTGTGCGAGGCGCTGGGCGAGACGGCACGTCGCGGCGAGCCGGAGCGTCCGCATTTCCCGTTTCCCGAGGCCTACCTGGGCGTCTATCGGGACCGCCGCAAGGTCTGTGGCGTTCAGCTCTACCAGTCCTTGGGGATCGGACGCGAGGATCGCGAGGCCGCGCGCACGCAGGCCCTGGAGAATTTCCGCGTGTTCGGCGCGCCCCATGCGGCATTCGTCACCACGCCCGCCGAACTGGGCGTGTATGGCGCGGTGGACTGCGGCCTGTGGCTGATGGGTTTCCTGCTGGCGCTGGAGTCCCTGGGCATCCAGTCCATCGCCCAGGCAGCGCTGGCGAGCTGGCCAGACGTGGTGGATGCGCAT
Source organism: Burkholderiales bacterium (assembly GCA_044339985.1). Taxonomy (GTDB): domain Bacteria; phylum Pseudomonadota; class Gammaproteobacteria; order Burkholderiales. Next base: position 4,915 of record JBIIUM010000196.1, on the reverse strand, counting down.
GTGGTGTTGGGGGAGGGGCGGCGTCTGGTCTGCGGCGTGGCCTTCGGCCATGGCCTGGCCGCAGCGCCCGTGAATGCCTACCGCACGGTCCGTGCGCCCGTGGCGGAGGCGGTGCGCTTCGTCGACTGACGAGGCGTTCCGGAGGCGATTCAAAGAAAGCGAGTGTAGTAGCAGGCTACTACCCCACCCAAGGGGCGGATGCTTACTTTGCAGGGGCCGCGACTGTTTGGAATGTTGCGCTGCAATTGCGGCGCTGCATCGCGACGGCAATTCCCGAAAACGACCTGATCCCATGCGATCGAAGGGGGACGAAATGAAGAAGGACCATCCCGGGCAAGCGGCTGGGCAATTGCCGCGCCGCGAGTTCATCAAGAAGTCGGGTGCTGTGGCCGGTGCGGCCGCTCTGGCCACCGGAACGCTGCTTCAGCCGTCCGAAGGCTGGGCGCAGACGCTCTCCACCATGGATAGTGCCCAGGCGCGCACGCTGCTGCAGATGTGCCGTGACGTGTATCCCCACGACGGTTTGCCCGTGTCGGCCTACCAGGCCGTGGTCCAGGGCTTCGACGGCGCGGCAGCCAAGGATCCGGCCCTCGCCCAGATGATCGGCGACGGCATTCGCGACCTGAACGCCGTGGCGCGCAAGCGCAACGGCAAGGACTACGCCGCCATCGCTTCCGAGAACCAGCGCGTGGCCGTGCTGGAGGCTTCCCAGGGATCGCCGCTGTTCCAGAAAGTGCGCGGCGACATGATCACCGGCATCTACAACAACCCCGATGTGTGGCCGCTGCTGGGCTACGAGGGTCCGTCTGCCCACCTGGGTGGATACCTGAAGCGCGGTTTCGACGACATCAGCTGGCTCTGAGCCAGGTGGTGATACAAGAACACTCGAGGAGGAATAGAACATGCCCGCCAAGTACAACCTGAGCGACGACAAGGTCGTCGTGGTCATCGGCTCCGGCGCAGGCGGCGGCACGCTCGCCGCCGAGCTTGCCGCCAAGGGAATCGACACGGTGCTGCTGGAAGCCGGCAAGCGCTGGGAGATTCCCGATTTCGAAAACGACGAATGGGCCAACTTCGTCAAGATCTCCTGGCTCGATGCGCGCACCACCTCCGGTGACTGGCGCGTGGCAAAGGACTTCTCCGGCCTGCCGGCGTGGATCGTGAAGGCCGTTGGGGGGTCCACCATTCACTGGGCTGGCGCCTCGCTGCGCATCGAGGACCACGAGTTCAAGGCGCGCACCACCTATGGCAACGTGGCTGGCGCCACGCTGCTCGACTGGCCCATCACCCGCGCAGAGCTCGATCCGTGGTACGACCGCGCCGAAAAGAAGATGGGCACCACCGGTACCAACGGCATTCCCAGGCTGCCGGGCAACAACAACTACAAGGTGCTGGCCGCCGGCGCCGCCAAGATGGGCTACAAGAGCTTCCACACCGGCAACATGTCCATCAACTCCCAGCCTCGGGATGGCCGCGGCTCCTGCCAGCAGATCGGTTTCTGCTTCCAGGGCTGCAAGTCGGGCGCCAAGTGGTCAACCCTCTACGAGGCGATCCCGAAGGGCGAAGCCACGGGCAAGCTGGAGGTGCGGCCCGAGTCCATGGCGGTGCGCATCGTGCACGACGCCTCTGGCAAGGTGAGCGGTGTGGAGTACGCCGACAAGAACGGCAAGATTCAACTGCAGAAGGCGCGCGTGGTATGCGTGGCAGGCAACTCCATCGAATCGCCCCGGCTGCTTCTCAATTCGGCTTCCAGCAAGTATCCCGACGGGCTGGCCAACTCCTCCGGACAGGTGGGCCGCAACTACATGCGTCACATGACTGGCTCGGTGTACGCGGTGTTCGACAAGCCGGTCCACATGTACCGGGGCACCACCATGGCTGGCATCGTCACGGACGAGTCACGTCACGACCCGAAGCGAGGTTTTGCCGGTGGCTACGAAATGGAGACCTTGTCGCTGGGTCTGCCCTTCATCGCCGCCTTCCTGGAGCCGGGTCTGTGGGGGCGTGAATTCACCTGGGCCATGGATCGTTACGAGAACATGGCCGGGATGTGGCTGGTGGGCGAGGACATGCCCCAGGCGACCAACCGTATCACGCTGAACACCAGCGTTAAGGACCAGAACGGCATGCCCGTGGCCAACGTGCACTTCGACGACCACCCCAACGACATCGCCATGCGCAATCACGCCTACCAGCAGGGTTCCGCGCTCTACGACTCGGTTGGCGCCATCAAGTCCTACCACACGCCGCCCTATCCCTCCACCCACAACCTGGGCACCAACCGCATGAGCGCCAATGCCCGCGACGGCGTGGTGAACAAGTGGGGCCAGACGCACGATATCAAGAATCTGTTCGTGTCCGACGGCTCGGTGTTCACCACGGGTGCAGCTGAAAACCCGACGCTCACCATCGTTGCCCTGGCGCTGCGTCAGGCCGACTTCATTGCCAAGGAGATGGCCGCCAAGAACCTGTGACATTTACCCGTCGCAGCGGTACGCGAGGCCCGGTTCGCCGGGCCTTTTTTCGGACCGCCTTCCGTGAGGGGCGGGTGCCCGCCGCACCCCGCCCGCCCGGGGGGGGCGTGCGGTGGCCCCCGATGCCTGTGCCGTTGACGGCACCCGAGGCGCCGGATAAGTTTCGAGGGTCGCGCCCGGACGCGACCCGCCCGCCGGCTTCGATCGGCGGTGCGCGAACCAGCGGCGAGGAGAAGCATGTGTAATCTCTATTCCGGCCAGGATGCGGCGTTGTACGAGCGCGAGAAGCGCTCCATGCGCCTGTCGGGCTTCGTCACCAGCATCTGCCTGGAGCGCCTTTTCTGGCGCATCCTCGACGAGGCGGCGGCAAGCGAGGGAATGACCACCCCGCGATTCATCGGCAAGCTCTACGAGGAAATGCAGGCCAGGGACGAGGCGATCTCAAGCTTCGCGTCGTTGCTGCGGGTGACCTGCGCCATATATCTCAAACACCACCCCGACAAGCCGCTGGCGAGCTACGTGCCCGAATTGGGGGGCACGCCCGCAGCCACGGCCGTCCCCGCCGCGGCGCTGGCCTGATCCGCGCCCGCGGGCGCGACGTTTCATGGCGATGGCGGGCCGCTGCCCGCCGCTCAGGCAGCGAGCAGTTCCCGCAGCACGAAGGGCAGGATTCCGCCGTGGCGGTAGTAATCCACCTCGATAGCGGTGTCGATGCGCAGCTTGAGCACGGCATGCTGCTGCGAGCCGTCCTTGCGGTGGATGACCAGGGTAACCTCCTGCTGGGGCCGGATGTCCTCGCCCAGTAGCAGGTCGTAGGTCTCCTCACCGGTGATGCCCAGCGACTGCGCGGAGTCCTCACCCGTGAACTGCAGCGGGAGGACCCCCATGCCCACCAGGTTGGAGCGGTGGATGCGCTCAAAGCTGCGGGCGATCACGGCCTTCACGCCCAGCAGCTGGGTGCCCTTGGCGGCCCAGTCGCGCGAGGAGCCGGTGCCGTATTCCTCGCCGCCGAAGACGAAGGTGGGCACGCCGTCCGCGATGTACTTCATGGCGGCGTCGTAGATCGCCATCTCCTGCCCGGAGGGCTGGTGGATGGTGATGCCGCCCTCCACGCGGGAGCCGTCGGCCTTGGCGGGGATCATGAGATTCTTGATGCGCACGTTGGCGAAGGTGCCGCGCATCATGATCTCGTGGTTTCCGCGCCGCGAACCGTAGCTGTTGAAGTCGGCCTTCATCACGCCGTTGTTCACCAGCCACCGGCCCGCGGGCGAGGACTCCTTGATGGAGCCGGCGGGGGAGATGTGGTCGGTGGTGATGGAATCGCCGAACACGCCCAGGGCCCGCGCGCCGCGGATGGCGGAGACGCTGCCCGCAGCCGCCTGGAGCGAGAAGCCCTCGAAGAACGGCGGACGTGCGATGTAGGTGGACTGCGGCCAGTCGTACACCTGACCGGAGACGCCCTGCACCTTCTCCCACAGCTCGCCCGGGTTGCCCCTGACCTGGCCGTAGTTGCGCCGGAAGGCCCCGGGGTTCATGGCGTGCTTCATCAGATCGTGCACCTCCTGGCTGGTGGGCCAGATGTCGCCGAGGTAGACGTCCGCGCCCCCCTTGCCCTTGCCCACGGGCTCGGTCATGAGGTCGCGGGTGACGTTGCCGGCGATGGCGTAGGCCACCACCAGGGGCGGCGAGGCGAGGAAGTTGGCCTTCAGGTTGGGGTGGATGCGCGCCTCGAAGTTGCGGTTACCCGAGAGCACCGCGGCGCACACCAGGTCGTTCTTGGTGATGGTGTCGTTGATCTCGGAAGACAGATCGCCGGCGTTGCCGATGCAGGTGGTGCAGCCGTACGCGGCCACGCTGAAGCCCAGCTTCTCCAGGTACTTGAGCAGCCCGGCCTTCTTCAGGTATTCGGTGACGATGCGCGATCCCGGCGCCAGGGAAGTCTTGATGTGCGGGCGGACCTTCAGGCCCTTCTCCACGGCCTTCTTCGCGAGCAGGCCGGCGGCGAGCAGCACGCCGGGGTTGGAGGTGTTGGTGCACGAGGTGATGGCGGCGATGAGCACGTCGCCGTTGCGCAGATCGACGCCGCTGTCCGTCCTGAAGACCTGGTCGAGCCTGTCGGCTGGCTGGTTGAAGCCGTTTTCCGCCACCGGCTTGCTGAACAGCCCGCTGAAGGCGGACTTCACGTGCCCGATCTCGATACGGTCCTGGGGACGCTTGGGACCGGCCAGCGAGGGCGCCACGGTGGACAGGTCGAGCACCAGCGTCTTGGTGTAGTCGATGTCGCCGGCGCGCGGAACGCCGAACAGGCCCTGCGCCTTGAAGTAGGCCTCGAAGGCATCGATCTCCGCACGGGTGCGGCCAGTGCCCGCGAAGTACTCCACGGTCTTCGCGTCCACGGGGAAGAAGCCCATGGTGGCGCCGTACTCCGGCGCCATGTTGGC
>JBIIUM010000195.1:0-5763 GCA_044339985.1 Burkholderiales bacterium | reverse complement strand
TGAGCTGCACGTTCATGTACACCATGCCCAGGGTGAGGGCGACGATGGCGGCCAGCAGCAGCCGGGCCGCGACGCGCTCCTCCGAAAACCAGTAGGGGCGGGCAAGCTGCCAGAGCTCGGCCATGAAATGCCGGGCGCGGGTGGAGCGGGAAACCATGGGGACTCCTTTCGAGACCGGTGGCGCCGACGCCCGCGGCGCTCAGGCGCCGCGGATTCGGGACAGCAAGGCGGTGGTGGAGCGTTCGTGACGAAAGGCGATGGAGTGCACGCTGCCGCCCCAGGCCTGCACTTCACGGGCGCCCACGATGCGATCCACGCTCCAGTCGCCGCCCTTCACCAGCACCTCGGGCCGGGCGGCGAGAATGGCGGCAAGGGGCGTGTCTTCCTCGAACCAGCTCACCAGGTCGGTGCACTCCAGCGCGGCCACCACGGCCATGCGGTCTTCGAGGATGTTGACGGGGCGATCCTCGCCCTTGCCCAGCCGGCGCACGGAGGCGTCGCTGTTGAGCGCCACGAGCAGCGTTGCGCCCAGGGCGCGCGCCTCTGCCAGGTAGGTGACGTGGCCGCGGTGCAGGATGTCGAATACGCCGTTGGTGAACACCAGCGGGCGCTCAAGGCCTGCGGCGCGGACGGCCAGCTCGCCGGGTGCGCAGAGCTTGCGCTCGAAGGCTGGCGAAGCCGCCACCAGGGTCAGGCCGCAGCGCCAGCGGCGGCGTCGCCGCCAAGCGCCTTGCGGTAGCGCGACAGCTCCTGAACCGTGGCTATGGGGCGCTCGAACAGGATCGAGAGGTTCTTCAGGATCATGGCCACCACCTTCTGTTCCCACTGGCGGCCGAAGTGGATCTGGCCGTCGAGCCAACGCTCCAGCCACTGCGGATCGGGCAGGCGCGATTGCACCGTGTCATTGGGAAACAGCGCCTTGCTCACGTGCAGGTTGGTGGGGTGCAGCGCCTTGGCGGTGCGTGCCGAGCTGGCCATGAGCGTGCCGATGCGGGCGAAGGCGGCGCGGGCCTCGTCGCCCAGCCGGTCGATGGCGCGGCGCATGTACTTGAGGTAGGCGCCGGCGTGGCGCGCCTCGTCGCGGGAGATGATTTCGTAGATGGACTTGATCACCGGCTCGGTGTGCCAGGCGGCGGCGCAGCGGTACCAGTGATTGAGCCGGATCTCGCCGCAGAAGTGCAGCATCAGCGTTTCGAGCGGCGGCGCCGGGTCGAACTCGAAGCGCACCGCGTGCAACTCCTGCTCGGTGGGCGCGAGCTCGGGCCGGAAGCGGCGCAGGTATTCGATCAGCACCAGCGAGTGCTTCTGTTCCTCGAAAAACCACACCGACATGAAGGCCGAGAAGTCGCTGTCGTCGCGGTTGTCGCGCAGGAACATCTCCGTGGCCGGCAACGCCGACCACTCGGTGATGGCGTTCATCTTGACGGTCATGGCCTGCTCGTCGGACAGCAGGCCAGGGTCGAAACGGTCCCACGGTACGTCCTCGGCCATGTCCCAGCGTACGGATTCGAGCTGGCGGTAGATCTCCGGGTAGAGCATGGGGCTGGGGACGCGTTCAGAGGGCCGGGAGTGTATCAGGGATCGGTGGACGCCTAGAGGCGTTCCATGGCCTCGAGCATGCGTGCCGCCTCGGCGCGGATCGCCTCCCGGGTCGGGGCATCGAGGCGCGCCACGTTGCGGGCCATGAGGGCGGTGCGCGGGTTGCGCGCGAATTGCGCCTCGTGCCGGTCGAGGAAACTCCAGTACAGGGTGGTGAACGGGCAGGCACTGGCGCCGAGCTTTTCGCCGGGGCGATAGCGGCAGCCCTTGCAGTGATTGCTCATGCGGTCGATGTAGGCGCCCGAGGCCACGTAGGGCTTGCTGGTGAAGCGCCCGCCGTTGGCGTAAAGAGCCATGCCGGCGGTGTTGGGGAGCTCCACCCACTCCACCGCGTCCACGTACACCGCCAGATACCAACCGGCCACGGCCTGGGGCGACAGCCCCGCCAGCAGCGCGAAGTTGCCCGTCACCATGAGGCGCTGGATGTGGTGGGCGTAGCCGTGGCGCAGCGTCTGGCCGATGGCCGAACGCATGCACGCCATGTCCGTCTTGCCGCTCCAGAACCACGCCGGCAGGGGCCGGGTGTGGCCGAAGTGGTTGTCGGCGGCCAGCTGGGGCATGAAGTGCCAGTACACGCCGCGAATGAACTCGCGCCAGCCCAGGATCTGGCGCACGAAGCCCTCCACGCCGGCCAGGTCGAGGCCACGCTCGCGCCAGGCGCCCAGTGCTGCCTCGATCACCTCGCGCGGGTCCAGCAGCTTAAGGTTGAGGCTCGAGGACAGAAGCGAGTGCCACAGGAACGGCTCGCCCTCCCACATGGCGTCCTGGTGGCGCCCGAAGGACGGCAGCCGGTGTTCCACGAAGTCCGCCAGCACCCTGAGCGCCGCGGCCCGGGTGACGGGCCAGGCAAAATCCTCCAGCGCGCCGGGGTGCGCGGCGAAGCGCGCCTGCACCAGGGCCAGCACCTCGCGGGTGATGGCGTCGGGCGCCTCGCGCAGCGGCGGCGGCACCGAGCCCGGCCCGCCGCGCGGAAAGCCCTGGCGGTTGTCGGCGTCGAAGTTCCAGCGCCCGCCGGCGGGCTCGCCACCCTCCATCAGCACGCCGGTGCGGGCGCGCATCCAGCGGTAGAAGTGCTCCATGCGAAACTCCCGCCGGCCCTCGGCCCAACGCGCGAACTCGGCACGGCTCAGCAGGAAGTGACTGTCCGATACCCAGGTTCCCGCCACGCCTGCCCGCTGGCAGGCCGACTGAACGTCCTGCTGCACGCGCCATTCGCCCGCTTCGCAAGCCAGCAGGCGCTGCGCGCCCAGGTGTCGCAGTGCCTCCTCGAGGCGTTCTCCGAGCCCGGTGGGCCCTGGCGCATCGAGGGGCACGTAATGCACTTGCCAGCCCTGTTCGCGCAGCTCGGCGGCAAAGTGGCGCATGGCCGACAGGAACAGCGCGATGCGTGCCTTGTGGCTCCAGACGTGGCTGGCTTCACCCGGCGCTTCGATGAACAGCACCGCCGCGTTGGCACGATCCACGCGGGCAAGAGCCGGGTTGGAGACGCTGAGCTGGTCTCCCAGCACCAGCACCCACTCAGCGGGCACGACGGGATTCCTTGCGGCAGCGATCGGAGCAGTAGAGCACTTCGGTCCAGGTGTTGCGCCAACGTTTGCGCCAGGCCATGGGGCGGCCGCAATGGGCGCAGGGTTTGCTGGGCAGCGGCTTTGGCACGGCGCTGCAATCCGTCAGCGTTGATCTTCAGCCAGGGCCGTGAACCGCGCGCCAGTCGGCCACCATGGACCCGAGTTGGTCGAGCGAGCGCACCAGCGCCACCCCCTCGATGGCCTTGCGCAACCGGCGTACGCAACTGCCGCCGGCCCAAAGCTCCACGTTGCGGGGCAGGGCGAGGCGCAGATCGCGCAGCCCCGAAGCCGCCAGCCGCTCGGGAAAGGCGGCGCTGAAGGACAGCGCCACGATGTCGGCCCGATGGGCGCTGGCGGCGCGCACGATTTCGGGCGCCGGGGTTTCCGTGCCCAGAGGGATGCAGGTTGCCCCTTCCACCACCAGCGCAGCCTCCACCATGAGAAGGCCGAGGTTGTGCGGTTCGGTCGGGAAAGAGGTGAGCAGAACCCGCGGTGCGGTGCTGTGCGCCTGGGCGGAGGTGATGGCGTTGCGCAGCAGGCCCTGGATCTGCTCGGTGTAGAGATGCTCCTCGAACACGGCGAACTCGCCGCGCACCCAGGCTTCACCGACCGCAGTGGTGAGTGGTGCGACGGTTTCCACCACGAAGCGGAGCAGACCCTGCTTCATGAGCATCTGGTTGAGCCGCTGCCGCAACTCCTGTAGCTGGTGTCCGCGGATCAGGCAGAGCACCTCCTGGATCTCGGCGCTGTGCTCCAGGGTGCCTGCCGGCGCTGTTCCGAGCGCGTTCAGGTCGTCCAGGTGCAGCCCGATGATCTTGCCGGGGCGGTAGCCACGATCCATGAGCCGCTTGACCGCCCGCAGCTTGGCAATCTGGTCATGCGGGTAAATGCGCTCCCCGTGCTTGTCTCGGAGGGGGCTTGGAAAGCGGTAGCGGCGCTCCCACATGCGCAGTACGTCCTTGGACAAACCCGTGTCGCGTTCCACGGCGCTGATCGACAGCATGGACTCCGCGGGGAGAACCTCCGCACTCTCCGCGGAGGCCTGCCGCAACCCGGAGTTGCGCGAAGACACGTCAGTTTTTTCCATGGATTCAATACCTTCAGTTTTAGGTGCGGTTGTCTTGGACAAGTGTTTGACAACAGCCAACTGAAGACATATGGTATCGGCACGTTCGTAGTTTGACTAGGACAATTTGTGCTTTGGGAGGTCATGATGGTCCGCCAAGTTTGGTTCGTTTCTGCGCTCGGCATGGTTCTGGCACTGTCGCCTGCTCTGGGAAGGACCAACGCCGGCCAGCCTGCGGCGGAGGTCTCCGTGGCCGTGGTGACCAAGGCAACGGCTGTCCGGGACAACCGTACCCGTGCGGGCGCGCCTGACGAAGCTCCCGCCAAGGCCAGTTCCGCTGTTTCTGACGAAGCTCGCCTGAGCGAGTACATTGAAATGCACGGTCGCGCCACCGACTACACCGGTCGCGCGTCCCTGATGCCCTGGTCGTCCCTCAAGCAGATGGCCAACTAGCGGCAGCACCGCCTTCAGGTCGCAGGCACGTCTCCCCTCAACCGCGTGCCACCCCCGCGCGGATCGCTTGCGACCTGAACCCTTTTTTCCATGTGGTCCCACGCATTGACTCGAGAGGCCCCGCATGAACGCCCCTGAAAAATTCGTATTGCCCGACATCCAGTCGGTGACAGACACCCGTGCGGTGCCCATCAATCGCGTGGGCGTCAAGGGGGTGGTCCATCCCATGCGCATCCGCTCCGCCTCGGGCGAGGCGGTCGCCACCGTGGTTACCGCGGACATGTACGTTGGCTTGCCCGCCGAGGCCAAGGGCACCCACATGTCACGCTTTCTCGAAATCCTGCAGGCGCAGCACGAGCCCCTGGATGCCCTGGGGCTCAGGCACTTGTTCGACCGCATGCTCGCCCGTCTGGACGCGTGCAGCGGCTACATCGAGCTGGCATTCCCGTACTTCATTACCAAGGCGGCGCCCGTGTCAGGCGTTGAGAGCCTGCTGGATTACCGGGTCAAGCTGCGTGCCGAGGTGACCGCCAACCGTGGCTATACCTACACCGTCACGGTCACGGCGCCGGTCACCAGCCTGTGCCCCTGCTCCAAGGAAATCTCCGACTACGGCGCCCACAACCAGCGCTCGCACATCACCATCAGCGCTGAAACCCAGACCTCCCTGTCCATCGAGGAGTTGGTGACCATGGCCGAGGAGGAGGCTTCCTGCCAGGTCTACGGCCTGCTCAAGCGCCCCGATGAAAAGTGGGTCACCGAGCGCGCCTACGACAACCCCAAGTTCGTGGAAGACCTGGTGCGCGACATCGCACTGCGTTTGAATCGCGATGATCGTGTGCTGGCATATGTGCTGGAGTCGGAGAATTTCGAGTCCATCCACAACCACTCGGCGTATGCCCTGGTCGAGCGTGACAAGCGCGTGCGCGCCTGAAGGGCTCGAGGCCGGCCTGCCACGCCGTGGCAAGCGCGCCAGCGGCGTCCCGGCGGGCGTCTTTTTCCATCTCCGCCCCTTGAGCATGGCGCAGCACGGGGCGCGGATGCCACCATCCGGGAGTCGGCAGTGAGGCGCATCGC
>JBIIUM010000194.1:0-5818 GCA_044339985.1 Burkholderiales bacterium | reverse complement strand
CCACTGCCCCGTTGCCGCGCGGACACCTTTGTTCATGGCATCGAAGATACCGCCGTCGGGCCCCGAGGCGAAATGCGCAATCATGGCGCGGTGCTGGTCGAGAAACTCGCGGGTCCCGTCCGTCGAGCCTCCGTCGATGACGACCCATTCGAAGTCCTGGTGCCGTTGGCTGCGGAGCGACTCCATGGTGGCCGGAATGGTGGAGGCGGCGTTCAGGCAGACGGTGACGACCGACACCAGCGGCCCGCCACCGGCGGCGCGATCCCGGTTCATGCCATGTCCGACGTTGTCTGCACTTCACGCATCCGTCGCACCTGGGCCCCGCGCCTGTTCCGAAACCGCGGCAGGCGCCAGCTTCCGCGCAACAATGCACACGGAATGGCCATGCAGGGCCTGCGGAAAAGCCCTCAGCGCCCTGGCGCGAAGCCATGCGCACAACCGCGGGGATCGCCGCGCGAGCCTCTTCAGGCCCGAGATAACCCGGGAGGACGACAGACGCGGCTGCTGGCGCAACAACTGCCGGAGCCCGCAAGTGAGCAGCACGTCCTCGCGCCAGTGCGCGTGCGCTTCGGCAACCGGTTCGTGCCAGATCTCCTCTACCCGCAGGCCGATTCGCTCCATGGCACCCTCCAGACAGGCGTCGCTCCAGCGGGTGAGGTGATGGGGCGGCATGTTGAGCCAACACGATTCGGCAATACCGATAAACGAATCCTCTGCCGGAACGGCAACGATCATCCGCCCTCCAGGGCGAATCGCGGCAGCCGCATCCCGCAGGAAGCCGAGAGGATCAGGAACGTGCTCGAGCACCTGGAAGTGAACCACAGCATCGTAATGACCTGGGCGCGCGGCTGCCTCTTCCGCCAGGGGAAGCTTTTCCACGTGGAGCCCGGCGCCGCAGGCCTTGCGGACGGCCGCGTCATTGAACTCCAAGCCTTTGTAAGCCGTGCCTTCCGGAAGGCAGTGGGCGAAAGCACCGCTGCCACACCCGATCTCGAGAACGCGGGCGGACGGCCCGACATGCGCTGCCGCAAAGGAGAACTCGGGCTTGTACGCCTGGTAGTACCACGGGTGAACCTGCAACTGCTCATAGAACGCCGCATCGCCCCAAGGCGCGTTCGCGAACCATCGAAGGCGGCATGACAGGCACTGCACGAGGGGGATTCGTCCGGACAGCCGTTTTCCGAACAGCGCCGCGGTGGAAACGCCGAGCCCGCTGCCTTGGTAGCCCCTCACGATCGCCCCGATCGCAACGTCATCCAGGGTACGGACGTCGCGCTGCTGGCATAGGGGACAGACCTCAGGCGACACGGCTGGCTCCTCGGCAGCCCGGCCCCGCCCACCGCCTGCGCTGCTGCCCACGGCCCCATGCCAATGGCTGCGCCCGTTCTCTGGCCGCGGTCGTCGTCTCGCTCAGGCGGCCCGTATCCCGTGCGCCGGTGACGCCGGGTGTTGCGCGCTTGCCGTTCATGCGCGGTAGACGTCCAGGATGGCCGGCACCGCGTCGTCCACCCCCCAACGGAAACGGCTGACCGCCGCGCGCGGCGCCAACGGGCTGCAATGAGTCGTCATCCCCGCGGCCTCGGCGACGATCCCCTCCAGCGAGTCGAACAACCGCAACTGGTTCTCGTAGAGCGCATGGCGCCGCAGTTCCGGCGTCCCTCCGCGGTTCAGCGCCAGCACTGTCTTGCCCAGCGCCAGAGACTCCAGCACGGTGGTCGCGCAAGGTTCTTCGCAAAGGGAGGGAACGACCATGAACCGGCTGCGGGCCACCATACCCGCCACTCGGACGTAGGGCAGCGGTCCGTGATAAACGACGCGAATGCCATCGGCGATGGACTCGATCCGCGAGCGTTCCGTCCCGTCCCCAACCACGTGCAGCGGCAACTCCGCGCCGGCGCCGGCCGACTTCCAGCGCGCGGCGAAGTCGGCGATGCCCTTGGCCGCGTCCAGCCGGCCCACCACGAGGAAGCCCTCTTCCCGCGGGTCTTCCGCCGGGATGGCCTCGCGAAGGGCCTGGAGGTCGACGAAGTTGTGAATGACCCATTCACGATAGGCCTCCGCCCCACCGAGCACCCGCCGGGCGTTGCGCCGCAGCATCTCGCTCACGTGGATGGTCTTATGGCGCCCGAACGCCATGTTCACCGCCCGGCGAAAGGCCTCCACGGAGACCCTGGACAGGGTCTCCTGGAGAGCGTTCGGATGGTCCCGCAGGCAACGCGCGCACTCGCGGGCATCAACGGCATTGCAGACGTTGCCGCGCCGGAACCGGATATGGGTCACACAGTCGGAGCCCTGGTCGTGACGCGTCTGGACGAAGTTGAGCGTCCCGGGAAGGAAATTGGCAACGTCCGGATGGTGGCCGTGATAGTGGACAACATCGCAGCCCGCGCTGTGCTGGATGATGGCGCGCGCCAGGCGCCGCGCCAGATACCAACGCTTGCCGTAGTTGAAGAATCCGAACTGCTGCTCCTTCCAGCCGGTCCTGCGCAGGCTGATGGCGCCGCGAAACGAGCACTCCAGCCGCGTGTCCTGGGCAGGATGCTCCAGCAGATAGGCATCAGTGCCGAGGAACACCACCTCGTGGCCCGCTCGCGTCAATGCATTGGACAGCACGACCGCATGGCGTGCCAGCCCTCCCGGGTTCGGTTGCGGCACATCCTCACTGACCATGAGTATTTTCAAGGGAGCTGCATTGATGGTGCTCGCCTCTCCTGGGCGTCGACCGAGCGCTATCGCCATTCCAGGGCCCTCATGCGCCGCACGGCCACCGATCGGTGTCGAGGATGCAGCACCACCGCAAAGCCATAGATGAGCGCCACAAGCAACAGCAGGGGGGGCACGACCCATGCAGCCTTCCCGCCCGCGCCTCCCGCGCCGACGAACGCCATCAGCGCTGTGAGCACCAGCAGCGGCACGCTGGGCAAAACGCTGCTCCTGAGGTAGGCCGCCAGCGACCAGGGCACGCTGCGGCCCGCCACATAGGTGTTGAACACGCCCATCATCACCAGGCTCGTGGCAAGCTGGGCGGCGGCGGCTCCCAGGACTCCCCAGGCACGAATCCCCACCACCGTGGCGCACAGGCCGACGGCGGCGTGAGTGATGGCGAACAGGCCGGTGACCCGCGTTCGCCCGAGACCATCGTTGACAAGCGATGGGATGTTCGTCATGGAGTTGGTCACCGCGGCGAGCAGCAACAGCACGAGAATGGGACCGGCGCTTTGCGCGCGGGACGTGTCCAGCCATGCCGATAGCAAAGGCCCGCCGGAGATCACCAGCAACAAGCAGATGGTCGCGTTGACGTAGAGCGTGTATCGCGCCGCCAGAAGCCCCAGGCGCCGCAGGTCGGCTTCGCGACCGGTCGCTTCGAGGGTGCTCGCCACCGGCATCAGGACTGCGCCCAGGCGGTAGGTCAGGCCGTAGATCCGCAACACCAGGGACTGCGGGATGGCATACAGCGCCACCGCGACGGGGCCCAGCATGGCGCCGAGAATGAGCTTGTCGCCCTCCACATAAGCGAGAGCGGCGACGCGGGACAGGTACGAGTAGCTCACGAAGCGCCCCATGCGCTCGAGCATGGCGCGGGGCGCCTTTCGCGCCACCAGGTGCGGCAGCAGGCGCCGCACCGCCATCGCGAGGCCCAGGGCGTTGACGGCCGCGAGCACACCGCGGGCGAGCATCACCACGTCGAGGCGGCAGCCCGCGGCAAGCAGCGCGACGGTCACCACCGGCACGGCGATGCCGAAGGCCAGTTCGAAGGCGCTGCTCACATCATAGCGGTGCAACGCCTGAACGGTCCCCTGGAGGAATGACGCAACCTGCGAAAACAGCAACCCCAGTGACGCGCAACGCAGCGCAACCACGGCCTCGGCGCGTGTTTCTTCGGGAGCGCTGATCACCGCGGCGACAATCCAGGGCGCGAAAAGAAGGATGAGCACCATCCCCAGCACGCCGACGCCCGCGGCGGCAGCCACCCCAAAGGTCACGACCTCGCTTACCCTGAGCGGCTGGTCGCCGGCGTGATAGTGGGACACGAACCGCAGCGCCCCGCTCGACATATTGAGATCCATGACGGCGAAATAGCCCACGATGGCGCCCAGCAGGGCAAGGACCCCGTAGCCCTGATCGCCGAGGTGCTTCAGCATCAGGGGGACGCTCCAGACGTAGACCAGTGCCGGGACCAGCGCGCCGAGAAAATTGGCGGTGGCGTTGCGGCGCAACCCCCTCATGGACGCTCCGGCGGACCTTGCGCCTGAAGGCCCATCGCCAGGAACGGTAGTGACAGGAACACTCCGAGCAGCACCATTGTGCGCAGTTCGATGATGGGTGTGCCTGCAAGCAGGTTCGGGACAGAGAACGCGGCCACCACGAGGGAGGTCTCGAACAGGGGGCGCAGGCGCGCCTGCACTCGGGAGCGGTGCCGCAAGGCAAAAGCCAGGTAGACAAACAACATTCCCACAAACAGCAGCAACCCGAAGACGCCAGCCTTGAAGAAAACGTGCCCGAGGCCGCTGTGCACGTAAAGGTAGGTGCCCTGGTGATAGTGAAGGTCGGGATAGAAGCGCCCGTCGAACTCACCCCAGGCCCCGAGCCCCCAGAGCCAGTTGTCGCCGATGCTCCTGAACATGGCGGCGAGTTCGGAAAAACGGCCTGTCTCGAAGGACAACATGCCCCGTTGCGTCACGTCGGGGAAAAACCCCGAGAGGAGGCTTCCGCGGCTCTGTGCGGCCTCCGCAAATCTGTCGTAGGCCGCGTAGAGCAGGGCTGGAACGCCCACACCGACGACACCCGCAAGCGTTACGGCACGATGCGGCCACTGCCGCGAGGTAAGGAGCGCGGCGGCGGCCAGCACCAGCCCTATCCAGACGGTCCGCCGAAAGGACAGCACGAGCGTGAAGAGGGCAAGCGCGATGACGAGCACGTAGAACCCGCGAAGGGCGTGGTCACGCCCCCGGGGTGTCTGCGCCAGGCGCCACGCCGCGAGGAACAAGGAGGCGCAGGCAAGCAGGTTGTCATTGATATCGAAGAACGTGATTCGAACGGGTATGTTTTGCCGAACGTCGTATACGTTCATCGGGTCCCCGCCCAGCGCCACGAAGCGAATCGCTCCCCAGAGCATCCGGCCGGCGAAAAGAATCAGGAACCAGCGCTCCAGTGACTCTGCATCTTTATGGGTGGTGAACAGTTGGAGCATGAGCGAGAACGCCATGCCCATGCTGATGATGTTGACGAGCCCGGACGGCAACAGGGCCTCCAGAACATTCCGGTCAAAGGCCGGTGCCAGAAGCGCGTGGCAAAAGACGAGCGCGGCGAAGGCGATGATCCACCACTTCAGGGGCGATGGATGACCGCGTTCGCCCGAGAAGCCGAAGCGAAGTTGAACCCCCAGCCACATTCCCCACAGATAGAGGTGCAGTAACGGGAAGAACAGGTAGCTGCGCCCCTTGTCGTAGACGTTGAACGCGAGGGAGGGGTCCTTCATGGCCCAGGCGCCCTCATTGGGCGAGAGGATGAAGATGCCGAGGAACAGCAGCATGAGGTAGCGCGGCCATACGAGCGTCGCGATAAAGCTGAGCACGACCCCGATGAAGATCGCCGCCAGGCTGGCGCCGAAGGGAAGCCAAAACGCGACTAATTGCAGGACGTCATCCACTGCCTGGTCCCCATGCCGCGCTCATGCGCCCGGGCGGGCAAGACCAAAACGCCCGCGTTCCTCGGCGCGCACCGCGCTGAGCAGGTCCTGCAGGAACTCCGCTTGCGCCTTGTAGGCGGCCGCCTCGTCGCGGTCGATGGACGAGACGCGCACGAGCATTCCGTCGGG
>JBIIUM010000047.1:0-19580 GCA_044339985.1 Burkholderiales bacterium | reverse complement strand
ATCCGCGGCGGGAAGGTGGAGTTGCACACCGCCTGGGCGGGCACCGTGGCCATCGACGCGCAGGCCGTGGAGTCCGTGGCCACCGACGCGCCCGTGACGGTGGTCATGAAGGACTACACCCGCCTGGTGGGCCCTCTCCAGCCCGTGCCCGGCCGGATCGCGGTGCAGGCGCAGGCCGATGCCGCGCCCGTGGTGGTGGACCTGCAGCGCGTGCAGGTCATGCTGCCCGGCCGTCTCGCCGAGCGCGACTGGCGCTTCACCGGACGCATCAACCTCGGCCTGTCCGACACCGCCGGCAACACGGAAGTACAGCGCTTCAGTGGCGATGCGGAACTGGTGGCACGGCGCGGCCGTGACCGCCTGGGGCTTTCGGCCCGCGGCAGCCAGGCCAGCGAGCGTGGCGGCGAAACCGAGCAGAACGCGGTGCTAGCCCTCAAGTACGACCGTTTCATCGATGAGCGCTGGTATGGCTATGGCGGCGGCACCCTCGAGCATGATCGCTTCAAGGATCTGCGCCTGCGTTCCACCGTGGGCGCGGGCGCTGGCCACCAGGTGATCGAATCCCCCGGCCTGAACCTGGCGCTCGAAGGCGGTCTGGACCGCGTGCATACCGACTACATCGGTGGCCTCGACGATCGTTTCCATGCGCTGCGGCTGGCCTCGCGCTTCGACTGGTGGTTTTGGCCCGATGTGGTGCAGTTGTTCAACAACAACCAGGGGTTCGTCAGCCTCGCCGATGCGCGCGCCAGCTTCCTGCGCACCCAGTCGGGCCTGCGCTTTCCGCTGCGCGCCGGCCTCACGGCCACCGTCGGACTGAATGTGGACTGGGACGGCGACCCCGCCCCCGGCCGCCGCGCCGTGGACCGGCAACTGCTCATGAGCCTGGGCTACCGCTGGTGAGCCTCTGCCGCGCGCCCCGGCCTGTTCATCCCCGTCGCAGTCCGTCACGCAGAGACCTTCCGCCATGAGCCTTGTGTTCTACAGCCTTACCGATGATCCGCAGCCGTGGCGCGAGGCCCTGGCCCGCGCGCTGCCGGCCTTGCCCTTCCATGTCTGGCCCCGGGTGCCCGCACCCGAAGCAGTGCACTACACCCTGGTGTGGAAGCCGCCCCGCGGCTGGCACCGGCAATTCCCCAATCTGCGGGCCATTCTGTCCCTGGGCGCGGGCGTGGACGCGTTGCTGGAGGATCCCGACCTGCCCGCGGTACCCATCACCCGGCTGGTGGACGGCGGGCTGGCCCGCCAGATGGCCGAGTACGCGCTGTATGCGGTGCTGCACTTCCATCGCCGCATGCCTGAATACGCCCGACAGCAGCGCGCCCGGCAGTGGCGCATCCTCGAACCCAACCCCGTGGAGGACTGCGTCGTGGGCGTGCTGGGCCTGGGGGTGCTGGGGGCAGAGGCTGCGCGTCTGGTGGCGGCGGCCGGTTTCCCCGTGTGCGGCTGGAGCCGCACACCGCGGCGCATCCCCGGCGTGGATGGCCTCTGCGGCGAGGATGGACTGGCAGCCTTGCAACGGCGCGCGCGCATCGTGGTGAACTTCCTGCCGCTCACGCCCGCCACGCGCGGCCTGCTCGACGCGCGTTTCTTGTCGCGCCTGCAGCCCGGCGCCTGCCTGGTGAACGTGGCGCGCGGCGCCCATCTGGTGGAGGCCGACCTGCTGGCCGCCCTCGATGGCGGGCACCTGGGCGGCGCCATGCTGGACGTGTTCGCCGAGGAGCCGCTGCCGCCGGAGCATCCCTTCTGGACCCATCCGCGCGTGGTGCTCACGCCCCACGTGGCGGGCATCACCCTTGCCGTCGAAGCCGCCGCCCAGGTGATCCAGAACCTGCGGCGGCTCGAGGCCGGCGAGGCTCCCCAGGGCGTGGTGGATCGCAGCGCCGGGTACTAGGCGCTCCGGGGCCTCGCATCGGCGGGGGCGCTCACAACCACCGGATCAGCCCCATCTCCAGGGGGTGGGTGAGCAGGTCGTGGTGGGGATAGACGCAGACCCGGTACTCGAGCTTGCCGCACATCTCGGGCGTGAGTGAAAGGGCGAAGCGGTGTTCGCCCTCCGCGGTGCGGGTGCCATCGGGCTCGAAGCGGTGGGTGCTGTCCTGGCGGTGGCGTTCCACGTGGGTGTGGCGCGCCATGACCAGTTCCACCACCACGTCGGCGGGATCCAGGCCGTCGAGAAACACCGCTAGTTCGAGGCGCAGGCCCTCGCCGAAGGCAATGCGCTTGGGAGCCACGTCCAGTCGCCGCAGGCGCACGCTGTGCCAGCAGGCGCGCACGTGGGCCTTCCAGTCGGCCACCGACCGCGCGCCGGCGAAGCCCTGTTCGCTGTAGCGCCGCCACTGCCGCGTGGCCGGCAGGTAGAAGCGGCCCACGTACTCGTTGACCATGCGCGTGGCGCTGTAGCGCGGCAGCAAGGTGGCGATGGAGCGCTTGGCCATGCGCACCCAGTGGGGCGAGAAGCCCATCTCATTGCGGGTGAACCATGCGGGGATCACCTGATCCTGCAGCAGCTCGTACAGCGTGCGGGCTTCTTCGGCGGCGCGCCGGCCCTCGTCCAGCGACTCGGACACCGGTTTGATGGCCCAGCCGTTGTGACCGTCGTAGCCCTCGTCCCACCAGCCGTCGCGCACCGACAGGTTGAGCACGCCGTTGATACCGGCCTTCATGCCGGAGGTCCCGCTCGCCTCGAGGGGATAGACCGGGTTGTTGAGCCACACGTCCACGCCCGACACCAGCCGCCGGGCCAGCCGCAGGTCGTAGTTCTCCAGCAGCAGCACGCGCCCTTCGAACTCGGGCATGGAGGCGATGTGGTGGATGCGGCGGATCAGGTCCTGGCCGGGCACGTCCGCCGGGTGGGCCTTGCCGGCGAACAGGAACACAACCGGCCGCCGTTCATCGCAGATCAGGCGCCGCAGCCAGTCGAGGTCGTGAAACAGCAGCGTGGCGCGCTTGTAGGTGGCGAAGCGGCGCGCGAAGCCGATGACCAGAGTGTTGGGGTTGGAGGGGTCTGCGAAGCGCAGCAGCCGGTCGAGGTGGGCCTCGGAGCCGTTGTTGCGCAGATGCTGCTGGGCCACTCGATGGCGCACGAGGTGCAGCAGATGCCCCTTGAGCGACTGGCGCACGCTCCAGAACACGTGATCGGGAATCTGGTCGATCTGCTCCCAGAAGGCTGCGTTGGTGATCTGCTGCGACCACTCGTAGCCGAGGTAGCGATCGAACTGGTCGGCCCATTCCTGGGCCAGGAAGGTGGGCACGTGAACGCCGTTGGTGACGTACTGCATGGGATTCTCGCCCGGTTCCAGCTGCGCCCAAAGCCCCGACAGGATGCGCGATGAGACGCCGCCGTGGATACGCGAGACGCCGTTCTGGAACCGCGAGGCGCGCACCGCCAGGTTGGTCATGTTGAAATCGCCGGCGGCGTCCATTTGGCCCAGCGCCAGCAGTTCCCTGCCATCGATGCCCAGCTCGCCACAGAAGTCTTTGAAATGCGCGCGGATCATCTCTTCGTCGAAGTGGTCGTGACCGGCGGGCACGGGGGTATGGGTGGTGAATACGGTGTTGGAGGCCACCGCCTCCAGCGCAGCGGCAAACGCCACGCCGGAGGCCACCAGTTCGCGCATGCGCTCCAGCACCAGGAAGGCCGCATGGCCCTCGTTGATGTGCCAGACGGTGGGCGCGAGCCCCAGGGCGGCCAGCGCCCGCACCCCGCCGATGCCCAGCACCAGTTCCTGCTCCAGGCGGTCGGTGCGGTTGCCGCCGTAGAGCCGGTGGGTGATGTGGCGGTCGGGCGCGGCGTTGGCTTCGATGTCGGTGTCCAGCAAGACGAGCTTCACGTGTCCGACCCGTGCCTGCCAGACCTTGACCAGCACGCGGCGGCCCGGCAGGTCCACGGGCACGAGAACCTCGCCGCCGTCGCGGCCTTGCACCGGCGCCACGGGCAGGTCGTCGAAGTCCGAGTCGGCGTAGGCGGCGTGCTGGTTGCCGTCGGCATCGATGGTCTGGTGGAAGTAGCCCTGGCGATACAGCAGGCCCACGCCCACGAAGGGCAGGCGCATGTCGCTGGCCGACTTGCAGTGGTCGCCGGCGAGAATGCCCAGGCCGCCGGAGTAGATGGGCATGGATTCGTGGAAGCCGAACTCGGCGCAGAAGTAGGCCACCAGATCGTTCTGGCGCAACCACTCCGAGCCGTTACGGCGCAGCGGCTCGTCGCGATAGCTGTCGAAGGCCGACAGCACGCGGTTGAAGTTGTTCAGAAACAGCGGATCATCGGCGGCCTGCAGCAGGCGTTGCTCGTCCACGCGCTTGAGGAAGGCCTTGGGGCTGTGGCCCACGGCGTCCCAGAGACTGGGATGCAGCCTCGAAAACAGGTGGCGGGTGGGCCGGTCCCAGCTGTACCAGAGGTCGGAGGCCAGCTCCTCCAGCCGCGCGAGGCGGGGCGGGATGCGTGGATTGACTTCGAGCAGGAAGGTGGTGCCGGAGCTCATGGATTACCCGCGAGATTGCAAACGCGCCCGATTTTATCCATGCCCCGCAACACCGTGCACGCGCGCACCCGTTTGGTGCGAGAGTGCGCGCGAGGGTGCGCGCGCGGAATCACGACGACGTGACTACAGAACGTAGCGGGAAAGGTCTTCGGTGGCGGCCACGTCGGCCAGGCGGGCGTTCACGAAACCGGCATCCACGATGATCGTCTGGCCATCGCGGTTGGGGGCGTCGAAGGACACCTCCTCGAGCAGCTTCTCCATCACCGTGTGCAGCCGGCGCGCGCCGATGTTCTCGGTGCGCTCATTGACCTGCCAGGCGATCTCGGCCAGCCGCTGGATGCCCTCGGGGCGAAACTCCACCGTCACGCCCTCGGTGGCGAGCAACGCCTGGTACTGGCGCGTAAGGCAGGCGTCGGTGGCGGTGAGGATGCGCTCGAAGTCCTGGACCGACAGCGAAGCGAGCTCCACGCGGATCGGAAAGCGGCCCTGCAGCTCCGGGATCAGGTCGGAGGGACGCGACAGGTGGAAGGCGCCGCTGCCGATGAACAGGATGTGGTCGGTGCGCACCATGCCGTGCTTGGTGGACACGGTGGTGCCCTCCACCAGCGGCAGCAGGTCGCGCTGCACGCCCTGCCGCGAGACGTCCGCGCCGTGGGTATCGGCGCGGCTGGCGATCTTGTCGATCTCGTCGAGGAACACGATGCCGTCGGATTCCACCGAGGCCACGGCGCGGGTGCGCAGCTCCTCCTCGTTCACCAGCCGCGCAGCCTCTTCCTCCGTGAGCAGCTTCATCGCCTCGGACACCTTGAGCCGCCGCTGCTTCGGGCGTCCCGTGCCGAGGTTCTGGAACATGCCCTGGATCTGCTGGGTGAGTTCCTCCATGCCCGGGGGCGCGAGGAACTCCATGCGCGCCGCCGGCGCCGCCACCTCGATGTCGATGTCCTTCTGGTCCAACTCGCCCTCACGCAGTTTCTTGCGAAAGCGCTGCCGGGTGGCGGAGTCGCTGTCGGCGGCGGGCGCGCTCAGGCCGGAGCGCGGCGGCGGCAGCAGCGCATCGAGGATGCGCTCCTCGGCGGCGTCCTGGGCGCGCACGGCCACCTTGCGCATCTCCTGTTCGCGGGTCTGCTTGATGGCCACCTCCACCAGGTCGCGGATGATGGTGTCCACGTCGCGGCCCACGTAGCCCACCTCGGTGAACTTGGTGGCCTCCACCTTGATGAAGGGCGCATCGGCGAGCCGCGCCAGCCGCCGGGCGATCTCGGTCTTGCCCACGCCCGTGGGCCCGATCATGAGGATGTTCTTCGGGCTGATCTCGTGGCGCAGCGGCTCTGCCACCTGGCGGCGGCGCCAGCGGTTGCGCAGCGCGATGGCCACGGCGCGCTTGGCGTCATCCTGGCCCACGATGTGGCGGTCGAGCTCGTGGACGATTTCCTGCGGGGTCATCTGCGACATGGTGGGCGGGGCGCTAGTCGAGCGTCTCGATGGTGTGGGACTGGTTGGTGTAGATGCAAAGGTCGCCGGCGATGGCGAGCGACCGGCGCACGATGTCCTGAGGCGCCAGGTCGGTGTTCTCCAGCAGCGCGCGCGCCGCCGCCTGGGCATAGGCGCCACCGCTGCCGATGGCCACGAGACCGAACTCGGGTTCGAGCACATCGCCACTGCCGGTGATGATGAGCGAGCTGTCGCGGTCGGCCACGGCGAGCATGGCCTCCAGGCGGCGCAGGATGCGGTCGGTGCGCCAGTCCTTGGCCAGCTCCACGGCCGAGCGCACCAGATGCCCCTGGTGCTTGTCGAGCTTGGCCTCGAAGCGCTCGAACAGCGTGAAGGCGTCGGCAGTGCCGCCGGCGAAGCCAGCGAGAACCCGGTCATGGTGCAGGCGGCGCACCTTGCGGGCGGTGGCCTTGACGACGATGTTGCCCAGGGTGACCTGGCCGTCGCCGCCCAGGGCCACCCGCTGCGCGCGGCGCACGCTGAGGATGGTGGTGCCGTGGAAGTCGGTGTTCATGGTGAAGGGGCGCGGGCCGGGGGCGGCCCTGGCGCATCAGGTTGCGGGGGAGACCATCACCGCCACGCCATCGAGGTGCAGCAGTTCGAGCAGCACGGCCACCAGGGTGTTGGGCCGCAGCAGGCGCACGGTGCGTCCGGCACTGGTCAGGGCGAGCACCTGGTTGGCAAGCTGCACGGCGCAGGGGAAATCGAGCCGGTCGAGCCGCGACAGGTCCACGTTGACGTAATCGCGCTGCTGGGCGAAGCGGGCGAGTGCATCCAGTTGCGGATCGTGAGCGCCGCCCATCAGGCCGCTCAGCACCAGTACCTCGCGCCCTGCGTAACGCGGCTGCGCGCGGCGTTCGTTGCCCGCCGGGGCCGGTGGCGGTTGCGGCACCAGCAGCGGCTCCCATTCTGGGGCCGGCCGGTCAGTGGCGAGGGTGGCCTGCAAGGCCTCGCGCTCGAAACTCCACTGGTCGCCCGCCAGACGATGAACCATGAGCAGCAGGTCCCAGCAAGGGCGCTCGCCGGGCCGACCCTCGAGACAGCCGCGCAGCAGCCGCAGCAGGCTGTCATGGCCGGACAGCATCACGCCGCTGCCGGCGTCGAGCACCGCCGCGAGCGCCTGGTGAAGCAGGCCCGCGCCAGCCGGCGCGACCGACTCCAGGCGCGAGACCTCCACGCGCACCAGGGCGTGCTGCGCGGCCGCCGCGCGCAGCCGCGCCAGCGGCCCTTGAGACGTGGCGTCGAGGGCGCCTTGCAGGGCCACGCACGCGTCGCCGCCGCTGCGAAGCGCCTCGGGTAACTGGGCCTCGCGCCGCGCGCGCTCGCGTTCTTGCGGCGGTGGTTCGCCGAAGGCGGCGGTGTAGTGGGCGAGCCGGGCGTCGTACGCCGCCCATTGGTTGGTCAGGCTCAGCAGGTCGAGCAGCATCAGCCAAGGGCGGCGCTCGGCCGGCCGGGCAGCCACGGACTGTTCCAGCAGGGCGCGCGCCTCCCCGCACTGTCCGGCGGCGAATCGCATGGCGGCGTCTTCCACTTCGGGGAGTGCGCGTCCCCGCATCTCGGAGACTTCAATGCCGGTCGTGGTCATCTTCAATCAGGTGTGGCTGCGGCGGCTGCCGGCGGCAGGCTCGCGTCGCACGAAGGCCGGGGAGGTTAACCGTCCGGCGGCCGGCCAGCAACTTGCCGCCCGCTTTGGGCGGCGCCATGGCGGTGCGCTGTCAGCGGCGCACCAGCCCGGCCGCCCAGGACAGCATGGCCATGGCCACCATGCAAAGCACCAGCACCGGTCCGAAGGGCTGGTCGAAGTGCAGCGCCATTTCGAAGGCCGCCGCGTAGCTCGCCACCGCCGTGGCCACGGACACGGCGAGGGCGCGCCTCCAGCTGCGCCCCCATTGCCAGGCGATCATGGAGGGGATGAACACCAGACTGAAGGCGGCCATCACCCCGATGGTGGCGGTGGCCAGGGCGATGCCCGCAGCCACCAGCAGGTCGAACACGAGGTGGTAGCGCCGCGGCGACAGGCCGCTGGCCCGGAAGAAGTCGGGGAACATGCGCTCCAGCAGCAGCTTGCGCGACAGCCAGCGCAGC
This sequence comes from Burkholderiales bacterium, assembly GCA_044339985.1. Taxonomy (GTDB): domain Bacteria; phylum Pseudomonadota; class Gammaproteobacteria; order Burkholderiales. The sequence continues at coordinate 11,523 of JBIIUM010000047.1, read as the reverse complement.
GCCGCCAGGGCCAGCACGGCGAACGCAGCCACGCTCCACAGGTGCGCCATGGCGGTGAAATAGAGCTGGCCGTCGAACAGCGCATGCCCCAGGTGATCGGCGAAGGGTGCATTGGCCAGCATCAGGATGGCCGCGCCCCAGGCGCCCACCATGAGCAGCGCGTAGCCGTTGTTTCCCGAGCGGGACAGCCACGATTTGGCGGCCGCCGCCAGCCCCGCGGCACCGAAGCTGCCCAGCAACACCGGCAGCCCGCGGATGGCGGCCGCAAGGGAACCCGCGGCCGCCAGTTGCGCGAAGGCCAGCGCCGCCAGCCACTCCTCGCGTAACCGCAGGTACATGCCCAGCAGCGGCAGCGTCACCGACAGCAGCAGGCCGGTGGCGAAGGGCACCAGGAACAGCGGATCGTGAATGTTCAGGGCGCTCATCCCGGCGCCAGCGCCACGATGCGGGTGGCCACGGCTTCCACGAAGCGCCGGTCGTGGCTGACGATGACGAAGCCGCGCCCGGCATCGCGCGCCTTGAGCGCGTCTTCCAGCAGCGCCACGCCGGCGGGGTCCACGTTGTTGGTGGGTTCATCCAGCAGCACCAGGGTGGCCGGCGAAGCAAGGCTCGCCCACACCTGGAGGAACTGTAGCTGCCCGCCCGAAAGTTCGGACAGACGGCGCGAGAGCAGCGCATGGGCGGAGGCTGGCAGGCTGCCTGGATCGGCCTGGGTGAGGCCGAGCAGTTCCCGGCCTGACAGGGGTACGTTATGCAGCGGTAACGGGTTCTGGTGCTGGTGTGCCACCCGCAGCCCGGGGCGGCGCTGCACCATCCCCGCGAACACCCGCGCGGCGCCGCCCACGGCGTTGAGCAAGGTGGTCTTGCCGCAGCCGTTGGGGCCCCATAGCGCCACCACCTCGCCCGGCGCCACGTCCAGGCACAGGGGGCCCACCACTGGCCGGTCGTAGCCAGCCTGCACGTGGGTCAGGGTGATGAGTGGTTCGGTGGGCAAGGCGGCGCAAAAACCCGGATTATAGAAACCGCCCGTGGGCTGCCGTCCGGGCGAACCCGTCCGGCCCGAGAGCCAGACGGGCCCTTGCCGGGGCTCAGGGCTTGAGCGCCGCGAGCAGCCGCCCGATGGCCGCGTCGTACATGGCGAACAGGTCCTTGGCCTCTTCGGTGCCGCCCACCGTGGCGGGCAGCAGGATGGCCGGCACCGCGATGCGCTCTGCCAGCCACTCGGACGGCGCCGGCGCGTGGTAGGAAGCGCGCACGATCATGCGGGCCGGCTCCGCCTGCTGCTGCTGCACCAGATCGTTGAGGTGCGAGGAGGTGGGCTCCACGCCGGGCTTGGGCTCCAGCGAGGCCACCTGGCGCATGCCCAGGAACTCGAACAGGTAGGAGAAGTTCCGGTGGTGCTGGATCACCGCCACGCCCTTGAGAGGCGCACCCTGGGCGGTCCAACGCGCCGTGGCGGCACTCCAGCGGCTGGTGAAGTCGGCCAGACGGCGTTTGTATTCGGCATCCCCGGCTGGATCGAGCTGCGACAGCCGCTTGGCGATTTCGTTGGCGCCCAGCTGAATCTGGCGGGGCCCCCACTGGATGTGGGGATTGCCCACCGGATGCACGTCGCCCAGGGCGCGGTCGACCACCGCAGGCACCTCGATGCGCGGCACGTGGTTGGCCACCTCCAGATAGCCAGGCTTGCCGAGCTGGATCTTGTCATTGCCCGACTGGTTGCGCACCAGCGGCATCCAGCCCACCTCCTGCTCGGCGCCGGTGCACACGGCCAGATCGGCCATGCGGGCGCGGGCGATCAGGCTGGGGCGGGCCTGGATGCGGTGGATGTCCTGGGTGGCGGTGGTGGCCACGTACACGTTGGCGCGCTCACCGGCCAGCTCCTTCACCAGCGAGCCCCATTCGGGCGCGCAGGCGAACACCTCGAGGGCGGCGCGGGCCGGCAGGCCGGCCACAAGTGAGGCCGCGAGGGCGATACGGATCAATGTCTTCATGGCTGTGTTCCTTTTGCTGGCCGCTGTCAGAAGCGGTGCGCGCCGTGCGCGCCGAGGCTGTGGATGTACTGGAGGAAGACGATGTTGTCGGATATGGTCTCCCCGGTGGCGATGTCCTGGCGTGAGCGGTCGCGCGCGTACTGCAGGCGGATGCGGCTGAACTCGCTGGGATTCCAGTCCACCATCGTCGTCCAACGGGTGGGGTCGAAGCTGGGCACTGCGACGTTGGCCGCGTTGGCGTTGAGATTCACCGCGCCGGCCGAGAGCCGGTCGTAGCGCAGGCCCACGCGCCAGTAGGGCATGAACTGATAGGCACCCTGGGCGAACCAGCCGGACTGCTTGGCGTTGGCCGGGTCGGTGAGCGCCAGGCCAGCAGTATCGAAGGAAAAATCGCCATCGAGTTTGCGCTGGTAGTACTCGGCCACGAAGCGGAAGTTGCGGTAGCGCGGATTGCCGTCGGGCGCCCACTTGTACACGAAGTCCGCCCCCGTGATGCGCTGCCGGCCGGCGAACACGTTCACCAGGCCGGTGAGATCGTCGTAGTCGAACAGGGGCACGCCCGTGTTGGTGGTGCGCTGGCGCAGGTGCGAGGCGCCCAGTTGCCAGCTGTTGGACACGCCGATGTCCCCGCCCACCTTGGCGAAGAACGCCTCGGAACTCTTGCCATTGGTGTTGCGCTCCACCTCGCCCATGCCGGCGAAGTCCTTGCCCCGGCCGAGTTCCGCGCCCAGTTGCACGAACACCGGCAGCGGCGCCACCCAGCGCAACTGCACGCCGTCGTCGCCGTAGTTCTTGCCCAGGAAGGCGCGCTGCACCAGGGAGGCGTCGGTGAAGTCCCAGGCGTGGGGATGCACTGAGTTCCAGTAGCCGATGCCGCTGAAGAAGCGCCCGCCCTTGAGCGTGGCGCCCTTGCCCAGGGACAGGGTCTCGACGAAGGCCTCCTCGATTTCCACCGAGTTCTCGGGGGTAAGGGCCGCCAGGAACGCGCCGCGGAAGCGCGGATCGATGTTGGAGGAGATGTACAGCTCGGACTCGCCCAGGGATCCACCGCGGGGCAGCATCTCGCTCGCGCCGCTGCCGTGAAAGCCGGTGATCTGCGCCGAGGGGTCGTTGCCATAGCGACCCCAGGTGCCGTTGAGGATCAGCGACACGGCGGGGTTGAAGGCGTTCTGCGCCGAGGGCCGCTGGGCTGCCTGTACGGCGGAATCCTCGGCCTTGCCAGCACTTTGCTCGGCGCGGCCCGCAGTGGTTTCGGCCTTCTGCGCGGCGGCCTTGGCCTGGGCGGCCGATTCCTCGGCCTTGCGGGCGGAGCCCTCCGCCGACTTGAGCTGGTTCTCCAGCGCCTTGATGCGCGCCTCGTAGTTCTCCTTCAACTCCTGGATCTGGCGCCGGATTTGTTCAAGCTCGGCATTCTGCGCGATGGCGACGGCGGGCGCGCCGAGCGCCACGGCAACCGCCGTGGCGAGTAGGGTCTTCTGCATGGTTCACTCCCGGTGGACACGAGGAAATGCGGCAGCCCGACGGGTTCGGGCCGCGCGTCACGTCAGATCGCGTGTAACGCGGGGGGCGCTCGGGAGCGGAAGGCGAGGGGCGGCGGCGCCACGCGGCCATCGGCGGGGCGCGCGGCGCGCGCCGCCACCGGCCGACGGACCGCCGGGGTGGGAAGGGTGGCCTGTCCGGCGCCCTGCGCTTGGGCGAAGGACAGACAGTCGTCACAGGCCTGGGTCTTCAGGCCCTTGCGGTGCTCGTGGTCGGGGCCGTGGGTGGCCAGATGAGTGGCGGCATGCGCCAGGCCCACCTGCTGGGCGAATACCAGCGCCAGGGCGAGCAGGGTGCGGCTCAACAGGCGGTGCAGGGGGGCGGTCACGGTGGGGGCTTGGACTCAGGCTTCAGGCTCGCGGTGGCGGGCGGGCGAGGCGCGGAGTCTAGCGCAGCTGGTGCAACTGTGTAACGTTTGCCGTTGGCTGGCATCAACGGCGCGGCGTGCCTCAGACGTCGTCGATGGCGTCGCGCACGCCCAGATGCTCCACGTCGCCCCAGTGCACCACGGTCCAGCGGTCTTGGCGCGCATGGAACTCGTTGAGGCTGGCGTTGAGCAGCGTGAAGTTGCGCGGCGCCTCCAGCGCGAGGCCGGTGGCGTGGCGGTACATCACGTCGAGCGCCCCGCCGTGGGTGACCAGCAGCAGCGTCTGGCCGGGATGGGCCGCCGCCAGTCGGGCGGCGGCGCCATTCACGCGAGCGCTGAAGGCGCGCAGGCTCTCGCCGCCGTCCAGATCGTGGTCGGGGTCGCGTGTGCGAAAGCGTGTCCAGTGCGCCGCGTGGCGCGCCTGGGCCTCGCTGCCCGTGAGGCCCTGGAAGATACCCAGATGGCGCTCGCGCAGGCCTGGTTCCAGCGTGAAGCGATGGCCGGTGGAAGCCACGATGCGCCGCGCGGTCTCCACCGTGCGGCCCAGATCGCTCGCGTACACGCAGTGGATGGTTTCAGCCGCCAGACGCCGCCCCAGGGCGTCCGCCTGGGCCTGGCCGCTGGCGTCCAGATCGCTGTCCAGATGGCCTTGCATGCGCCCCGCGATGTTCCAGGCGGTCTCGCCGTGGCGCACGGCCAGCACGCGGGTGGTCAGACTGTCTGGCACAGCAGCCCCTTGAGGTAGTCGCCTTCGGGAAAGGCCAGGGCCACGGGATGGTCGGCCGCGGCACCCATGTGGTGCAGGATGCGGGCGTCGGACTGGGCGTCCACGGCCGCGCCGGCGACGATTTTCTGGAACAACTCGCGCGGCACGCCGCCGGAGCACGAAAAGGTGAACAGCAGGCCGCCAGGGCGCAGCAGCTTGAGCGCCCACAGGTTGATGTCCTTGTAGGCGCGCGCGGCGCGCTCCACATGGGCGGCCGTGGGCGCGAACTTGGGCGGGTCGAGCACGATGACATCGAAGCGCCGCCCCTGATCGCGGAACCGGCGCAGTTGCTGGAACACGTCGGCCTCCATCAGGTCGGCGCGCGCCTCGGGCAGTTGGTTGAGGCGGATGTGGCGGCGCGCGGCGGCAATAGCCTCGGCGGAGCTGTCGATGGCGGTGACATGGGCGGCACCGGCGGCCAGCGCGTTCACGGCGAAGCCGCCGCTGTAGCAGAAACAGTCGAGCACCTCGCGGCCTTCGGCCAGATCGCGCAGCAGCGCGCGGTTGTCGCGCTGATCGAGGTAGAAGCCGGTCTTGTGGCCGGTGCGCGGGTCCACCTGAAAGGCGAGTCCGGCTTCCTCGATGGTGAGGGGCGCGGCGGGCTCGGGGCCAGCCAGCACGGCCACCCGCGGCGCCAGACCTTCGAGCGCCAGCACGTCGGCATCGGAGCGTTCGAAGGCCCGTTCCAGGCCCGTGGCCTCCAGGGCGGCGTGGGTGATGGCCTCGCGCCAGCACCAGGCAGCAGCGCTGGTGAGTTGCAGCACCAGGGTGTCGGCGAAGCGGTCGATCACCACCCCGGGCAGGCCGTCGGCTTCTCCGTTGGCCAAGCGGATGGCGGCCCGAGCCCCGGGTTCCACCAGGAACTTGCGCAGTTCCACGGCGCGCGCCACGCGCGCCGCGATGAAAGCTTGGTCCACCCGGGCGCGCTCATGCCAGTCCCAGACCCGCGCCCGGATCTGGGAGTTGGGGCTGTAGCCCGCCCAGGCCGCGAACCCGCCCTGGCTGGTGCGCACCTCCACCACTTCGCCCGGCCCCGGGTTGCCCTCCACGTGATCGATGGCCCCGGAATACACCCACGGATGGCGGCGTGCCAGTGAGCGCTCGCGGCCCGGTTTGAGGTGGATGCGCGGCACGCTATTTCCGGCGCGCTCGCGGGTGGGCGGCGTCGTACACCCGGGCCAGGTGCTGGAAGTCCAGGTGTGTGTATACCTGGGTGGTGGAAATGCTGGCGTGGCCGAGCAGTTCCTGCACGGCGCGCAGGTCGCCGCTGGATTGCAGCACGTGCGACGCGAAGGAGTGCCGCAGCACGTGGGGATGGACGTGATCGTCGAGGCCGCGCTTGAGCGCCAGGGCGTCGAGGCGCTTCTGCACGGCACGGTGGGCGATGCGCCGGCCACGCACGCCCAGGAACAGGGCGGTTTCGCCCGGCGCAGCGCGGCGCTCGCGTGCCGGCAGCCAGGCTTCGAGGGCGGCGGCGGCCTTGGCGCCAAGGGGCACCACGCGCGTCTTCGCGCCCTTGCCGGTGACGCGCACCGTGCCCTCGCGCAGGTCCACGTCGGCCGGATCGAGCCCGGCGGCCTCGGCGAGCCGCAGCCCGGAGGAGTAGATCAGCTCGAAGAGCGCCTGGTCGCAGAGCGACTCGTCGCCGTGGGCCTCGCCATCGAGCAGCCGCGCCGCCTGGTCGGGAGACAGGCAGGCGGGTAGCTTGCGCGGCGCGCGCGGCGCTTTCAGGCCGGCGGCGGGATTGCAGGGAAGGACGCCTTCGCGGCCCAGCCAGCCGAACATGCCCCGCCACGCCGACAGCTTGCGGGCCAGGCTGCGCCCCGACAAGCCTTCGGCGTGCAGCCGGGCCACGGCGCGGCGCAGGTCATGCACCTTGAGGCTTTCGAGGGGCCGCCCGCCCGTCACCCGCAGCAGGTCGCGCAGATCGCGACGGTAGTTCTCCACGGTGAGCGGGGAGAGCCGGCGGGTGTGTGCCAGATGCGACAGATAGTCCGCCAGCTGATCCCCATGGGCGGGGGGCGCAAGCGGGGCGACTGGCGTGTCGCGGGAGGCGGGGCGGTTCACGGCCCGGGGGTTTCCGAAAGCGCGGATCAGGGGCGCAGCCAGCGCGCCAGTGCCGCGCTTGCCAGCTCGCCCAGCCGCTGCAGGTGCACGGTACCCATCTCGGGGTAGAAGCGGCGCTCATCCTCCGAGGCCAGAACGAGCATGCCGAAGGGCTGCTGTACGCCCAACCCCACATAGGCGAAGGAGTGCAACGGCAAGTCATCCTCGCCGAACCACAGCGCGCTCTCGAACATGGCGTGGTGGCTGATGTAGGGGGCCGCCAGGCTCTCGGCGAACACGCGCGCCTCGGGGCTGAGCGGGCCGAACTCGGGGTGCGACAAGGCTCCCTCGGCCCACAGTCGCAGCGCCACGTGGGGCACGGCGAAGTCCTCGCGCAGGTTGAAGTACAACGCTGCCAGCAGCGCGTCGAGGCTGCGCGCGTCCATCACGGCCAGCGCCAGGCGGTGCAGCCGGGCGATGATGGCGTCGTTCTCCTGGCCGTACTGCACCAGCTCGAGCAGTTTGTCCTCGAGCGCGCGGTTCTTGTCGCGCAGGGTGACCATCTGGCGCTCGGCGATGGGGATGGCGCGCCCGCCGTGGGGGTGAGGCACGAATATCTCGGCCAGCGCCTCGGCATGGGTGTCGAAGAACTCGGGGTGCTCGCGCAGGTATTGCAGGACTTGCCGGGATTCGGGTTGCATCGTGCGCCTCAGGGGTTTCAGGCGGCTTGCCGGGGTCGGCCTGCCGGGTCGGGAAGTTCGATTTCGCCTTCGAACACGGTCTCTGCGGGGCCGGTCATGAACACCGGGCTGCCCTCGCCGGCCCAGGCGATGGACAGGCTGCCGCCGCGGGTATCCACGCGCACCGGGCTGTCGAGAAGCCCGCGCAGGATGCCCCACACCACGGCGGCACAGGCGCCGGTGCCGCAGGCGAGCGTCTCACCGCTGCCACGTTCGTATACGCGCAACCGGATGGCGTGGCGGTCGAGCGCTTGCATGAAGCCCGCGTTGACGCGCTCGGGAAAACGCGGGTGCGACTCGATGGCCGGGCCTTCGAGCGCCACTGGTGCAGCCTCGGTGCTGGCCACCACCTGCACCGCGTGAGGGTTGCCCATGGAAAGGGCGCCGATCTCGCGCACGGTGCCGGCCACGTCCAGCGGGTAGCTCAGCGCCCTGGCCGGCGCCAGGAAAGGGATGCGCGCCGGATCGAACTCAGGAACGCCCATGTTCACGGTGACCCGCCCGTCGGCTTCAAGGCGCGGCACGATCACGCCGGCGGCCGTTTCCACGCGGATCTCGCGGCCGGAGGCGAGGCCGCGCTCGCTCACGAAGCGCGCGAAGCAGCGCGCGCCGTTGCCGCACTGTTGCACCTCGCCGCCGTCGGCATTGAAGATGCGGTAGAAGAAATCGGTGCCCGGCGTGCGCGGGCTCTCCACCACCAGCACCTGGTCGCAGCCCACGCCGAAACGGCGGTCGCACAAATGCCGCACGGCAGCCGTGTCGAGCAGGAAGGGGGTACGGGTGGCATCCACCACCACGAAGTCGTTGCCTGCCCCCTGCATCTTGGCGAAGCGCAGTTTCACGCGGCCCCCGCGCGAGACCCAGCCAGGCCCATGCCCATGATGTAGTCGTCCATCACGAATCCACCGCCGATGTCCGCCACCGCCTCGCGCTCGATGCGCAGGCCTTTGCTCAGGTACATGGCAATGGCCGAGGCATTGTGGCGGTTGACTTGCAGCCACAGCCGCGTGCAACCGCGGGCGCGCGCCCTGGCCGCCACGTGGCGCAGCAGGGCGCTGCCCAGGCCGCGGCCGCGCAGGTCGTGGCGCGCGTAGAGCTTGTCGATCTTCATGTCTGTGGCGGCGGGTCCGGTTTCGTAGGCGGCGAAGGCGGCAAGCTGGCCATTGAGCCGCAGCACATCCCACCACAGGTCGGGCTGCGCCAGCTGGGCACGGATGGACTCGGGCTGGTAGCGCTGGGCGAGCATGTATTCTATCTGCGCCATGCCGATGATGCTCGAGTAGTGATGCATCCAGGTGTCCCGGGCCAGCGCCACCAGCGCCTCGATGTCTTGTTCGAGCAGCGGTTCAATGACGATGTCCTCGGCCATGGCGGACTTCCTCGAACAGACGTTGTCAGTAGATGCGCGCCTCGCCCTCGGGGCGGGTCTTGAAGCGCTTGTGCAGCCAGAGGTATTGCTCGGGCGCCTCCAGGACGCATTGCTCGATGAAGGCGTTCATGCGGCGTGTGTCGGCTTGCACATCGCTGCCAGGGTAGTCCTGCCAGGGGGGATGCACGCGGATGTGGTAGCCGTGTCGCTCCTGTCGGATCACCAGCGGCACCACCACCGCGCCGCTCAGCCGCGCCAGGCGCGACAGCACCGTCACCGTGGCGGCGGGCACGCCGAAGAAGGGCACGAACAGTGCATCGCGTGCCCCCAGGTCCATGTCGGGCGAGAGTTGCAAGGCATAGCCCTCGCGCATGCCCCGGATGATGGCCTTGATGCCCTCCTGCCGAGCGACCATGCGCGCGCCGTTGAAGCGCGAGCGCACCCTCACCAGGAAGCGGTCGAAGTAGCGGTTCTTCTGGTGGGCATACACGGCCATGCCGCGGAATTCGAGGGTCATGCGGATACCTTCCAGGTCCAGCGGGCAGAAGTGCGGCACCAGACCGATGAAGCCCTTCCCCGCGGCATTGCGCAGGTGCTCCAGGCCCTCCACCCGCACCACCCGGCGCAGGCGCGCCTCGGCGCCGAACCAGGCGATGGACCCCTCGATCAGGCTGCGGCCGAAACAGCGGAAGTGGGCGCGCAGCACGCGCTCGCGCCACGCCTCGTCCCGATCGGGAAAGCACAGCCGCAGGTTGGTGCGCGCCACCTTGCGCCGCTCGGACGAGAGGGCGAACAGCAGCATGCCCACGCCCGCCCCTAGCGGCGCCAGCAATCGCAGCGGAAGGAAGTGCAGCAACCACAGCAGCCCAAGCAGCGCGCGTACCGCCAGGGTGGTCATGGCGGCGGCTCGGCGCCGGCGGGCACCTTGAAGCGGTTGTAGCTCCACAGGTACTGCTCCGGGCAACGGCGGATGAGGGTTTCGAGGGCGGCGTTGAGCCTTCGCGCACCCTCTGCGCCAGACAGGTCGTCGGGTACCGCGCAAAGCTCCAGGCAGAAGCCGCGACCTTTCGGCAGGCGGCGCGCGAAGGCCAGGATCACGGCACAGCCAGTGGCGCGCTGCAGCTTGCCCACCAGGGTCATGGTGTAGGCGGGTCGTCCGAAGAAATCGGCCCATACCCCATCCCCATTGCCAGGCACCTGGTCGGGCAGCAGGCCCACCGCTTCGCCAGCGCGCAGCGCTCGCAGCAGCTGGCGCACCCCGCCCAGGGTGGTGGGCGCAAGCCTGCCGTAGCCGCGGCTGCGTCCGGCGCGCATCAGCGGCTCGAGCCACTTGAGCTTTGGCGGCCGGTACAGCACCGTGATGGGCATGCGCAGCGCCGCGTAGAGCGCCGAGACCTCGAAGCAGCCCAGGTGCGGGGTGAGAAACAGGATGCCGCGCTGCTGCGACCGGGCGTGTTCCACCAGTTCCCACCCGCGTTGCTCCACCACCAGGCCAGCGGCCTGCAGGGCGGGCCGGAACCAGATGGCAGGTAATTCCATCAGTCCCTTGCCTGTTTCACCAACCACCGCGCGGCAGACCCGCTCGAATTCGAGCGGATCGTCGGCGATGCCGCTGGCGGCAACGTTGTCGGTGAGCATGCCTGCGTAGCGCGGTGCCAGCCTGTACACCAGCAAACCGGCAATGGCCCCGATCCGGTGCAACACCAGAAGGGGCAGGCGGGCAATCAGGCGCAGCAGGACTTGCAACATCGCCAGGAGGCGACCTATCGAGACAGGGGGTGCTTCTGCTATCGTGCCAGCCCGTTTTAATTGATCAAACAGGGCCTCTGGCATGAGCGATTATCTTTTCACCTCGGAGTCTGTCTCCGAGGGACACCCGGACAAGGTGGCAGACCAGATCTCCGATGCAGTGCTGGATGCGATCTTAGCCCAGGACAAGCGCTCCCGGGTAGCCGCCGAGACGCTGGTGAACACCGGTCTGGTGGTGATGGCCGGTGAGATCACCACTGACGCGGTGGTGGATTACCAGCAGGTGGCGCGCGACACCATCAAGCGCATCGGGTACGACAACACCGATTACGGCATCGACTACAAGGGCTGCGCGGTGCTCGTGGCCTACGACAAGCAGAGCCAGGATATTGCCCAGGGCGTGGATGAGGGCAGGGGGCTGGACCTGGATCAGGGCGCGGGCGACCAGGGGCTGATGTTTGGCTACGCCTGTGACGAGACTCCGCAACTGATGCCCCTGGCCATTTTTCTCGCGCATCGCCTGGTGGAGCGGCAAAGCGAACTGCGCCGCGACGGCCGCCTGCCCTGGCTGCGCCCCGATGCCAAGTCACAGGTGACGGTACGCTACGTGGATGGCAGGCCCCACAGCATCGACACGGTGGTGCTGTCCACCCAGCACGCGCCCGAGATGCAGTACGCCCAGATCTGCGAGGCGGTGATCGAGGAGATCGTCAAGCCCGTGCTGCCGAAGAATCTGGTGAAGGGCGAGGTCAAGTACCTCATCAATCCCACCGGGCGCTTCGTGATCGGCGGCCCCCAGGGTGATTGCGGGCTCACGGGCCGCAAAATCATCGTGGATACCTACGGCGGCGCGGCACCCCACGGCGGCGGCGCCTTCTCGGGCAAGGACCCTTCCAAGGTGGACCGCTCGGCGGCCTACGCGGCGCGCTATGTAGCCAAGAACATCGTCGGTG
>JBIIUM010000193.1:0-5899 GCA_044339985.1 Burkholderiales bacterium | reverse complement strand
GGCAGCGTTGGGAAAGGGGTCGTAGAGGGTGGGCAGCACGAAGGCGTCCGCGGCGCCGTAGAAGGGTTTCACGTCCGCAACGGGTCCGGTGAAGCGTGCCCGGTTTCCAAGGCCGAGGCCCTGGGCGAGTGCCTGGTATCGCGCGGCGTGCCTGTCGCCGCCCACCACCACGAGCGTGCCGGCCGGCAGGCGCGCCAGCGCCTGGAGTGCGGCGGCCACGCCCTTGCGCTTGAAGCCCGAGCCCACGAACAGGAACACCGGTTCGTCCGCGCCGATGCCGAGCTGCGCCCGGACGCGCTCGCGGTGCATGCCGCGCAGGGCGGGTGAACAGGCTTCGGTGTCCACGCCGTTGCGAATGACGTGCAGCTTCGCCGGATCGGTGCCGAAGTGGCGCACGATCTCCTCACGCACCATCGCGGAGTTGCAGATGACGGCTTCCAGGCGCGTGCTGGCGAACACCCGCGCCTCGGCCGCCAGGGTGTAGCGGTGGAAGGGGGAGAGCGCGCGCCAGGCGCCGCCTTCCGCGCGCGCCCGGCGCTCGAGCCAGGCCCGGTGCACGCCGTCGCCGGCGCGGTACACGTGGCAGCAGTCGATGCGCTCGTGGGACTGGACCAGGTGGTAGCCGCCGCGCGCCACGGCGGCCCGGGCCGCGCGGGCGAACCCGGCGTCACGCCACACGCTGCCCACGTAGAAGGGGTCCAGGCGCTCGGTGCGCAGGCCTTCCGCCGACTGCCAGCGACGAGCCATCAGCGTCACGTCCACGCCGCGCGCCACCAGGGCGTGCACGGCGCGGTCCACGAAGCGCTCCGCCCCGCCGAAGGGGTTCCAGCGCTGGCGGATGATGGCAAGGCGCAGCGGCCGCTCCATGGGCGGCGCTGCGGTCAGACCGCCACGCCGGCGTCGTGGGCCTGCTGGTCGGCGTGGTAGCTGGAGCGCACCAGCGGCCCGCAGGCCGCGTGGCGAAAGCCCATGGCCAGCGCCTCGCGCTGGAAGGTTTTGAACCGCGCGGGCTCCACGTAGCGCAGTACCGGCAGGTGGCCGCCGGTGGGCTGCAGGTACTGGCCCACGGTGAGCATGTCCACGTCGTGGGCGCGCAGGTCGCGCATCACCTGCAGGATCTCCTCGTCGGTCTCGCCCAGGCCCACCATCAGTCCGGACTTGGTGGGCAGTCCCGGGTGGCGCGCCTTGAATGCCTGCAGCAGCTTCAGGGAATGGGCGTAATCCGCGCCGGGCCGCGCCTGGCGGTAGAGCCGCGGCACGGTCTCGAGGTTGTGGTTCATCACGTCCGGGGGGGCGGCGTCCAGCGCGTCGAGGGCCTTGTCCAGGCGGCCGCGGAAGTCGGGCACCAGCACTTCGATGACGGTGCCGGGAGAGTGCTCGCGCACGGCGCGGATGCATTCGGCGAAGTGCCCGGCGCCGCCGTCGCGCAGGTCGTCGCGGTCGACGCTGGTGATCACCACGTACCTGAGGCGCATGTCGCGGATGGTGACCGCCAGGTTGAGCGGCTCGGCCGGGTCGGGGGGGGCGGGCCTGCCGTGGGCCACGTCGCAGAAGGGGCAGCGGCGGGTACAGAGGTCGCCCAGGATCATGAAGGTGGCCGTGCCCTTGCCGAAGCATTCGCCGATGTTGGGGCAGGAGGCTTCCTCGCACACGGTGTGCAGGCCATGGCTGCGAAGCGCCTGCTTCACAGCGTGGAAGTTCTCGCTGCCGCCGGCCTTGACGCGAATCCAGTCCGGCTTGGGCAGCCGCTCGGCGGGAACGATCTTGATGGGGTTGCGGGCCGTCTTGGCCGCGCCGGTCTGCTTGGTGGACGTTTCCATGGCGGGATTCTACGGCCGCGGGCCGGCGCTCAGGGGCGGTCGAGCCAGGCCCGCAGCCGGGTCTTCACCACGGTGGCAAGTGCGCTGCCTAGTTCGTCCTCGTTCGCGGCCACGCCCAGCAGCCGGGTGCTGGTTACGGGGAGCCCGGGCTGGCCGCAGGGGTCGATGGCGGCGAAGGCGGACAGGTCGGGGTGCACGTTGAGCGCCAGGCCGTGGTAGCAGCGCCCTGCGCGCACCTTGAGGCCCAGCGCGGCCACCTTGGCGCCGTCCACGTACACGCCCGGGGCCGCGGTATCGCCACGGGCGGCAATGCCGTGGACCGCCAGAACTTCCACCACCGAATCCTCCAGTATCCGCACCAGGGGGCGGATGCCCAGGCCGAGCCGGCTCAGGTCGAGCAGGGTGTAGAGCAGCACTTGGCCGGGGCCGTGCCAGGTGACTTGGCCGCCGCGGTCGGTACGCACCAGCGGGATGCCGGTGTCGCCCCGGGGCAGGTGTTGCGCACGGCCAGCCACGCCCACGGTGTAGACGGGGGGGTGCGAGGTAAGCCAGAGCTCATCGGGCGTTGCGGCGTCTCGGGCGGCCGTGAACTCGCGCATGGCGGCCCAGGCCGCCGCGTAGTCGGTGGAACCGAGGCGACGCACGTGCGGCTCCGGCCACGGCTGCGGGTGCGGCTTCAGAGGACCATCACCACCGAGGGGTGATCGCACAGCTCCTGGTACAGCGCATCGAGCTGCTCGCGCGAGGTGGCGCGGATCACGCACGTCACCGACAGGTACTTCTTTTCGCGGCTGGCGCGCAATTCCACCGTGGACGGGTCGAAGTCCGGCGCATGGCGACGCACGATCTCCACCACCAGGCTGGCGAGGCCTGGCGCCTGCCGCCCCATGATCTTGAGGGGAAAGTCGGTGGGGTACTCGATCAGTGAGGGGACGGGCTCGCTCATGGTGCGTCGTCTGCCTGCTTGAGCGCCTGGAAGCGCTGGTGGATACGCGCGAAGATGGGGCCGGGCCGGCCATTTCCAACCGGGCTCCCGTCCAGGGCGCTGACCGCCAGCACCTCGCGGCTTGCGCTGGTGATCCACACTTCGTCGGCGCCGCGCAGCTGCTCCTCCGAAACGGGGCGCCGCTCGAGGGGCACACCCTCCAGGCGCGCGGCGTCCTCCACCACCTCTGCCGTCACGCCGGGCAGCAGCAGCGGTCCGTTGGGCGGAGAGGCGATGACGCCGCCCGCGACGATGAACACGTTGCTGGCCGACCCTTCCGTGAGCTGACCCTCGCGCAGCAGGATGGTCTCGGCCGCGCCCTGGTCCACGGCCATCTGGCGCAGCAGCACGTTGGCAAGCAGCGCGGTGGACTTGATGTCGCAGCGCAGCCAGCGGTTATCCGCCGCGGTGATGGCAGCCACGCCCTGGGCAAGCTGGGGGGCCGTGGGCGTAACCAGCGGGTTGCCCATCATGAATACCGTGGGCGCCACGTCTTTCGGGAACGCGTGGTCGCGCTTCGCCACGCCTCGCGTCACCTGAAGGTAGATTCCCTGGTCGTCGAAGGGCTGACGCGCCACCAGTTCGGCGATCAGCGATCGCCAATGCGCGTGGTCGTGGGGCGGATCCATGCGCAACGCATCGAGGCTGCGCTGCAGCCGCCGCAGGTGGGCGTCGAGCCGGAAAGGCCGCCGGCCGTACACCGGAATCACCTCGTAGACGCCATCGCCAAACAGGAAACCCCGGTCCAGCACCGGCACCCGCGCCTCCGCGGTGGGCAGGAACTCGCCGTTCAGGTAGCAGTGCAACCGTCCGGCCTCACTTGAACCACAGGCGCAGCGAGTCCCAGGCACGCCCGAAGATGTTGGCCACGCCCATGGCCTCGAGGGCCACCACCGGATAGTCGCCCACCGGCTTGCCGTCCAGGGTGATGGCCAGGGTGCCCACCTTCTGGCCAGCGGCCACGGGTGCGATCAGCGGTTGCAGGCTGGTGAGATTGGCCCTGAGGCGGTCGGCCATGCCGCGCGGCACGCTCAGGTGGAAATCTTCCACGAAACCGGCCTGGAGCTCGTCGCGTGCGCCTTTATAGACAGGTAACCGGGCCACGGCCTGTCCCTTCTGGTACAGCCGCACGCTCTCGTAGAACTGAAAACCGTAGTTGAGCAGTTTCTGGCTCTCCTGGGCGCGGGCCTGCTCCGAGGCCGTGCCGAGCACCACCGACAGCAGTCGCCGCGGCTCGCGCTTGGCGGTGGCGATGAGGCAGTAGCCGGCCGATTCGTGGAAGCCCGTCTTGAGGCCGTCCACGGTGGGGTCACGCCCCAGCAGCAGGTTACGGTTGTACTGGGTGATGTTGTTGTAGCGGTATTCGCGCAGGGAATAGAGCGGAAAAAACTCCGGGAAGTCGCGAATCAGCGCACTCGCGAGAACGCCCAGATCGCGGGCAGTGGAGTAGTGGCGCGGATCGGGCAGGCCCGTGGCGTTGACGAAGTGCGTACCAGCCAGGCCCAGCCTCCCGGCCTGGCGGTTCATGAGGTCGGCGAACGCCTCTTCGCTACCGGCCACGACCTCGGCCAGGGCGATGGTGGCGTCGTTGCCCGACTGCACGATCATGCCCTTGAGCAGTTCGTCCACGGTGACCGGCTTGCGAGGCTCGATGAAGGTGCGAGAGCCCTCCGCCTTCCAGGCTTTTTCCGATACCGGCACCACCTGATCCAGGGTGATGCGTTTTTGCTTGAGGGCGTCGAACACCAGCCACGCCGTCATGACCTTGGTGAGCGAGGCGGGCTCGATGCGCAGGTCAGGTTCTCGCGACAGCAGTGTCTGGCCGGTATGGAAGTCGAGCAACACCCACGACTTGGCGGCGATCGCCGGTGGTGCCGGAAGCAGCGGGGCCGGTGATTGGGCGAGGGCGGTTTCGGCGAGCATGCAGGGCAGCAGGCTCAGGCCGGCGAGCAGCGGAAGGATGCGGCGCATGGGATCCAAACGTGGTTGAAGAACCAATTATAGGCGGCACCTGTCATCGCACCGGAGTTTCAAGCGATTCGTCGATACGGGGAAGGAGCCATGTACAAAAGCTGGTTGGTTGGGATGTTGGCCGCGCTCTCGCTGAGCGCGGGGGCGGCGGGCACGGCGGCGGCAATGGGTACTGCAGACAGCGCCGTGGAGATCCGCGACCTCTGGGTGCGCGCCACGGGCCCTGGCCAGCCCGTGGCCGCAGCCTACGGGGAGATCAAGGCGAGCGCACGCCTGTCTCTCGTGGGCGTGACGAGCCCCGCGGCCAAGCGCTGCGAGATCCACGAGATGAAGACCGAGGGCGGCATGATGAGAATGCGGGCATTGAAGGAGGTGCCCCTGGACGGCGGCAAGGTGGTGAAGCTCGCACCCGGCGGACGCCACTTGATGCTGTTCGATCTGGACAAGCCGCTGCCAGCCGGCACCACGGTGTCGATCACCTTCACTTTCCGCCGCAAGTCGGGCGACACCTTCACGCAGACGGTCTCCGCCGCCGTGCGGGACTCCGAGCCGGACCACAACCTTCATTGACCCTGGGCTCTTGAAACCGGCGCGGCCGTGCATAGATACCGGGTGTGGCGATCCGGCGCGGTGCCGGATCCTGGCAACTCAGGGCGCCGCCCGGTGGCGGGGGGTGCCAACGACTCAGGAGACAAGTCCATGACTCAGATCACTCGCTTCACGCCCATCGACGAGATGTTCGATGACCTGCTGCGCGGCTTCTTCGTTCGTCCCGTCGGCTTCGATGCCGGCCAGGGTGTGGCGGCACCCTTGCAGATGAAACTCGACGTGCGCGAGGACAACAAGGCCTACACCGTCCACGCCGATCTTCCGGGCGTCAAGAAAGAAGATATCCAGGTGCACATCGACGGCAACCAGGTGTCGCTGGCGGCCGAAGCGCGGCGCGAGAAGGAGGTAAAGGAAGGCGAACGCGTGCTGCGCAGCGAGCGCTACGCGGGGCGCGTGGCCCGTTCCTTTAGCCTCGCCGCGGAGGTGGATGCCAACGCCGCCCAGGCGAAGTATGCCGATGGCGTTCTCGAACTGGTCCTGCCAAAGAAGACCGTGCCGGGGGCAAAGCAGATTA
>JBIIUM010000192.1:0-5935 GCA_044339985.1 Burkholderiales bacterium | reverse complement strand
TGGGGTGGCAGCGGCTTCCAGGCCTTGCGGCGTTGGGCGAGCTCTTCCTCGCTCACGTGCAGCACCAGCCTACGCTTGGCCACGTCGAGCTCGATCACATCGCCATTCTTCACCAGCGCCAGCGGGCCGCCCGCGGCGGCCTCGGGCGAGGTGTGCAGCACTACCGTGCCGTAGGCCGTGCCGGACATGCGCGCGTCGGAGATGCGGATCATATCCTTGACGCCCTTCTTGAGCAGCTTGGCCGGCAATGCGAAGTTGCCCACCTCGGGGAAGCCGGGGTAGCCCTTGGGACCGCAGTTCTTGAGCACCAGCACGCAGTCGGCATCCACGTCGAGCTTGGGGTCGTCGATGCGCGCCTTGTAGTCGTCGATGTCCTCGAACACCACGGCACGCCCCTTGTGCTTCATGAGCTTCGGCGTGGCCGCCGAGGGCTTGAGCACCGCGCCGGTGGGCGCCAGGTTGCCCGTGAGCACGGCGATGCCGCCCTGGGGCTTGAAGGGCTTGCCGAAGGGGAAGATCACCTTATCGTTCCAGTTCTTCGCGTCCTTCACGTTGTCCCACATGGTCTTGCCGTTGACCGTGAGCACGTTCTTGTGCAGCTTGCCGTTCTTCGCCAGCTCGCGCAGCACCACCGGCAGGCCGCCGGCGTAGTAGAAATCTTCCATGAGGTACTCGCCCGAGGGCATGAGGTTCACCAGGCAGGGAATGTCCTTGCCCAGCGCGTCCCAGTCCTTCAGGTCGAGCTTCACGCCGATGCGCCCGGCCAGGGCCAGCAGGTGCACCACCGCGTTGGTGGAGCCGCCGATGGCGCCGTTCACCCGGATGGCATTCTCGAACGCCTCGCGGGTGAGCACCTTGGACATGCGCAGGTCTTCCTTGACCATCTCCACGATGCGCCGGCCGGCCATGTGGGCCAGCACGTAGCGGCGCGAGTCCGAGGCAGGAATGGCCGCGTTGGTGGGCAGGCCCATGCCAAGCGCTTCCACCATGGAGGCCATGGTGGAGGCTGTACCCATGGTCATGCAATGGCCCTTGGAGCGCGACATGGCCACCTCGGCCTCGAGCAGGTCGGCCTGGTTCATCTCGCCGGTCTTGAGCATCTCGGTGAACTTCCACACATGGGTGCCCGAGCCGATGGTCTGGTCGCGCCAGCGGCCGTTGAGCATGGGGCCGCCCGAGATGACCAGCGCCGGCAGGTCACAGGAGGCCGCGCCCATCATGAGCGCCGGCGTGGTCTTGTCGCAGCCGGTGAGCAGGATCACCCCGTCGAAGGGGTTGGCCCGGATCGACTCTTCCACGTCGATGGACACCAGGTTGCGGAACAGCATGGTGGTGGGCCGCATCACCGGCTCGCCCAGCGACATGACCGGGAACTCGATGGGGAAGCCGCCCATCTCGTAGACGCCGCGCTTCACGTACTCGGCGATCTCGCGGAAGTGGGCGTTGCAGGGCGTGGCCTCGGACCAGGTGTTGCAGATGCCGATGACCGGGCGGCCGTCGAACAGATGCTGCGGCAGGCCCTGGTTCTTCATCCACGAGCGGTGCACCATGCCGTCGCGGGTGCCCATGCCGAACCAGCCCTGCGAGCGCAGCGTCTTGCCCTTGCGGCCGGTGTCCTTGGAACCGGCGCCCTTGGCGGACGACTTGTTCGTGGACGACTTCTTCTTCGAGTTGTCGCTGCTGGACTTCGCCATCTCTCCTCACCCCCTGTGACGTGGATTCGATCTGTCGCGGCGCCGGTCGCGCCGGAGCGCCTACGGGCGAGTGTACGACCCCGCCGAGCCGCCCAACAAGGAAGCCTTGCGGGTGCGTCTGCGGCCCCGGCCCCGTGTGGCATACTGCGGCCCCTTCAGAAAAGCCGCTCCACAGGGGAGACACGACGTGCCGGGCAGGCTCCAGGGAAACACCGCACTCATCACCGCCGCAGCACAGGGCATCGGCCGAGCCACCGCGCTCGCCTTCGCCCGCGAAGGCGCCTCGGTGCTGGCCACCGACGTCAACGAGGCGAAGCTCGCCGAACTGGCCGGCACCCCCGGCATCCGTACCCGCACGCTCGACGTCCTCAGCGATGCCGAGATCGCCGCCACCGTGGCCGCGGCAGGGCCGCTGGACATCCTCTTCAACTGCGCGGGTTACGTCGCCAGCGGCACCATCCTGCAGTGCACGACGAAGGACTGGGACTTCTCCTTCAACCTGAATGCCCGCAGCATGTTCCTGCTTACCCAGGCGGTGCTGCCCGCCATGCTGGCCCGCGGCCGCGGCAACATCATCAACATCGCCTCGGTGGCCTCCACGGTGAAGGGCGTGCCCAACCGCTTCGCGTACGCCGCCTCGAAGGGCGCCGTGATCGCCCTCACCAAGAGCATCGCCGCCGACTTCGTGGGCCAGGGCATCCGCTGCAACGCCATCTGCCCGGGCACGGTGGACACGCCGAGCCTGCACGACCGCATCAACGCCAACGCCGATCCGGACGCCGCGCGCAAGGCCTTCATCGCGCGCCAGCCCATGGGACGGCTCGCCGAGGCCGGGGAGATGGCCGAACTGGCCGTGTATCTGGCCAGCGACGAGTCGGCCTTCATGACAGGACAGGCGGTGGTGATCGACGGCGGCTACTCCCTGTAGCCGCCACCTGCATCGACCACGTCACGAGGGGAAATACAACATGAAGCTGTGCCGCTACGGCGAACCCGGGGCCGAGAAGCCGGGACTGGTGGACGCCTCGGGCGCGATCCGCGACCTGTCGGCGCACGTGCGCGACATCGATGGCAGCACGCTCGACGATGCCACGCTGGCGCGCCTGCGCGCCATCAACCCCGACAGCCTGCCCAAGGTGGCCGGCTCCCCGCGCTACGGCGCCCCGGTGGCCAACGTGGGCAAGTTCATCGCCATCGGCCTGAACTACTCCGACCATGCCAAGGAATCGAACATGCCGATTCCCAAGGAGCCCATCGTCTTCAGCAAGGCCACCACCTGCATCCAGGGGCCCAACGACGGGGTGGTGCTGCCCAAGGGCAGCGTCAAGGGCGACTGGGAAGTGGAGCTGGCCTTCGTGATTGGCCGCACCGCCAAGGCCGTGTCCGAGGCCGACGCTCTGGACTACGTGGCCGGCTACATGATCTGCAACGATGTGTCCGAGCGCGAGTGGCAGCTCGAGCGCGGCGCCACCTGGGACAAGGGCAAGGGATTCGACACCTTCGGCCCCATCGGTCCATGGCTGGTGACCCGCGACGAGATCGCCGACCCGCAGAATCTGGCCATGTGGCTTGACGTGAACGGCAAGCGCTTCCAGACCGGCAACACCAGCACCATGATCTTCAACGTGCGCCAGCTGGTCGCCTATGTGAGCTTCCTGTTCACCCTCAAGCCCGGCGACATCATCACCACCGGCACCCCGCCCGGCGTGGGCATGGGTGTGAAGCCCGACCCCGTGTTCCTGCGGGCCGGCGACGTGATGCGCCTGGGTATCGACGGTCTGGGCGAGCAGCAGCAGAAGGTGACCGGGGGCTGAGCGGCCTTCCCAAACACCAGCACGCCGATCGAGGGCGTCCGGAACTCCGGGCGCCCTTTTCGTTTCAACGTCGAATTCGGCGGCCTGGCCCAACGTCATTTCCCGGAGACCCTGCTCCATGGTCAAGTTCTGCAAGCGCCTCACCGGATCGGCCACCTTCGACCGGTTCATCGTGCTGATCATCGTCTTCAATGCCCTGGTCATCGGGCTGGAGACCAACCCCGAGGTCACGGACGACCTTGGCGGGGTGTTCCACACCATCAACGCGGTCATCCTGTGGGTATTCGTCGCCGAGGCGGCCATGAAGATCGTGGCAGCCTGGCCGCGGCCGCAGGACTACTTGAGGAGCGGGTGGAACCTGTTCGACTTCGGGATCATCCTGCTGTCGCTGATTCCCGCGTCAGGCGCATTTGCGACGGTGGCCCGGCTGATCCGGCTGCTACGGGTGTTGCGGCTGGTGACGGCGTTGCCGAAGCTGCGGCTGATGGTGGTGACCCTGATCCGCTGCATTCCGGGGATGGGGCACGTGCTGGCGCTGATGGGGATTCTTTTCTACGTCTACGGGGTGGCGGGCTATCACCTGTACGGGGCGCATGACCCGGCGCGGTGGGGGACGCTGGGCAAGGCGCTGCTGACGCTGTTCCAGATTGCCACGCTGGAGGCGTGGACGGACATCATGAACAAGGCGATGGAGCTGTCCCCGTGGCATTGGGTTTACTTCGTGAGCTTCGTGTTGTTCGGGACGTTTGTGGTGGTGAACTTGTTTGTGGCCGTGGTGATCAATAGTCTGGAGGAGAGTCATCGGGAGGTGGCGGAGAGTGACACCCCGTCCCTAGCGCCTTCGCCACGCGAACTGCAGCATGTCCGCGGGTTGCTAGCCGAGGTGGACCGCCGACTGGAGGTTCTCGAGCGCAACGCCCGTAACCCGTGACCTGTCCGAGTTCTTGTGTGCGAGGCTCTTGGGCAACTTCTCCGCCCAAGCCTGCCGCGCACCGACTGCTACTCTTCGCCGCTCCGGCGCATGACCACGCGTGATGCCGCCGCTCAGGCCTGCCGTTTTCGTTCGCCCCCAGTTCAGAGATCCGCACTATGCCCCCACCCTTTTCCTGCCGTGCCGGCCAGACCCGAGTTCGAGACAGCGAGCGCCTCGCATCACGCGCGGAACAGCCCCGTTCATGGCGCATGCCCTCCGTTTCCGGTTCAACACGCCTCCGTAGCACCGCCCTCCCGGCAGCCCTGGCGCTGACGATCTTCTCCACCACGGCCTCGGCCCAGGAGGCCGCGCCCCGGCAGGACCTCACCGCCGTGCCTGTTGTGCGCAGCTTCAACCTCGTGGGCATCGGCGTAGGCGTCCTCCCGGAGTTCTCCGGGTCGCGGGATCCGCGCGCGTTGGTGCTGCCCGTCATCCGCGCTTCTTGGAAGGACAAGGTGTTCATCAACGCCCTGCAGGGCGGCGTGTGGCTGCTGGACAGCGATGACAAGACCTTCCGCTTCGGGCTGGCCGTCGAGCCGCGCTTCGGCTGGGAGGCCAAGGACGGCACGCTGGTGGCCGGCATGGAGCGGCGCGAGTTTTCGCTCGAAGCGGGGCCCAACCTGCAGCTGCGCACGCCCGTGGGCGTGGTGAACGCCAACTGGTATCAGGACATCAGCGGCGCCAGCAACGGCCAGACGGCGCAACTGCAGTTCATCCGCTCGCTGATCAACCTGCAAGGCGGCTCGCTGCGGCTCAATGGCGTGGCGGGGGCGCAATGGTTCGCAGGCAAGACCAACGACTACTACTTCGGCGTACGGCCCTCCGAGGCCACCGCCCAGCGCCCCGCCTACACGGCCGGCTCCACGGTGAACCTGCAGCTCGGGGTGAACGGCGTGTACCTGTTGGGACGGGGCTCGCTGCTGTTCGGGGCCATCGGCAACTGGCTGGGGAACGAGGCGGCGCAGAGCCCCATCGTGGAGACTCGCTTCCAGCCCATCGTGTACGTGGGGTACGGCATCAATTTCTGACGTGTGGTCAGGCCCGCGCCCCGCGGCCCGCCGGTTTCCAGTCAGGCATGGTGCGGCGCGTGAATTCGTTGAACAGCGGGACCGCCAAGGCCGTGTCCCCGTGGGTAGGGCCGCAGATCAACCCCGACCAGATCAGCTTCTTGCGCATCCGCCCCACGGATTGCACCTTCACGCCCAGGGCATCCGCCACGCCGCCGGAGCGGTGCGAGAACGCAGCACCACCTCCTCCCCGTCGGCGTCGAAACCGAGTTCGCAGGCCACCGTCTCGAGTTGCTCGCCGCGGAAGACGGATGACGGCGGCCAGCTTGCGCTGCGCCGAGAAGCGGCCTTCCGGCCCGGCAGCGCCCGAGGGGGCACTGGCAGATGGCGCATGACGTAGTCGAGCCAATGGTTTTCGCTCGAGGTCGTCCCGACCTGCGCACCTTT
>JBIIUM010000191.1:0-5976 GCA_044339985.1 Burkholderiales bacterium | reverse complement strand
TGATGCCGGTGAGGCGGTTCAGGGCATCGAAGCTGCGCGTGGCCACCACCCCGCGGGCGTCGCGCACGGTGGCTGCGTTGCCAGCGCCGTCGCGGGTGAACTGCAGGCTGCCGCGGTCAGGGCCGGATTCGGAGAGCCAGTCGCCCAGAGCATCCAGGGTGAACAGGGTCTGGGCGCCGTTGGGGGCGCGCAGGCGGGTGAGCTGGTCAAGGGTGTCGTAGTCCAGTTCGGAAAGCCCGCCCTCGGGGTCGGTCTCGGCGCGCAGGCGGTCGAGCACGTCGAAGACGCGGGTGGTGACCACCGGCAGCGTGCCGGTGGAGCGCGGGCCGGTGATGGCGGTGATGTTGTCCGCGGCGTCCCTGGTGTAGGCGGTGCGCTGTCCGGCCGCGCCCAGAGCGGCGCTCAGGCGCCCGAGGGTGTCATAGCTGGCATCGCTTGAGCGCACCAGTGCGCCGTCGGGGCCGAAGAGCGCCTCCCTGATCCGATTGCCGGCTGCATCCAGGGTGAAGGCCGCGCGGTTGCCGAGGTTGTCCAGAGTGCCCGTGAGGCGCCGGGCTGAGTCGTAGGTTAATTCCAGGAAGCTGCCGTCGGGCCGGGTGACGCGCAACAGCTCGCCGCTCGGTCGCCAGTCGAAGGTGGTGATGGCGCCAGTGCTGCCGCCGATGCGGTGGGTACGAAGACGGCCCCGCTCATCCCAGGTGAGGTCGATCTCCACGCCGTTGGGGTCGAGCAGCCGCATGGGGTTGCCCTGGCCGTCGTAGTCGATCACTGCGGTGACGTGGCCCAGGGGGTTGGTGATGGTGGCCAGCCGGCCACGGCGGAACATCACCGGGTTGTGCGGCGGCTGGTAGGCGAAGACCCAGGTGTCGGCCACGTCGGTGCGCGGCCCGTTCAGACGCGACTCCAGCAGTACGCCCGGCACCGTGTCCGAATAGGTGTGTGTCCAGGCCCAGGCACGGGAGCGATTGCGCACGGGGTCGGAGATGCGACGCAGCACGGGGTTTGCACGGTTGTCGTATTCGGTTTCCGTGACGCGCACGGCGGTGCCGGTGGAGTCGCGCACCGTTTCCCGGATGGGTAGCCGGAAGCGGCTGTCCCATGCGGTTTCGATGGTGCGGGTGATACCCGCAACGGCAGTGCCGGGGCAGGCGGTTCCGGACAGGCCCTCCACTCGGCGGGTTTCGAGGTTGCGGCCCAGGTCGTGGGTGAAGCAGGTCAAGCTGCCGCGAAAGTCCACGACCGAGGCAAGGTTGCCGTTCGCATCGTAGGTGCGCGTGGTGCGCCGCGTGCCGCCCGGGCAGGTGGGGCAGGTTTCCTCGATGGCGGAGACGCGGGCTACGCCGAAGGCCGCGCTGAATTGGTAGGTGGTGACTGCCCCGAGGGGGCCGGTGACGCGTACGGTGGAGTCATCCACGTACTGCAGGGTATGCCGGTCCACCGCCTCATCCGGGGCCTTGAGGTGCTGGGTGGACGTGGCGCGGGTGTATCCGCCGCTTTGCGAATAGCTAAAGCGCGCGTAGCGCGTTTGGTTCTCGTCGATGATGGCGCTAAGAGCGCCTCTCGAAATGTACTCATATCGCTTTACGCGACCGTCGGGATAGGTGACGCTGTCCAGCAGGCGCTGCCCATCTATCTGTACGTAGGCGTAGCGGTACACCAGTCCACCGGGTGCGGTCATGGTGGCGATCTCCGCGAAGTTGTTGTACGTGAACTCCAACGATCGGCCGAAAGCGTCGGTGACGCGGATAAGCTGCCCCCGAGCGTTGTAGCCGTAGACCTGGGCCAACCCAGCGCGATCAGTGACCGAAACCACGCGGCCGGAGTAGTCGTAGCGCACCACGTTGTCGTCCCCGTCGCGCAGCCGCCAACCGTCCGCAAGGCGCTCCAGCGAGCCATTGACGTCGGGGTCTTGCTGCCACTGGGTGCCGTCCAGGCGGTACGAGAGGCCCGCTCCATCGGGTCGGGTCAAAAAAGCCCAGGTGCTGGCGGCGCCGGGAACGGCTACCGATACCAACCGACTGTGATGGTTGGATTGCCACCCGCTCCCGAGGCTCCATGACAAAGCTGACTCTACAGCTACACTGTTGTAGGTACGCACAAACCGCAGCGGAAACGGCCCGGTCGCCTCGTAGTCCACCTCCTCTTCGTACTTGTTGCCGGTACCGGGATCGCAGGGGTTACCCACCCGGCAGCGGGGCTGTCCCCCGCGCCGGCCGGGATCTAAAGTGGGTGGACCAGTTTTTAAACGGCAGACGGTTCCGGTCCCGAACTTGTAGAAATCGCTATAGCCTTCAGGGCAGGGGGCTGACTCTTCGGAGATAGGAACAAGGATGTTTCCACAGCTCCACTCAGGGCCATAGACCTTGCCGAAATCAATGAGGCAAACGTCGGAAGTGGGGTGCGCACCCCATGTCGTAACCCAACCGCCGAGTGCGGTACATGCTCCCCATTTCGAGTCTGAACGCGCGACGGCAACCGGGCTACCCGCGCCCTGCCAGTGATAGCAGCTTTGAGAGGCAATCCACGCACCGGTCTTCGGCACTGGAATCTCCGCTGGCAGGGAAGCGCGATCCCAAGGCAATGCCGAGTGTGTGGCGGCGGCCAGCGCCATCGCGGCGATCCAGCGCGTCGTTGCCCCGAGGCGCAAACGTATCCGCGCAGTGGCGCGCGAGGGAAAAATGAAGGCTGCGCCGCGGGTCATGGTCTTCCCATCTGTTTGTGGCACATGAAGGAAGAGTGAATGCCGAAAGTGAATTCCTCGTGACGCCACCCTTGGTCCAAACGGCACCCGCCACCGGCTTCGCGCACCGCATTGGCTACAATCCGCGGCTTTCGTCCATCCTCCGCGCCACGCCCGCTCCGAGCATGTCCTCACCCATCGCGCCCGCCCAGAAGGCGCAGGTCCTCGCCGAGGCCCTGCCCTACATCCGCCGCTTCCACGACCGCACCATCGTGGTGAAGTACGGCGGCAATGCCATGACGGACCCGACGCTGCAGGAGAGCTTCGCGCGCGACGTGGTGCTGCTCAAACTGGTGGGCATGAACCCGGTGGTGGTGCACGGCGGCGGGCCGCAGATCGACGCGCTGCTCAAGCGCATCGGCAAGCAGGGCACCTTCGTGCAGGGCATGCGCGTCACCGACGAGGAGACCATGGACGTGGTGGAGATGGTGCTCGGCGGGCAGGTGAACAAGGACATCGTCAACCTCATCAACCGCCACGGTGGCAAGGCGGTGGGCATCACCGGCCAGGACGGCGGCTTCATCCGCGCCACCAAGCTGCTCATGCCCAGCCAGGACAACCCGGAGGAATTTCTCGACATCGGCCAGGTGGGTGAAATCACCTCCATCGATCCGAGCATCATCGAGTTTCTCGACAAGGGCGATTTCATTCCCGTGGTGGCACCCATCGGCGTGGGCGAGCAGGGCGAGACCTACAACATCAATGCCGATGTGGTGGCGGGCAAGCTGGCCGAGATTCTCAAGGCCGAGAAGCTGATCCTGCTCACCAACACGCCCGGGGTGCTGGACAAGGACGGCAACTTGCTCACCGGGCTCACGCCCAAGCAGATCGACGATCTGTTCGCCGACGGCACGCTCTCCGGCGGCATGCTGCCCAAGATTTCCTCCGCGCTGGACGCGGCCCGCAGCGGCGTGCGCTCGGTGCACATCATCGACGGGCGGGTGGAGCACGCGCTGTTGCTGGAGGTGCTCACCGATCAGGGCGTGGGCACCCTCATCAAGGCCAAGTGAGGGACGTGGACCGCGCCTGGATCTTCGACCTCGACGACACGCTGCACGACGCCGGACGCCGCATCCTGCCCCACATCAACCGGGCCATGACGGATTACGTGATCCGTCACCTGGACGTGGACGAGCAGCGTGCCAACGAGATGCGCGTGCAGTACTGGCGCCGGTACGGCGCCACGCTGCTGGGCCTGATGCGCAACCACGGCATCGACCCCCATCACTTCCTCTGGCACACCCACCAGTTCGATGACCTGCCCGGCATGGTGCTGGCGCACCCGGCGCTGGGCCGCGCCCTGCGCCGTCTGCCGGGGCGCAAGTTCGTGTTCACCAACGCGCCCCGGCACTACGCCGGGGCGGTGCTGCGCGCCCTTGGGCTGGAGCGCCACTTCGAGGCGGTGTTCAGCATCGAGCACACCGGGTTCCGGCCCAAGCCCCAGGCGGCCGGATTCCGCCGCCTGCTGCATCGCCACGGGTTGCATGCGCGATCCTGCGTCATGGTGGAGGACAACCTGCCCAATCTCGTGACCGCCCGGCGGCTGGGCATGCGCACGGTGCTGGTGGGCCCAAGTGCGGCGCGTTCCGCGTTGGTGGATGTGGCGGTGCGTTCCGTGACCGAGCTGCCGCGCTGGCTCGACGCGCTGTAACAGCTATCGGAGCGGGCGCTAACTGTTAGACGAAGCCTCGTGTACACTGGTCCGCGTCGCAACATCCCCGCTGGAGTTTGTCCATGCCCCGCAAGCCCGGAGAACGCCGCCACCAGATCCTCCAGGTGCTCGCCGGCATGCTCGAGGACCCGGCCGGCGAGAAGATCACCACTGCCGCCCTGGCGGCGAAGCTGGAGGTCTCCGAAGCGGCCCTCTATCGCCACTTCGCCAGCAAGGCGCAGATGTACGAGGGCTTGATCGAGTTCATCGAGCAGACCCTGTTCGGGCTGGTCAACAAGGTGACTGCCGAGGAAACCAGCGGCGTGCGTCAGGTGCACTCCATCGTCTCGCTGCTGCTGGGCTTCGCGGGCAAGAACCCGGGCATGACGCGGGTGCTCATCGGTGATGCCCTGGTGAACGAGAATCCGCGCCTGCAGGCGCGCATCAACCAGTTGCAGGACCGTATCGAGGCGCAATTGCGCCAGTCGCTTCGCTTCGCCGTTACCGGGGGAGAGTTACCCGAGAGCACCGATGTGGCAGCCCGGGCCAACCTGATCGTGGCCTACGTGGCGGGCCGCTGGCACCAGTACGCCAAGAGCGGTTTCAAGCGTTCGCCTCTCGAGATGGCCGAGGCGCAGGCGGCGATGCTGGCGTAGCCGGCCCCTGGCGGGCGGTGTACGCCGCCCGGGTAGTGCCGGCGGCGAGCACGGCCCGGTCTGCGCCGCACACCGGGCAGCCCGGGTCGCGGAGCATGCGGATGGAGCGCCACTGCATGCGCCGCGCGTCGAGCAGTTGCAAACGGCCCACCAGCGGCTCGCCGATGCCGGCCAGCACCTTGAGCGCCTCGGCCGCCTGCGCCGCGCCGATGATGCCCACCAGCGGCGCGAACACGCCCATGACGCTGCACAGCACCTCCTCGTGCTCCGCGTCCTCGGGAAACAGGCAGTGGTAGCAGGGGCTGTCCGGGCGCCGCGGATCGAAAGTGGCCAGCTGCCCGTCGAAGCGCACGGCGGCGCCCGACACCAGGGGCACGCCGAACTTCACGCAGGCGCGATTCACGGCGTGGCGGGTGGCGAAGTTGTCGCTTGCATCCAGCACCACCTGGGCTTCGGCCACCAGCGCTTCGAGTCGGGCGCCGGCGAGCCGCTCCCCCAGCGCATCCACGCGCACGCCAGGATTGATGCGCGCCAGGGTGTCGCGGGCCGATTCCACCTTGAGGCGCCCCACCGATGCGGTGTGGTGGACGATCTGGCGCTGCAGGTTGGTGAGGTCCACGGCATCGGGGTCGCACAGGGTGATGCGTCCCACGCCGCTGGCGGCGAGGTAAAGCGCCACCGGAGAGCCCAGGCCGCCAGCGCCGATCACCAGGGCGTGGCTCGTCAGCCAGCGCTCCTGGCCCTCGATACCCACCTCGTCGAGCAGGATGTGGCGGCTGTAGCGCAGCAGTTGTTGATCGTTCATGGTGCAATGGTAGTGCCCCGGACGCAAAAAAGGCCCGCGCATGCGGGCCTTTTTGACGCGGCGCAGGCGCTTCAGCGGCGGTTGACGATGGTCAGCGCCTTGAGCAGGTTGACCGCTTCGTTGA
>JBIIUM010000190.1:0-6025 GCA_044339985.1 Burkholderiales bacterium | reverse complement strand
CCGTCCACAACCTGGGCGTCCCATCCGTCCGGGAACAACCGGTCCAGTTGGTCCGCGAGTTCCACCGGGGCGGGCCCGGGGTGGAGCGTGTCATCCCGAGGCAAGGCGCGGCGCAGCAACGCGTGGCTGCCGCGCAGGCTCTCGGCGGGCGCCGGCTCGCGGCACCAAGCGGCCAACGCCGACGGCAGGTGGGCTGCGTCGGCGAGCACGCCGGCGGGATCGCGCGGCAACCGCGACTGCACGCCGTAGATCCCGTCCACGACCTCGGGCAACAGCCGCACGCCGGCCGCGCCACCCAGGGCACGCGGACCCGACAACCCGAACAGCGTATGGCGCCCGTAGAAGCGCACACGCGCACTGCAGGCCAGCAGGCTGGCGCCACCAAAACAGTGCCGGCCGAGCACCGCCGCCACGGGAACGCCCGCCTCCACGGCCGCCGCGATGGCGCCTTGCAGCCGCCGGAACGCCCCGAGCACCGCCACGCCCTCGGTAAGGCGGGCGCCGGCCGAATCCAGCAGCAGCACCAGAGGAACGCCGCGCGCCTGGGCCTCGCCGGCTGCCGCACCGATCACCGCCGCTTCCTGGCGCCCGATGGCGCCCGAGTCCAGGCCTGCATCGGTGGCAGCCATGACCACGGGAACTCCGCCCAGCCGCGCCCGGGCCGCGCAGGCGCCCGGCGCACGCCCAGCGGGTTGCACGCTGCCCGCGTCGGCCAGCGCCTCCAGCGACCGTGGCGCCGCCGCGCCCAAGGGAAGGCCCTCGCTCAGAGACCGCACCAGCGCCGCAGGATGTGGGCGAAGGCGTCGGTGGACTGCAGCACGCGTTCGGCCACACAGTACTCGTCGGTCTGGTGGGCCATGTGGGCCTCGCCCGGCCCGAGGATCACGATGGGCGGTCCGCCATAGCCCTGGTGAAGAGCCGCCGCGTCGGTGAAGTAGGTGGCGGTGCGCGCCTCGGGCCGCGCGCCGAGCACCGGCTGCATGACGTCGAAGACCTGCTGCACCCACTCGTGTTCGGGTTCGGTGTAGACGGGCGGCACGTCTAGCAGCGTGTTGAAGGACACCTCGGGGCCGAGGACCCGCCCCAGCTCGTCGCGGATGTGCCCGTGGTCCTGTCCCGGCACGGTGCGCATGTCCAGCGCGATGGCGGCGCGATCGGGCACGGAATTGATGTTGAGGCCGCCGTGCAGCGCGCCGATGTTGAGGGTGCCCTGGCCCATCATGGGATGCGGCGGCGTGGAGAAGCGGAAACGCTCCAGCGCCACCACCGCGTGCGCCGCCTTGCACACCGCGTTCACGCCCTTCTCCGGCATGGAGCCGTGGGCCGTCACGCCGTGGGTGACGGCCTCGAGCCAGAAGGCGCCCTTGTGGCCCACGTAGGGGTAGTTGGAGGTGGGCTCGGCCACCACCACCGCGCCGGCGCGCCCCAGTGCCCCCGGCCGGCGCAGCAGGTCGAAGGCGCCTTCGCAGCCGGTCTCCTCGCCGGCCGTGATCACCAGCTCCACTCCCGCGGTGTGGTCCAGATGGGGGGCGAGTTCGATGGCGGCCGCCACGAAAGCGGCAACGCCGCTCTTCATGTCGCTGGAACCCCGGCCGTAGACCCGGCCTTCGTGAGTCTCGCCAGCGAAGGGGTCGTGGCTCCAGGGCTTGGCGCCAAGGGGCACGATGTCGATGTGGCCCGTGAAGCACAGGGGCTTCGCGCCATCGCGGCCGCCGCGCCGCGCCACCAGGCTGGCGCGACCCGGCCCCAGCGGGTGGTAGATCACGTGGAAGCCCGCGGCCTCGAGCAACCCGCCCAGGTGGTGGGCACAGGGCTCCTCCTGGCCGGGCGGGTTGATGGTGTCGTAGTGCAGCAGCGCGCGGGTGAGTTCGACCGGGTCGGGTCTCATGGCGGGTTCCTTTGCGGGAGGTCCAGTGTAGCTCCGGCACTCAGCCGAAGTAGGCCGACAGCAGGGCCGGATGATGGCGCAGTTCCTCGCTGCTGCCCTCGGCCACCACGCGCCCGCCCTGCAGCACGTAGCCGCGCGCGGCGATGGTGAGGGTCTGGTGGACGTTCTGTTCCACCAGCAGGATGCCGATGCCGCGGCTGCGAAGGCCCGCGATGATGGCGAAGTTGTCCTTCACGAAGCGCGGCGACAGCCCCAGCGAGGGCTCGTCGATCACCAGCAGGCGTGGCTCGCCCATCAATCCGCGACCGATGGAGAGCATGGCCTGCTCGCCGCCCGAGAGGGTGCCGGCGAGTTGCCCCTCGCGCTCGCGCAGGCGCGGGAACGCCTCGTGCACGGCATCCAGGGCACGCTGGATGGCAGCCCGGTCGTGCACCCGCCAGGCGCCGGTGAGCAGGTTCTCGCGCACCGTGAGGCGAGGGAACACGCGCCGGCCCTCGGGGATCGCGCCCACGCCCAGGGCGGCGATGCGATGGGGCGCCAGCCCGTCGATGCGCGTGCCGTCGAGGCGGATCTCACCGGCCCGGGGTGGGGTGAGGCCCAGGATGGCGCGCACCAGCGTGGTCTTGCCCGCACCGTTGGCGCCCAGCAGGCAGGTGATCTCGCCGGGCGACACGGTGAGGCTCACCCCGGCAAGCACGTCGGCCTGGTCGTAGCCGGCCACCAGGTCGCGCACTTCCAGCGCGGCGGCGGCGGGCGGCGCCTCGTGCCGCAGGCTCGTCACGCTTCCCCCAGGTAGGCGCGGCGCACCTCGGGATCGCGCGACACCTCCGCGAAGGAGCCCTCGCAGAGCCGGCGGCCGTAGTCGAGCACCAGGCAGCGGTCGCTCACCCGCTCGATGACGGCCATGTCGTGCTCGATGAGGATCACGGCGGTCCCGGGACGGCGCGCCTTCACCGCGTGAAGGTCGTCCATGAGGGCGGCGGTTTCGTCGGGTGTCATGCCGGCGGAGGGCTCGTCGAGCAGCAGCAGCCTTGGCGAGCGCACCAGGGCCCGGCAGATCTCCACGCGTCGCCGGTCGATCATGGGCAGTGCGCGCAGCGGCTCGGCCAGCCGCCCGGCGAGCGCCGGGCTGAACACGGCCAGCAGTTCGCGGGCCTCGGCGGCACGCTCCCGCACCGCCGCGGCGAGACGGCGGCGCGCGAACAGGTTGACCCACGGGCCGTGGGGCAGGTCGAGGTGCAGGCCCAGCATGAGGTTGTCGAACACCGACAGTTCGGAGAGCAGGCGCAGGCGCTGGAACGTGCGGGCGATGCCGCACGCGGCCACGCGTCGCGGTGCGGCGCCGGTGATGTCCTTGCCATCGAAGCGCACCTGGCCGCCAGAGACCGGGACGAAACCGGTGAGCGCATTGAAGAAGGTGGTCTTGCCGGAACCGTTGGGCCCGATCAGCCCGAGCAGCTCTCCGGCCGCGGCGTGGAGTTGCAGCCCGTCGAGCGCGGTGAGCCCTCCGAATCGCACCGTCAAGCCGGAGACCTCGAGCATGGGCGCGGTCACGGGTTGCACCGGCTCGCGCGCGGCACGGCGCCCCATGGCGGGACGCGGTTCACGGTAACCCCGGCCAGCGGCGCAGGCGGCGCGGCAACAGCCCCCCGGGGCGCAGGCGCAGCACCAGGATCACCAGCACCGCGAACAGCAGGAAGCGGTACTCCTGCAGGCCCTGGAGCTTCTCGGGCAGGACCACCACCAGGAAAGCCGCGGGCAGCAGGCCGAGGGGATTGCCGATGCCGCCCAGGATCACGATGGACACCAGCACCAGCGAGTCGCCGAACGCAAAGGAAGGCGGTGCCACGAAACCGGTGACCATGGCGAGCAGCGCCCCCGCGAGTCCGCACAGGGCGTTGCCCGCGCAGAACGCCGCGATCTTCCACGCGCCGCCATTGACGCCGAAGGCGGCCGCGGCGGTTTCATCCACGCGCACCGCATCCAGGGCAAGGCCGATCCACGAACGCTCCAGCCGCCGCACCAGCACGTGCGCGGCGCCGAGCATCGCCAGCGCCAGCGTCGCGTAGGGCACGTAGAAGGACCACTCGGTGTCCTCGTCGATGACGATGGCCTCGTTGAAGGCCAGCCCGCCCACGGCGAAGCCTGGCACCTTGAGGCCCTGCGGACCGCCCAGGGTGTCGTTCACCTCCAGGAAGGTGCGCAGCAGCAGCCCGAAGGCGATGGTGATGAGCGCCGCGTAGTGGCCGCGGGTGCGCAGCAACGGCAGCGCCAGCAACAGGCCGGCGAGCGCGGCAAGGCCTGCGCCCGTGACCAGCACCAGCACCGACGGCAGGTGGCCACCCAGTACGGCGGCGGTGTAGGCACCCACGCCGAGGAAGGCGGCACCGGCGAAGTTCGCGACCCCCGCGTAACCGAACTGCAGGTGCAGGCCCAGGGCCGCCAGCGTCTGCAGCGCCACCGTGCACAGCATCAGCAGCGCGAAATTGTCCTCGCGCAGCAGCATCACCAGGCCCAGGGCGCAGGCAGCCACCGCCGCGGGCACGAGGCGGGGATGGGCGGCGGCCGACGCGGCGGCGCGCTCGCCGGCGCGCGTACGCTGCGCCATCACCAGCAGCGCCGCGCCAACGGCCAGCACCGCCAGCACAGCCGCCTTGTGGTGCACCAGCAGCAGCGCGGCGGCAAGCCCCGCGCCGGTGGCCACCGCGGCAAGCGCGGGCCAGGCTGCCACGGGCACGCTAGACCCGCTCGGCGGAGCGCTCGGCCAGCAGGCCGGCCGGGCGCCACGTCATGAGCGCAATCACCGCCCCGAAGGCAAACACGTCGCGGTACGCGCTGCCCCCGGGCACCACCAGCGCGCCCGCGGTCTGCAAGGCGGCGAACACCATGGCGCCCAGCACCGCGCCCCACACGCTACCAAGGCCGCCCACCACGGCGCTGGAGAAGCCGATGGCCCCCAGCAACAGGCCCACGCCGAAGTTGACCTCGCTGTAATAAAGGCCGTTGACCACACCGGCCAGGGCCGCCAGCGCGGAGCCCAGGGCAAAGGTGGCCAGGACCGTGGCGCGGAACGGGATGCCCATCACCGCGGCGGTCTCGGGATCCTGGGCCACGGCGCGGATGGCAAGGCCGAGGCGGGTGCGCTCCAGCAGCAGGCCGGTGGCCGCGATGGCGCCCAGGCCAAGGCCCAGGAGGATCAGGCTGTCGTGGCGAAGGGTGAAGCCGCCGGCTTCGAATGCGCCCTCGGGCAGCAACCGGGGAAAGGGCTTGGGATTGGAACCCTGCGGATAGAACAGCCGCACCGATTCGCGGATGGCCGTGCCCGCCATGAGCGTGATCAGCAGCACGTTGATGGCCGGTGCGCCGCGCAACGGCAACACCAGCACGCGGGCCATGAGCGCGCCCAGCAGCGCCATGGCACCCAGTGCCGCCGCCAGCATGACGGCGAGCAGCAGTGCCGGGTGGGTGAGCCCCGCGCCCGAGGCGGCGGCAAAGCTCGCCAGCGCGGTGAAGGCGCCGAGCATCACCACGTCGCCATGGGAGAACTTGATCACGTCCATCACGCCGAAGAACAGCGTGAAGCCGGTGGCCACCAGGGCGTAGATCACACCCAGCATGAGGCCGTTGAAGAGGTGCTGGGCGAGCACGGCGCGAGGCGCGGGCGGCGGGTCAGCGTTTTGCGAGGGCGCGCTTGCCGGTGGCGTAGTCGCTGTCTTCCCACACCACCCAGCGGCCATCCTGCACCACGAAGCGGGTGATCAGCGGCACGCTGTTCTGGCGGTGGTCGTCGAAGGTGATGCGGCCCACCACGGAATCCACGTCCCGGGTGCGGTTCAGTTCAGCGCGCACCTTGCGCCGGTCGGGCCCCGACTTGTCGATGGCATCCATGACGAGGTTGGTGGCGGCGAAGGCAAAAGGGCCGTAGGCCTCGGGATCGTCGGGGTATTTCTGCCGGGCGTAGGCCTCGAGGAAGGCCTTGCCACCGGGCAGCTTCTCCACCGGCGCCCCTTCGCGAAACGCAAGGGTGCCTTCCGCAAGCGGGCCGAGGCCCTCGACGTAGGCGTCGGAGATGATGCCCGAGGTGCCCTGGAAGACCGCCTTCACGCCGTGCTTGTCCATCTGGCTGCGGATGCGCAC
>JBIIUM010000188.1:0-6052 GCA_044339985.1 Burkholderiales bacterium | reverse complement strand
GATGGGCAAATCACCGTGCGGCTGCGGGTGGCGCCGGGCCATTACCTTTACCAGGACAAGCTGCGTTTTTCCACCGAGCTTGCCGGCGTAACCCTGGGAGACCCCCGGTTGCCCCCCGGTCAGGAAATCGACGACGAGTTTTTCGGGCGGGTGCGCATCTACCGCGGCGAGGTGGAGGCGCGCGTCGCCGTGCAGCGATTGCCCTCTGGCGCTGCCGGGTTGACTCTGGTGGTTCGCTTCCAGGGCTGTGCCGACGCGGGCGTTTGCTACACGCCCCGGGAGCAGCGCCTCTTCCTGGAGCGGGGCCGGCCCGAGACGGCAGTCACGCGCCCCGCCCCGGGCCCGGTCACGGATGCATTGCGCGAGCCCGCCCCGGCGCGCTGAGCGCCCCCTTCACCTGTTATCCGGACCGACCATGTCGAAGACCCGCCAGGCTTTCCTGTTCATCGCCGTCGCTCTTTCCGCCCTGGCAGCCGGCCTGTATTTCAATCCGGCCACACGCCAGCCACCGCAAGGCACCGCGGTCACACCTGCCGGCTTCATGTCGGTGAGCCTGGCCACCCCGGAGGGCGGCAAGGGCAGCCTTGCCGCCTGGAAGGGGAAGGTGATGGTGGTGAACTTCTGGGCCACGTGGTGCGCCCCCTGCCGCAAGGAGATTCCCGATTTCGTGCGCATGCAGCAGCGTCTCGGGGCGCAAGGTTTGCAGTTCGTGGGGGTGGCCGTGGACGAACTGGACGCCGTCCGGCCTTTTCTGCAGACGTTGGGCGTGAATTACCCCAATCTGGTGGGCCAACTCGACGCCCTGGAGCTGGCCCGAAGTCTGGGAAACGAGATGGGTGCGCTGCCCTTCACGGTGGTGGTGGATCGGTCCGGGCGGGTCGTGCAGACCGTTCTGGGTGCAACCACCGAAGCCCGGTTGGAGGCTATCGTTTTGCCGCTTCTTTGAAGAAAAAACGCTTTCTCCGGTCATCAGCGCCGAAAATTGATCCTTTTCGATGGTTTTTGAGGGGTGGTCTTGGGCACGGCCGATTTTCTAGTGCTCCATGATCTGGCGCCATCCGCCGCCACGCCCGGCGTAGCAACCCGGCAGTGACAGGAGCGCTTCGCGGGGGCTCCTTCGCTGGACAAAATGCGCTGATCTGCAGCAAACTGGGTCAAATTCAAGCCAGACCAGAGGGGTCAGCGTCCCGCTGAAACCGGGTGTCGGCAACGGAGCTAGCTGCCATGGCCAGGCGGATTCTCGTCCTGCATGGACCCAATCTCAATTTGCTGGGGCGGCGCGAACCCCATGTGTACGGGACCACGACCCTCGCCGATGTGGAGGCGGGGCTGCGCCGGCGGGCCGAGGCCGCCGGGGCGACATTGGAGAGTTTTCAAAGCAACAGCGAGGCCGAACTGGTGGCCCGCGTCCAGGCATTGCTGGATGCACCTGTTGATTTCGTGATCATCAACCCGGCGGCCTTCACCCACACCAGCGTCGCCCTGCGCGACGCGCTGGCCGCCGTCAAGGTGCCCTTCATCGAGGTGCACTTGTCCAACGTGTTTGCCCGTGAACCCTTCCGCCACCATTCCTACTTCACGGACCTGGCGGTGGGGATGATCTGCGGGCTGGGGCCCCAGGGCTACCTGCTGGCGCTGGAACGGGCGCTGACGCAACCCTGACGGCACGGGTTCAATTTTCGAGGGGAGTGCGTTCGTGGATCTGCGCAAGGTGAAGGCCCTGATCGATCTGGTGGAGAAATCCGGTATCGCGGAACTGGAGATCGCCGAGGGCGAGGAGCGAGTGCGCATCACGCGCCATCCCATGCCTGGTGCGCCCGTGATGGCCATGCCCGCGGCCGCCGCCGTGATGCCGCCCGCCCCGCCCGCTCAGCCGCCAGCGGGCGGCGACGCCCTGGCCAGTGTCGCGGCTGGCGAACCCGACGGCCACGCCATCAATTCGCCCATGGTGGGCACCTTCTATCGTGCGGCAAGCCCTGGGGGGAAGCCGTTCGTGGAGGTCGGGCAGACGGTGAGCGAAGGCGACACGCTTTGCATCATCGAGGCGATGAAACTTCTCAACGAAATCGAGTGCGACAAAGCGGGCGTGGTGAAGGCCATCCTGGTGGAGAACGGCCAGCCGGTCGAATACGGCGAGCCCCTGTTCGTGATCGGCTGACAGGGGCCGTTCAGCGCGGCCCCTCGCGGGAAAAGTCCTTCAGGAGAACCCCGAGTGTTCGAGAAGATACTCATCGCCAACCGCGGCGAGATTGCCCTTCGGATCCAGCGCGCCTGCCGGGAGATGGGCATCAAGACCGTGGCGGTCCATTCCGAGGCCGACAAGGACGCCAAGTACGTGCGCCTGGCCGACGAATCGGTGTGCATCGGGCCGGCTCCGTCGTCGCAGAGCTATCTCAACGTTCCGGCCATCATCAGCGCCGCGGAGGTCACGGACGCCGAGGCCATCCATCCCGGCTACGGCTTCCTGTCGGAGAACGCCGATTTCGCCGAGCGCGTGGAAAAGAGCGGCTTCGTGTTCATCGGGCCGCGCCCCGACACCATTCGCCTCATGGGCGACAAGGTGAGCGCCAAAGCCGCCATGCAGAAGGCCGGGGTGCCCGTGGTGCCCGGGGTGGAGGGCGCGTTGCCCGAGGAGCCGGCGCAGATCGTGAAGATCGCCCGCGCCATCGGCTATCCCGTCATCATCAAGGCTGCCGGCGGCGGCGGTGGACGCGGCATGCGGGTGGTTCACACCGAGGCGGCGTTGCTGAGCGCAGTGAACACCACCCGCAGCGAAGCCCAGGCAGCCTTCGGCAACCCCACCGTGTACATGGAAAAGTTTCTTGAAAACCCTCGTCACATCGAGGTGCAGGTGCTGGCTGACGAACACCGCGGCGCGGTACATCTGGGAACCCGCGACTGTTCCATGCAGCGACGCCACCAGAAGGTGATCGAGGAAGCGCCCGCACCGCTACTGGCGGCTCGGGAACTTGCCCGCATCGGCGAGCGCTGCGCGGAGGCGAGCCGCAAGATCGGCTACCGCGGTGCAGGCACCTTCGAGTTTCTGTATGAAAACGGTGAGTTCTACTTCATCGAAATGAACACCCGGGTTCAGGTGGAGCATCCGGTTACCGAGATGATCACAGGTATCGACATCGTGCAGACCCAGATTCGGGTGGCGGCGGGGGAAAAATTGCCCGTCCGGCAGCGCGACGTCGTCTTCAAGGGCCACGCCATCGAATGCCGCATCAATGCCGAGCACCCCTTCCGCTTCACTCCCTCGCCCGGACGCGTCACGGCCTGGCATGCGCCAGGCGGGCCTGGGGTGCGAGTGGATTCCCACGCCTTTGCCAACTACGTGGTCCCGTCCCACTACGACTCCTTGGTGGGCAAGCTCATCACCTACGGAGATACGCGCGAGCAGGCCATCGCCCGCATGCGTATCGCGCTCTCCGAGATGGTGGTTGAGGGCATCCTGACCAACATCGCGTTGCACCAGGAAATCATGAACGACAGCGCCTTCATGCGCGGGGGCACCAGCATTCACTATCTGGAACACAAGCTCTCGCAGGTGAGCAAGGCGGGCTGAGCAACGAGCGCGGGTGGCGGCGATGGCGCATTGGCGGCGGGTGCGAATTCTTGCGGGTGCCGAGGCGGCGCAGCGATTGTCCGAGGCGCTGCTGGAGGCAGGGGCGGTATGCGTGGATGTGTCCG
The DNA here is from genome assembly GCA_044339985.1 of Burkholderiales bacterium. Classification (GTDB taxonomy): domain Bacteria; phylum Pseudomonadota; class Gammaproteobacteria; order Burkholderiales. The sequence goes on along the minus strand of JBIIUM010000188.1, from coordinate 2,359 downwards.
ACGCCCGCGCCGGGACGCCCGAGGAGCAGCCCTTGTTCGGCGAACCCGGAGCAACCACGCCCGGCGCCTGGCTTGACAGCGAGGTGGCGGCGCTGTTCCCGGCCGATAGCGATGCCCTTGGAGTTTCCCGTCGGGCCTGCGCCGATTGCGGTGTCGACGCCGAGCCCCGTGAGGATGCCGTTCCCGACCAGGACTGGGTCCGCCTGACCCGTGAGCAGTTTGCGCCCCTGCAGGCGAGCCCTCGGTTGTGGATCGTCCCTACCTGGTGCGAGCCGCCCGATCCCCGAGCGCTAAATCTCAGGCTGGACCCGGGTCTGGCCTTCGGCACCGGCAGCCACCCCACCACCGGCCTGTGTCTGGAATGGCTGGACCTTCATCTTCCCCCTGGCGCCAGTGTCATCGACTACGGTTGCGGATCGGGGGTGCTCGCCATCGCCGCCTGCCTGCTGGGGGCCTCGGACGTGCGGGGCGTGGACATCGACCCGGCTGCGGTGTCGGCAAGCCGGGCCAACGCGGCCGCCAATGGGGTTGAAGCTTGCTTCTGCGGCCCGGATGAACTGGATGCGCCGCCCGCCCAGGTGGTGGTGGCCAACATCCTTGCCAACCCGCTGCGAGTGCTGGCGCCCTTGTTGTCGAACCTGTCGATGCCTGGCGGCAGTGTGGTGCTCTCGGGCGTGCTCGAGACCCAGTCGGAGGAGGTGGTGCGGGCCTACGCCCCCTGGTTCGACTTCGAACCCTCTCGTGCTCGAGACGGCTGGGTGCGATTGTGGGGGCGGCGCCGTCCATGACCATGTTCACGCGTTGCGCGTCGTGCGGTGCGGCGTTTCGCGTCACCCTCTATCAGTTGCAGGCATCGGCTGGGCAGGTGCGCTGCGGCGTGTGCGAGACCGTCTTCGATGCCTTCGTTTCCCTGACGGCGAGCGATCCGCGCGGTGACGCGCTGCCGGGGCTGCCCGCTGCGCCAGCAGGGCCAACCGCAGGCCGGCAGGAGCAGGCGCCTCGGCCGCAGGAAGCGCAGGCGGGCCCCCGAAGGGGATCGACTTCGCCACCGGCCGCGCTCGACGGGGGAGGGCGTGGTGCGAGGGCGCCCCAGGCCGCAGCGCCGGCGTCTCAGCCCGTCGTCGCGCCCGATCGATCCGCCATGGCGGAACGGCGCGGGGGCGGCTGGTCAGCGGTTCTGGTGTTCTTGCTCGCTGGCGTGGCGCTCGCGCAGGCCACTTACTTTCTGCGGGCAGAGGTGGCAGCGCGGGCGCCAGCGCTCAGGCCCTGGCTCGAACGAGCTTGCCGCTCCCTGGGATGTGCCGTACCCCTGCCCCGGGAAATTGAGCGGCTGTCCATCGAAGGCTCGGATCTGCGAGCCCTGGACCCGGCTCGCCCGGGAAGGGTGCTGCTGACTGCTACCATCCGCAATCACGCCCCCTTCGCCCAGGCCTGGCCGCTGCTGGAACTGACACTCACCAATGTGCGTGACGAAGCGGTCGTTCGCCGAGCCTTCACGGCCACTGAATACCTCGCACCGGCCGCTCCCGGCGCCGGTATCGGGCCCGGGGCCGAGGCCACGGTGCGCATGCGTCTGGAGGCGCAGGACTTGCAGCCCGTCGGCTATCGGCTGTATCTGTTCCAGCCCTGATGCCGCGCCAGCACGCTCGCCCCTCGGTCCGAGCCAAATGCCGCCGGTGCCCGCTCCGGCGGCCCGACACGAAATCGTAGCAATGCGCCGCTATTTTCCGCCCGCCCGCCGCCCTGTTTCCCGACACCGCCCATGCATCACATACCTCCGGAGAGTCCACACAAGGGAAAGACGGGGCTGCGCCGCATCCTGAACGCCTTGGCCTATTCCCTCGACGGGTTGCGTGCCGCCTACCGGCACGAGGACGCATTTCGCCAGGAGGTGCTGCTTGCGGCCCTGCTGCTGCCCGTGGCTTTCTTCGTGCCTGCATCCGGCGGCGGGCGTGCCCTGTTGGTGGCGAGCGTATTGCTGGTGCTGATGGTGGAATTGCTCAACTCCGCCGTGGAAGCGGCTGTAGACCGCATTTCTTTGGAGGACCATCGCCTCGCCAAGCGAGCCAAGGACATCGGCAGCGCAGCAGTGTTGATTTCGCTCTTGAATGTGGTCCTGGTCTGGGCTCTGGTCTTGTTCGGCTGAACCGTCGCGCTTGTCACGCGGACGTCACCCGAGCGTCACGGAGGTTTCAACTCGGGTGGGCAAGCTTGACCCCCGTGCAAGTTGCAACGCAGCCTCCCCAACCTCCGCAACCGGGCCTGGCCGGCCTTTCGGGCCTTCGAGTGGCCATGGTGACCGAGACTTTCCCGCCCGAGATCAACGGCGTCGCCATGACCATGGGCCGCATGGTGGGCG
>JBIIUM010000189.1:0-6052 GCA_044339985.1 Burkholderiales bacterium | reverse complement strand
AGGGCGCCAAGGCGAGGCGGGTGAACGGTGATCCGGCCCGAAGCCGCGTTCGTATCGTCAGTGCAAGGGGGGATTGATCGCCTGGGAGCGCGCGGTTGACCGCTCAAAGTACGGGGAAAACAGTGCCAACTCGCGGGAAATGTCGTTTGAAATTCCTATTCGCTGACGGCGGAGGACCACAGGTCGTGCTGGTTCAAACCGGGGGTCCTTTGCTGAAGGCCGACATCGAGTCCCAACGTCAGGGCGACGGAGGCTGACGATGCCACCTGGGCGTAGACGTTGTTGAAGTAGCGCAGGCGCCGGCTGCTGTCGGGGTCATCGGTGCCGACGAAGGTGCTCCAGTTGAGCGTCAGCGTTCTTGACGGCGAAACGGTCACCTGCGTGCCGAATCCAGGCAGCGAATTGCCCTGTAGGGGGCGGATGCGCTGCCAGCCGGTCACCACGAGCGCTGCGAGCTTCATGCGCTCGTCGACATCCCAGCTGAACCGTGCGCCGGTGAGATAGTAGGGCGAGTTCTCTGCAGCGAGGGAGCGGGTGAGCGTCGGGTTCTGGCTGGATATCGCGCTCTCGAACACGATATGCGATGGGAGCACCCCTGCATCCAGCCACATGCTGCCGCTCGCGTCGAGAGCGAGGCCCGCATTGGCCTCGAAGAGATGACGCGCCCACGCGGGCTCGTGCGCCAGGTTTTCCCTGGCGTATGAGCCTGCCATCAGCCCGAGGCTCGCGCGGCGTCCCGGTGCCCGGGCTTCGAATCGCATGAGTCCGAGATTGAGTTGCGGCTCGTTCGTTTCCGTGTGGTTGTATAGAAAAGATGGACGGCGCCCGCTGGTTCGGGGGCCGGTATCACGACCGAGGTAGAAGTCGGCGAACACGCTCGTCGCAACGGACTGGACATCGCTGGCTCGCGCGTCGGAAAGCAATGGCAGGAGCGCACATGCCGCAAGTGGAGCCAGGCCCGATGCGCGGATGGGGGCATGAAGTGATCGTGATCGTGGGCGCGGGCGGAGGCGCGGGGTCCGGTCGAATTCGAGCGCCGGGGTGCCGATGCGCAATCGTGGCCTGACAAGGTGGCGTGGATGAGGGTGTGATCCAGCATGCATTTTCATCGGGCCGCGGGACGGTGGCTAGCCCGGACATTTGGTCAGGCGACGGGATGATGGCGAGGTGCATCCCGAGGCAGGTCACGCATGTGGGGCCAGGGCAGCACCCGGTGCAGCGCGAGCTCGACGAGGGCGAACTGGAGGCGGGTCCGCTGGAGCAACGAAGCGTGGTGTGCCCGGTGGCGATGCGCTCAAATTCAAGACCTCGGCGTGCGTTCAACTCGGGGGGCGCGGGCATGCCATTGCTGGCGGCGGGCGCGATCACCAGTGGGGTCGTCGCCGTGCAGCGCTGTCAGTCTGGACCAGGATGCGGAGCCATGGCACGATGCTTGAGCGGTGTCCCTGCCGCGACTGGAAGTGGTCCCCCCCGATCCAGCATGACTTCGTCGGCCGAGGAAGTAACCCCGTCGGATATCGTCGCCTGCTCCAGCCATGCACTGGGCTGGCGGGACATCAACGTGGAGCGCGACCTGGCCGGTGCCTGCACCTTGCGCCTGCCGCAAGGTGCCGCACAGCATTTGCTGGTGATCCACCGCGCGCCCGGACATGTGATGCGCGAGCTGGGCGGGGAGCACCGCAGCTGCCATCAGAAGCAGGGCGACACGGTGATGATTCCCGCCGGTGTTCCCGTGACGTGGCACTTCGATCGGCTCGACGCCGACCTCATCACGCTGAGCCCGGCGCTGCTCGAAGCGGTCGCTGCCGATCTCGATGGCCGGCTGCCAGCGCGCTGGGAGACCGGCGACGGCGAGGGATCGGATGCTCTGCTCGCCCAGGCGTTGGCGCTGCTCACGCGCGAATGGCGCCAGGGCGGTGAAAACGGACACTTGTACGTGGAGGCTGTCGCGCGAGTCGTGGCGCGCCACGTCCTGCAGCGCTTCGGCGCCGGCCAGCCTCCACGTCCCCCGCAGGGCCGTGCACCGCGCAGTGTGCTGCGCGCGATCGATTTCCTCGGCGCGCACAGCACCCGCAATCCGGGGTTGCACGAAGTCGCCGCCGCGGCCGGGCTCAACGCGTCCCATCTGGTGACCACTTTCCGCCGTGCGACCGGTGTCGCTCCGCACCAGTTCCTGATCCGCCTTCGCGTCGAGCGCGCGCAGCGGCTGCTGCGTCAGGGCCGCCGCGACGCCTCATTGTCCGAATTGTCGGCCGAGCTGGGCTTCAGCGACCAGAGCCACTTCACCCGCCACTTCAAGCGGCTGACTGGAACGACGCCCTCCGCATGGCGGGACGGACGGTAGCGCGCGCATTTCATCAGGTCGGCCCCGAAAACGAGCGGCGCACCGATGCCCACGGGGCCGCAGCACATTGGCTGTCGGCGCGAACTGGTCTGGCGGCCCCCACGGGCGCTGGCGGTCGGCTTGCGGTCATGCCGCGCCCCCGCGTCGCGCCAGCAGCCGGGCCTGCTGGCGGGGGGGCGCGATGGACAGCCGGCTTCGCAGCACGCCTCGCCATCATCCCGTGACCTGATGAAATATCACGGCTGGACTGCCAGACGGCCTTACCAGCCTGATCTCCCGCGCCAAAGATCATTCAATACAAGACGAGCTGTCTGCCGCAACCTGCACTTGTCCGCGATGCGGGACATTGATCATGGAGGCGGCAATGCAAGATACGGTCGCGAGCGGTGGCAGACGGTGTTTCCTGATCTCGAGCGCAGCCACCGGCAGCGCGCTGCTGCTCGGCTTCGATCTTGCCGCTGCGCGTCAGGAGGCCCCCGGCATCGTCTTCCGTCCCAACGCGTTCCTGCGCATCGATACGGCTGGCGAGATCACCGTCCTGGTGCCCAATACCGAGATCGGGCAGGGCTCGCTCACCGCCCTGGCCGCCGTGGTCGCCGAGGAGCTCGACGCCGAATGGGGTCGCGTGCGCGCCGAGCAGGCGCCGACACACCCGGATTACGCCCATCCGTGGTTCCAGGTGCAGATGACCGGGGCAAGCTCCGGCACGCCGGCCCGCTGGGAGCAGCTCCGGCGCGCCGGCGCCACGGCGCGCGCCATGCTGGTTGCCGCGGCGGCGGCCCAGTGGCAGGTGCCTGCAGGGTCGTGCATGACGGAGCAAGGACGTGTGACCGGACCCGGTGGCCGCTCCGCAGCCTACCGAGACCTGACGCGCAGCGCGGCCGGCCTCGTCCCGCCGCCGCAGGTAGCCTTGAAGGACCCCGCGCAGTTCCGTCTGATCGGACGTGGCCTTCCGCGCCTGGACACGCCTGCCAAGGTCGACGGCAGCGCGGTGTACGGCATGGATGTGCAACTGCCGGGGCTGCTCACCGCCGTGGTGGAGCGGCCACCGGTGATAGGTGGCAAGCTCGCGCGGTTCGACGCGTCCCGGGCGCTGGCAGTGAGCGGGGTGCGGCACGTCGCTCCGGTGGCGGGCGGACTGGCGGTCATCGCTGACGGCTTCTGGTCCGCGCAGCAGGGCCGCGCCGCCCTGGAAGTCGAGTGGGACAACGGCAAGCTGGAAGCGCTGGACACCGAGCAACTCGCGCAGACGCACCGGCTGCTCGCGCACGAAGCGGGTATCGAGGCCGCGCGGGTGGGCGATGTATCCGTGGTGCACGGCCGCACGGTGGAGGCGACATACGAGGTCCCCTACCTGGCGCACGCATGCATGGAACCGATGACCTGCACCGCATGGGTGCACGCTGACGGCGTCCAGCTCTGGGTGCCCACCCAGGCGCAAGGCATCAACCAGATCGTCGTGTCGCGCGTGCTGGGCATCGCTCCGGACCAGGTGAAGGTCGTGACGACCTACGCCGGCGGTGGATTTGGCCGGCGCGCCGCGCAGGACTTCGTCATTGACGCCGTGCTGGCCTCGAAGGCCGCCGGCGCGCCCGTCAAGCTGATCTACTCCCGCGAGGACGATACCCGTTCGCTGCACTACCGGCCGGCCGCGCTCGGCCGGATGTCCGCCACGCTCGGCGCACGCGGCGAGCCGCTTGCACTCAGCGGGCGCGTGGTGTGCTCATCGGCCTATGGCGGTGCGGGCTATGACGTGCTGTTCAAGGGTCCGCTGGATCCGGGCAGCGTGGAAGGCCTGGCCGACACCTTCTATGCCATTCCCAACCTGAAGGTGGACTGGGTGCGGCACGAACCTGGAGTGCAGGTGTTCACCTGGCGCTCCGTGGGTCAGTCGTTCGTGGTGTTCTTCACCGAAAGCTTCGTGGACGAGATGGCACATGCAGCGGGCGCCGATCCGCTGCAGTACCGACTCGCCCTTTTGTCGGAGCGGCCCAGGCACCGCCGGGTGCTCGAGATCGCGGCGCGGAAGGCGGGCTGGGGCAGCGCGCTGCCGGCCGGGCATGGACGCGGCATCGCACTGTGCGAGGACCGCGGTCATCCGCTGGCGCTGGTGGTGGAAGTGAGGCTCGAAGGCGGCCTGGTACGGGTGCAGCGCATGACCTGTGCGGTGGACTGCGGAATCGCCATCAATCCGGCGCTAGTGCGTGCCCAGATCGAGAGCGGCCTCGTGTTCGGTCTGTCGGCGACGCTCACCGGGCGCATCGACATCCGCGCAGGCCGCGTGCAGCAGGGCAACTTCGACGACTACCCCGTGCTACGCATGCGCGACTGTCCGCCCATGGACGTGCATGTCGAGCAGAGTGGCGGGGCGCCGGCGGGCATCGGGGAGATCTCGGTGCCGGTAGTCGCGCCGGCAGTGTGCAACGCGGTGCATGCCGCGGGTGGAGGACGCGCGCGGAGGCTGCCGCTCGACGGACAGGGGTGAGCGCAGGTCGCGCTCACCGGATCGAACGACGGAGCACTGCCGGATCGGATCACCGCAGGGTGATCCCTCCTGTGGCGGCGCCCCGGTGAAAAACAACCCCTGGATGTGCGCGACCACCCGCGCATTCAGGGGTGGGCGTACGTCAGACATGAGGGCGGGTCGCGGTAGTGAGCGCTCGCCCGGGCACCGACGCCATCGCCGACACCCTGGTTGCCTCCTTTTCCCGGCCGCGGGTGTCAGAGCGAGATGTCTATCTGCTCGCACAGCACGCGCTCGGCCAGCGTGTGCGTGCTGTGCAGTTCCGACTGCGTTGCGAGGGCCGCGAGGAGCGTCTCGCGCGGCACCTCGGTATGACTGCGCTCATCGCCGTGCTTGCCCGGCATCGTCGAGAGCACCGTCTTCAGCCGCCCGGATTTGCGCTTGGTGCCCTTCTTGGAGAATCCCGCCCACATCGACCTGGGCGTGGCGTTCAGGCTGCCGTGATGTCCGACCTTGTACAGGTCGACGCCCGCCAGCAGCTTGCGGTACTTTTGCTTGCCCAGGGCGACCGACCAGTTCTCGATCTGCGCGTCGCCTCAACTGCAGGTGCCAGAACTCGTCGGGATCGCTCGACCGCTGCCTGCGGATGGCCTCCGACTGCCGCAGCGTCGGCGGCCCCAGCACATGGGTCTGGATGCCGGGCAGGATGGTCTCCAGCCCGGAGGGCCCCTCGTGGTAGGTGTAGACCCTCTTCCTGCCCATGGAGGCCAGGTTCCGTGGCGGCGTGATTCTGGCGCCGGACATGGAGGCGGCCTGCGCCTTCACCAACGACTACGCGCCCGAGCACCTGATGATCCACGCCGAAGAGCCCTTCCAGTGGGTCGGGAAAATCCACCACGCCGGCGAGATCCTGCTGGGCCGCCATACGCCCATCACCCTGGGCAACTTCGTGCTCGGGCCCAACGCCGTGCTGCCCACCAGTGGCTGGGCGCGCACCTTCTCGCCGCTGTCCGTGTTCGATTACATGAAGCGCACCGGCATCGGCTACGTCACCAGCGCGGGGTATCCCGAACTCGCGCGCCACGCGCGGGTGCTGGCCGCCTACGAGGGCTTCGAAGCGCACGCCAATGCCGTGTCTGAACTTCGGGATGCGCTCATCGCAGAAGGAACCACGCCATGACCGGCTTCACCGCCGCCAATCCCGACTTCGCCGCGCTGGTGCGTAAGTCGGTGCTGAGCATGCC
>JBIIUM010000187.1:0-6063 GCA_044339985.1 Burkholderiales bacterium | reverse complement strand
CTGGTCCAGCGCAGCATCCAGGTGCAGGAGGACGAGCGGCGCAACATCGCCCGCGAGCTGCACGATGAGATGGGTCAGTGGCTCAACGCTCTCAAGCTTGACGCCGTGGCGTTGCGCGACCGCACCGACCTGCCCGAGGATGCCCGGGCGCTGTCGCGCGCCATCATCGAGGTGGCCAATCATGTGTACGACGTGGCCCGCAACCTCATGCGCCGGCTGCGTCCCGTGGCCCTGGACGAGCTGGGCCTGCCCTCGGCGGTGCAGTACCTGGTGGACCAATGGCGGCGCCGTCATCCGGAAGTGCGCTGCAGCTTCGAGACCGACGGCAGCATCGACGGCCTGGGCGAGATCCTCAATATCACCGTCTACCGCCTGGTGCAGGAGTGCCTCACCAACGTCACCAAGCACGCCCAGGCCCGGGAGGTGCGTATCGAACTGCGTCACCTGCAGGGCGCTGCCCGCTTGCACGTGAGCGTGGAAGACGACGGCAAAGGCCTGTCGCCCGGCGGCGAGCCGCGTCTGGGGCTGGGGCTGCTGGGCCTGCGCGAGCGGGTGGAAGTGCTGCGCGGCCGCTTCGCGCTGGAGCGTGGCGCCCGGGGCGGTTTGCGGGTGAGCGCCGTCATCCCCCTTTAGAGACTTCTGCCGGAGAACGAATCCATGCCCCCGAACAAGACCACTGTTCTGCTCGCCGACGATCACGCCGTGGTGCGCGAGGGCTATCGCCGCCTGCTGGAGCGCACCAGCGACATCACCGTGGTGGCCGAGGCCTCCAGCGGCGAGGACGCCTATCGGCTCTTCGTGGATCATGGCCCCGATGTGACGGTGCTGGACATCAACCTGCCCGGCATCGGGGGGCTGGAGTGCGCGCGCCGCATCCTGGCGCGCGAGCCCCAGGCGCGCATCCTCATGTTCAGCATGCACGAGGACGTGGTGTTTCCCTCCCGGGCTCTGCAGATGGGCGCGCGCGGCTACGTCACCAAGTCGAGCGCGCCCGAGGTGCTGGTGGAGGCGGTGCGGCTGGTGGCCGAGGGCAAGCTCTACATCAGCCACGACATGGCGCAGGAGCTGGCGGTGCAGATGCTGCCCGGGCATGACAACCCGCTGCAGGCCCTGAGCCCGCGGGAGTTCGAGGTGTTCCGTCTGCTGGTGGCCGGCCATTCCATCGGTGAGATCGGGCGCATCCTGTCGCTTTCCTACAAGACCGTTGCCAACCACCAGTCCAACATCCGCGCCAAGCTCGACGTGTCCAACACCGCCCAGGTGGTGCGCATGGCCATGATGCACGGCATGCTGGACAACGACCCGGTGGCGGCGGTGGAGAGCGCCGGCGGGCGCTGAGAGCGGCCGCGCCGGGCGGCTGATAGACTTTGCCGCCGCGCGCCCGCGCGACACCCCGCAATTTCCAGGAGACAAGTCATGGCATCGCGCATCCGCGCCGGCTCGCTCGCCGCAGCGCTCGTTCTGTGCGCGCTTCCCGCGCTGGCGCAGAAGTACACCGGACCTGGCGTTACCGAGACGGAGATCCTGATCGGCCAGACCATGCCCTACAGCGGGCCGCTGTCGGCCTATGCCGCCCTGGGCAAGGCCCACAAGGGTTTCTTCGATGCCATCAATGCCGCCGGTGGCATCAACGGCCGCAAGGTGCGCTTCATCAGCCTGGACGACGCCTCGCTGCCCTCCAAGACCGTGGAGCACACCCGGCGGCTGGTGGAGCAGGACCAGGTGCTGCTGCTGTTTAGTTCCGTGGGCACGCCCAACAATCTGGCGGTGCGCAAGTATCTCAACGCGAAGAAGGTGCCGCAGCTGTTCGTGGCGGGCGGCGACAGCGCGTGGGGCGACCACGAGAAGTTTCCGTGGACCATGGGCTGGATGCCCTCCTACCGCCACGAGGGCCAGTTGTACGGCCGCCATATCCTCAAGACACGTCCCAACGCCAGGATCGGTACGCTCACCCTCAACGACGAGTACGGCCGCGACTATCTGGCGGGGCTGCGGGACGCGCTGGGTGACAAGGCCAGGACCATGATCGTGGCCGAGCAGACCTATGAGCTGTCCGATCCCACCGTGGATACCCAGGTGGTGGCCCTGAAGGCCTCGGGCGCCGACACCCTGTTCAGTGCCATGGGCGGGAAACACGCTTCCCAGGTGCTGCGCAAGATGGGCGAGATCGGCTGGAAGCCGGTGCACTACACGGGAATCGCCAGCGCCGCCGTGAAGACCGTGATCGAACCGGGCGGCCTGGAGAACGCCACCGGCATGCACTCTGCCTACTACGCGAAGGCGCCCGACACCATTGCCTTTGCCCAGGACGTGGCTATCAAGAAGTACCTGGAATGGGCGCGCAAGTTCTACGACGGCAACCCCATGGACGGGATCGCAGCCCACGGCTACCAGGTGGCCCAGGCGCTGGAATATGTGTTGCGCCAGGCGGGCGACGACCTGTCGCGCGACAACATCATGAAGGTGGCCACCAGCATGACCAACGTGGAGTTCCCCATGCTGTTCCCCGGGGTGCGGGTCACCACTTCGAAGACCGACTACTACCCGGTGGAAGATCTGGTGCTGCTGCGCTTCGACGGCCGCAACTGGCAACTCGCCCCCGCGGTGCCCTGATCCTCACGCGGGAAGCATTCCCGGGTCCGAACGGGCGAAGCTGCGCTGTCGCCGCCCTGCCGGTGCGTCTATCGTGGCGGTGTGTCGGCCGAGGTGGCGAAGCAAGTGGGGATGTCAGCCTGGCCGGGCGCAGCAAGCTCGAAGTACGGTAGTCGTTTCAACTCCTCTCGACCTCAAACCCGGCGGCTGTCCGCCGGGTTTTTTTTCGCGGAGGGCCGAATCGGTTCACACCCTGCACGAGCATGCGCCATGCGCCTGGAAAAGATTCGCCTCGATTTCGAACCCGAACAGGACCGCCTGGTGATGCGCATACTCGTGGATGGCCAGACCGAGGTGTTGTTGTGGCTGACGCGGCGCTGCGTGAAGCGCCTGTGGCTCGCCATGCTGCAACTGGCCGAGGCCAGACCCGAAATTCAGCGCCAGGCCGACCCCGGAGCGCGCAGCGCCATCCTGCAGTTTGCCCACGAAAAGGCGCTGCGCGAGGTGCAGTTCTCCACCCGCGAGGAGCAAACGGCGCCGCAAGCGCCCCAGCCGCCGCGCGACCGGCCGCTGGGTGAAGCGCCGCTGCTCATCAAGCGCATCCAGGCGCGCCGCGTGGATGCCGAGCGCAGCCTGCTGGCGCTGCTGCCCGCCGAGGGCCAGGGAGCGCATCTCACCCTGGGCGACAGCCTGCTGCACGGCTTGATGCGCCTCACCCAGGCCGCCGTGCAAAAGGCCGAGTGGGACATGCATTTGGAGTTGCCAGGACCGGCGCTGGGTGCCGCAGAGCCCGGCGCGAGCCGGGTACTCAACTAACCGGCCGCCCATGGGAGGGCGGGCCTCAGCCGCGGGCCAGCACCTCGTCGATCCACTGCACCCAGTGGCGCACCGGCAGCTGCGTGCCGCTCTGGATATGAGTGAGGCAGCCGATGTTGGCGGTGGCTACGCCCTCCGGAGCGCCGGCGGCCAGCGCGTTCACCTTGTTGCGCAGCAGCTGCTGCGAGAGTTCGGGTTGAAGCAGCGAATAGGTGCCGGCCGAGCCACAGCACAGGTGCGCGTCGGGCACGGCGGTGAGCTGGAAGCCGGCGGCTTCCAGCAGCGCTTCGGCCTTGCCGCGGATCTGCTGGCCGTGCTGCAGGGAGCAGGGCGAGTGCCAGGCGAGCGGCCGGCGCGGGTGCGCGGCCGCGGCTTGCTGGAGCAGGGGCACGAGCGCCGCGCTTTCGGCTTCGAGCACTTCGGTGAGATCGGCGGTGGCAGCCGACACCTGGCGGGCGGCCTCGGCCAGGCGCGGGTCTTCGCCCAGGTGGTGGGCGTACTCCTTCACCGTGGTGCCACAGCCGCTGGCGGTGATCACCACCCGCTCCACCCCCTGTTCCAGCAGCGGTTGCCAGGCGGCCACGTTGCGGGCCATGGCCTCGCGGCCAGCCGCCTGGTAATTGAGGTGGAATTCCACCGCGCCGCAGCAGCCCGTGCGCGGCGCCTTGATGAGCGAGATGCCGATGCGATCGAGCACCCGGGCCGTGGCGGCGTTGATGTCCGGCGCCAGGGAGGGCTGCACGCAGCCTTCCAGCACCACCATGCGCCGGGTATGACGCGCTGTCGGCCACGGTCCGGCAGGGCTGGTGTCGGGCAGCTTCTGGCGCAGCGATTCCGGCAGCAGCCCCCGCATCGCGCGCCCGGCGGCGGCGGCAGGCGCGAACAGCGCCGGACTGGAGATGCCCGTGGCCATAAGCCTGCGCTTGAGCCCGTCCAGGGGGCCGCGGCCCACCTGGTCTTCCACCACCTTGCGCCCGATGTCGGCCAGCCTGCCGTAGGCCACGCCGGAGGGGCAGGTGGTTTCGCAGGAGCGGCAGGTGAGGCAGCGATCCAGGTGCAACTGGGTTTTGGCAGTGGCGGGTGCGCCCTCAAGCACTTGCTTGATGAGATAGATGCGGCCGCGCGGCCCGTCGAGCTCGTCGCCCAGCAACTGGTAGGTGGGGCAGGTGGCCGTGCAGAAGCCGCAATGCACGCAGCGGCGCAGGATGGCCTCGGCCTCGCGGCCCTCGGGCGTGTCCTTGATGAAGTCGGCGAGGTGGGTTTCCACGGGCAGCGCTCAGAAATCGGGGTGCAGGCGGTGCGCCCCGAACAGGCCTTGCGGGTCGAGGGCCTGCTTCAAGCGCTGGTGCAGGGCCAGCACGCCGGAACCCAGGTGCTGGATGCCGCCGGCCCGCCGGGCAGCGTCGGCGCGATACAGGGTGGCGTGGCCACCGGCGCCGCGGGCCGCGGCGTGGGCAACCTGGGCTTCTAGCGGTGTGGCGATCCAGCGCAGCCCCCCGTGCCACTCCGTGAGTTGCGCACCCAGCCCGAGGGGTGCAGCGGTGCCCCGGATCGACAGCCTCCAAAGGGAGGGTGCGGCAGTGAAGAAGGGATGGGTCTGGTCGCGCAGCGAGGCCCAGAAGCGCGCGGCTTCGGCATCGTCCACGCGCTCGCCGCCAAGCCGCGCCAGGGCGGCGTCCACGGCGGCGCGGGCGCCCGACAGCCGTACCCACAGCGCCGCGTCCACGTGGCAACTGGCGGACAAGGGCAGGGGCTGGCCGGCCCAGCGGTTGATGGTGTCCAGGGCGGCGGCTTCATCCAACTCGAAGCGCAGCGTGGCCTCGGCCACGGGGCGCGGCAACACCTTCAGCGAAACCTCGGTGATCAGTGCGAGCGTGCCGAAGGATCCGGCCATGAAGCGCGACAGGTCGTAGCCGGCCACGTTTTTCATCACCTGCCCGCCGAAGGACAGGGGGCGGGCGCGGGCATCGAGCAGCCGCACCCCGAGTACGAAGTCGCGTGCCGCACCGGCGGCCACCCGACGGGGGCCCGACCAGCCGCTGGCGATGGCGCCGCCGACGGTGCCGGTGGCGTTCAGCCGCGGCGGCTCGAAGGCGAGCATCTGGCCGCGTTCGGCCAGCACCCGCTCCACCTCTGCCAGAGGCGTGCCCGAGCGCACGGTGATCACCAGCTCGGAGGGGTCGTAGTCCACCACGCCCGTGTGGGCGGTGGTGTCGAGAACGTCACCCTCCAGACGCACGCCGTAGAAGTCTTTCCCGCCACCGCCGCGGATGCGCAGGGCGGTGCCCTGCGCGCTGGCGCGGCGGATGGTGTCGGCGAACTGGTCGAGCATGGGAGGCGGTGCTGCGGTGGGGGGATGCGGGCGGGGTTCAGAAGCGCGGCAAGTCAGCAAACTTCTGCTCGCCGTGGTGCACGTGCATGGCGCCGAACTCGGCGCAGCGCTGCAGCGTGGGCACCGCCTTGCCGGGGTTGAGCAGGCGCAGCGGGTCGAAGGCCGCCTTCACGGCGTGGAAGGTGGCGAGCTCGTTGGGGCGGAACTGCACGCACATCTGGTCGATCTTCTCGATGCCCACGCCGTGCTCGCCGGTGATGGTGCCGCCGGCCTCCACGCACAGCTCGAGGATGCGCGCGCCGAAGCGGCTGGCCTGTTCCTGC
>JBIIUM010000186.1:0-6112 GCA_044339985.1 Burkholderiales bacterium | reverse complement strand
ATCATCGTGGATACCTACGGCGGCGCGGCACCCCACGGCGGCGGCGCCTTCTCGGGCAAGGACCCTTCCAAGGTGGACCGCTCGGCGGCCTACGCGGCGCGCTATGTAGCCAAGAACATCGTCGGTGCTGGACTGGCCAGCAAGTGCCTCGTGCAGGTGTCCTACGCCATCGGCGTGGCGCGGCCCACATCGGTGATGGTCACCACCTCCGGCACCGGCAAGATCAGCGACGAGCGCCTGGCCGAGATCGTGCAAAAGGAATTCGACCTGCGGCCCAAGGGCATCGTGCAGATGCTCGACCTGTTGCGGCCCATCTACCTGAAAACCGCCGCCTACGGCCACTTCGGCCGCGACGAGCCGGAGTTCACGTGGGAAGCGCTGGACAAGGTGGAGGCGTTGCGCACGGCCGCGGGCGTCTAGGCCGACCCTTCGCACGCCCGTCCACCCACCGACACCGATACCCGCCGCCCTCCACCGGGGGGGCGGGATGGGTGTCGGCGGCGCTGCTTCAGGCCCGGCGCGCGCGGGGCGGTTGCTCGTGTCGGCGCGTACGGGCGCCGCCAGGGGGGCCGCCACGGCGTGCGCCGGAAGGCCGCGCACCGCGGGGCGCCTGCGCTTCGGGCTTGAAACGCCCTTCCATGCCCTCGATCACCGCCACCGGCAGGCGTTGAGTGGTGAAGCGTTCGATGGCGCGGATTTTCCGCACGTCGTCGGGCTCCGCGAAGGTAACGGCGAGGCCGCTCCGGCCCGCGCGGCCAGTGCGGCCGATGCGGTGCACATACTCCTCGGCGGTGAGCGGCAGGCCATAGTTGAAGACGTGGGTGATGCTCGGCACGTCGATGCCGCGCGCCGCCACATCGGTAGCCACCAGCACGCGCAACTGACCCCGCCGCAGGCCGTTGAGCGTGCGGTTGCGTTGCGACTGGGGCATGCCGCCATGCAGCGCGGCCACCGCATGGCCCTCTTCGGCCAGCCGCAGCGCCAGCCGTTCGGCATCGATTTGCGTCGCGGTGAACACGATGGCCTGGTCGATGGCGGCATCGCGCAACAGGAAGTAGAGCATCTTGTCTTTGTGGCCGCGATTGTCGGCCCAGTGCAGGCGCTGCTCGATATCGGCGTGGCGTTGCTGGTGCGAGGCGATTTCGAGGCGGCGCGGCTCGCGAAGGAGGTTGCCTGCCAGGCGAGCCACGTCTCCGCCCAGCGTGGCGGAGAACAGCAGTGTCTGACGTGCGAAGGGGGTCGCCGCGGCGATGGCTTCGATATCGTCGATGAAGCCCATGTCCAGCATACGGTCGGCCTCGTCGAGGACCAGCATTTCCACGCGGTTGAGGGAAATCCGCCCGCCGCGCAACAGATCCAGCAGTCGGCCGGGCGTGGCCACCAGCATGTCGAGCGGTGCGCGCACGGCCCGCAGCTGGGCCGGGTAGGGCACCCCGCCCACCACGGTGGCGAGCCGTACGCAGGCGCAGGTCCGGCCGTAGTTCTCCGCCGCACGGGCTACCTGCAGGGCCAATTCGCGGGTGGGGCAAAGCACCAGGATGCGCGGCCCGCCGCCCGGCATGGGCTTGACGGGGCGTGTGAGCAGACGGTGCAAGGCCGGAAGAACAAAGGCCGCGGTCTTGCCGCTACCCGTGGCGGAGGCGACCATGAGGTCGCCGCCAGCAAGAGCAGCAGGGATGGTGGCAGCCTGGACTGGCGTGGGCTTGGTGTAGCCCGCAGATGCCACCGCGCGGGGCAGGGCGTCGTGCAGTCCGAGAGCCTCAAAGGTGTCGCCGGTGGTTTCGGCAGACAAAGGCGGTTGTGTGCCGCCAATGGCGGCAGGAGAAGACTCGTTCAATGGAACTCCGGAACGTCGGCGTGACCCAGGGGGCACGCGGGGTGGGTCGCTCATTCTGGCGACGGCATCGCCGCCAACCGGAGGAACCCAGGCGTAGCCGGGCAGGAAGGTCAGGGGAGATGGACGAAGCGCCGATGACTCTGCCTCGGCTCAGGGTTGGGAGGATACGAGGCTTTGTGCGCCGCCGCAAATTTTTTGGCGGCCCGATGACTTCGGGCATGGGTTTCGCTATAGTCACGGAGTCCTGAGGAGCGCTGCAACGGATACTTCGTCCGCCAGGCTCAGGCCTCTTTCTCGAACGGCGCTCGTTGACTCGTGACTGGCTCACGGGTGACGAGCCTGGTGCGAGCACGCTCCGCCTCGTTCCCCCGGCCGGTCCCCTGACCAAGGAGTGACCATGTCCGCCGTAACCCAATTGAAGCCCGTCGCCGACCACGTGGTCGCCGACATTTCCCTTGCCGGCTGGGGCCGCAAGGAAATCCGCATCGCCGAGACCGAGATGCCAGGCCTGATGGCGATCCGCGAGGAGTACGCCAGCCAGCAGCCCCTGCGCGGTGCGCGCATCACCGGCTCGCTGCACATGACCATCCAGACCGCGGTTCTCATCGAAACGCTACAGGCGCTCGGCGCCGAGGTGCGCTGGGCCTCGTGCAACATCTTCTCCACCCAGGATCACGCTGCCGCCGCCATCGCCGCCGCCGGCACGCCGGTGTTCGCCTGGAAGGGTGAGTCCCTGGCGGACTACTGGGACTACACCCACCGCATCTTCGAGTGGCCCGACGGCGGCTACAGCAACATGATCCTCGACGACGGCGGCGACGCCACCTTGCTGCTTCACCTGGGCACCCGCGCCGAGAGCGACGCCACGCTGCTCAACCATCCCGGCAGCGAGGAGGAGACTTTCCTGTTCGCCTCCATCAAGGCGAAGCTCGCCCGCGACCCGAAGTGGTACTCCACCCGCCTGGCCAGGGTCAGGGGCGTGACCGAGGAGACCACCACGGGCGTGCACCGCCTCTACCAGATGGCCAAGGACGGGCTGCTCAAGTTTCCCGCCATCAACGTCAACGACTCGGTCACCAAGTCCAAGTTCGACAACCTGTACGGCTGCCGCGAATCGCTGGTGGACGGCATCAAGCGCGCCACCGACGTGATGATCGCCGGCAAGATCGCGGTGGTGGCGGGCTACGGCGACGTGGGCAAGGGCTCGGCCCAGGCGCTGCGCGCCCTGTCGGCCCAGGTGTGGGTGACCGAGATCGATCCCATCTGCGCCCTGCAGGCGGCCATGGAGGGCTACCGCGTGGTGACCATGGATTACGCCGCCGACAAGGCCGACATCTTCGTCACCGCCACCGGCAACTTCCACGTGATCACCCATGAGCACATGGCGAAGATGAAGGACCAGGCCATCGTCTGCAACATCGGCCACTTCGACAACGAGATCGACGTGGCCTCCCTGGGCAAGTACCAGTGGGAGGAGATCAAGCCCCAGGTGGACCACGTCATCTTCCCTGACGGCAAGCGCATCATCATGCTGGCCAAGGGGCGGCTGGTGAACCTCGGCTGCGGCACCGGCCACCCGAGCTACGTGATGAGTTCCTCCTTCGCCAACCAGACCATCGCCCAGATCGAGCTGTTCACCAACACCGAGAAGTACCCGGTGGGCGTGTACACGCTGCCCAAGCACCTGGACGAGAAGGTGGCGCGGCTGCAACTCAGGAAGCTCAACGCCCAGCTAACCGAACTCACCGACGCCCAGGCGCGCTATATCGGCGTCGAGCCCGAGGGGCCCTACAAGCCTGCCCACTATCGCTACTGATCCCTGCCTCCCGGGGACGGGTGGCGACGTTCGCCTGATCCCCGCAAACAGGGCCAGTGGTCTCTGCTGCACACGGCGCGCGCTCCGCACGCGCGCCGTTCAAGGTGTCTCTTGTCGATGCCCATGAACACGCGCACCTTCTCCTTCGAGCTGTTCCCGCCCCAGACTCCCGAGGGGCTGGAAAAGTTGCGCGTGACGGTGAGCCAGCTCGCTCAGCTGCGCCCCGAGTTCTTTTCCGTAACCTTCGGCGCTGGCGGCTCCACCCGCGAGCGCACCCTGGGAGTGGTGCTCGACCTGCAGTCCCAGGGCCTGGCCGTGGCGCCGCACCTGTCGTGCGTGGGCGCCACCCGCGCCAGCGTGGCCGACCTGCTGGACCGCTACCGCGATGAGGGCATCCGCCGCATCGTGGCGCTGCGCGGTGACCTGCCTTCGGGCATGGTGGAGATGGGTGAATTCCGCCATGCGGCGGACCTGGTCGGCTTCATCCGCGCGCATTGTGGCGCCCACTTCCACGTGGAGGTGGCCGCCTACCCCGAATACCACCCCCAGGCCCGCTCACCCGACGAGGACCTCGCCCACTTCGCCCGCAAGGTTCAGGCTGGTGCGAGTTCCGCGATCACGCAGTACTTCTACAACACGGATGCCTACTATTTCTTCCGCGAGCAGTGCGAGGCGCGCGGCGTCGCGGTGCCCATCGTGCCGGGCATCATGCCAATCACCCGCTTCACCCAGCTGGCCCGCTTCTCGGATGCCTGTGGCGCCGAGATCCCGCGCTGGATCCGCCGCAGGCTCGAAGCCTTCGGCGACGACACCGCCTCGATCCGCTCCTTCGGCCTGGACGTGGTAACCCGGTTGTGCGACGACCTGCTTCGCAACGGCGCCCCCGGGCTGCATTTCTACACCCTGAACCAGGCCGGCGCCGTCACCACGGTCTGGCAGCGGCTGGGGCTGTAGACTGACTAGCGTGGTTTCGACCCGCTCCCGCTTTGTCCTCCTGCTTGCCGCGCTGGCTGTTGCGGCCGCGGCCAGCGATTTGTTCTGGCTGCACGCCACCGAGGCGTTCTCCAACCGCGTGGCGGATGCTTTTCTGCGGGTTCAGTCGCGGGCGCGCACGGGAGATCCGGACATTGTCATTGTTGCCATTGACGAAGCCTCGGTGACCGGCATGGCGGAGTTTGCCGGCAGCTGGCCCTGGCCGCGCGCGGTGCACGGCGAACTGGTGGAGGGCATCGCGGCCCAGAAGCCCAGAGCGATCGTCTTCGACGTGATGTTCGGCGAGCCCGATGTGTTCCGGCCCGATTCCGACCAGGCCTTCAATCGCGTGCTGGCGCGCCAGGACAACGTGTACTTCGGCACCGCGCGCCATGATCCCGTGGGCGATCCCTTCGGCCGGTCCATCGTCGACCTGGCCCCCGCCCTGGGCGCGGTGCGCGGCACGCGATCCGACCCGGTTGCCAAGATCGATGTGCTGCTGCCCTTGGCGCTCCACCCCGACAACTGGCGCCTGGGTCTGATCAATTTCACCCAGGATCGCGATGGGGTGGGCCGCCGCTATCTTCTGTGGGAGCGCGCCCACGGCTGGCGTATTCCCTCGCTGCCGGCGCGACTCGCCGCCGAGCTGGGTTGGCCCCTGCCGGATCGCGACCATATCCGCCTGTCGTGGCGCGGTGCGGCGTCGGCCCACCCGGTGGTTTCTTACGCAGAGCTGTACGTGGATTTCAACAGCGAGCGCAAAAAACGCCCGCCCGACGAGTTTCGCGACAAGGTGGTGGTCATCGGTGCCACCGCCACCGGTCTTTTCGACCTGCGCATGACCCCGGTGAGCATCCGCCAACCCGGCGTGGAGATCCTCGCGGCAGCCATCGACGACCTGAAGAATCGCGCCTGGCTGCGTGCCGCGCCCCCCTGGGCGGAGGCGGCGGCGGTGTTTGCGCTCCTCGGGTTGCTCGGTGCCGCGCAGCTGGTGGGCGTGAATACGCTGCGCATCGGTGCGGGGCTTGCCGTGGCAAGCGCCGTGCTGTTGGCCGCCAGCTGGTTTGGCGCCGGCATGGGCCTGTGGTTGCCAGTGATGACGCCTCTGGCGTTCGCCTGGGCGTTGTTCCTGGGGGGCGCGCTGCACGGCTACCGCGAAGAGCGGCGCTCGCGCGAGGCGGCGGTGCGCGAGTTCTCGCGCTTCGTCAACCCGGTGGTGGTGCGCGAGCTGGTGGCTCGTGGCGGGCTGGCGCGCCAGGGCGAGAGCCGCGAGGTGACGGTGCTGTTCTCCGACATCCGCGGCTTCACCACCCTGGCGGAGTCGCGCAGCCCGCAGGAAGTGGTGGAGTTGCTCAACCGATACTTCTCGCGGCAGGTGGCGGTGATCTTTCGCCACGGCGGCACGCTCGACAAATTCATCGGTGATGCCATGATGGTCTTCTGGGGTGCCCCCACCGACGACCCCGACCACGCCCGCCATGCCGTGG
>JBIIUM010000185.1:0-6148 GCA_044339985.1 Burkholderiales bacterium | reverse complement strand
CCCCCGATCCGAGGAGTTCACCCTGAGCGCTCATCTGTTCGACCCCCTGGCCATCGGCCCGGTTACCGTGCCCAACCGCATCGCGGTGGCGCCCATGTGCCAGTACAGCGCCCACGACGGCTGCGCCGATCCCGACTGGCACACCCAGCACCTCATGACGCTCGCCATGAGCGGTGCGGGGCTGGTGATGGTGGAGGCCACCGCCGTGGAGCGTGCGGGGCGCATCAGCCACGGCTGCCTGGGCCTGTGGGACGAGCCCACCCAGGCGGCGCTGGCGCGGGTGATGGCCGCCGCGCGGCGCGTTGCCCTGCCGGGCACGAAGTTCGGCATTCAGTTGGCTCATGCCGGGCGCAAGGGCTCGGCCCGCCGCCCCTGGGAGGACGGCCGGTGGCTGTCCGCGTCGGAAGACCCCTGGCCCACGCCGTCGGCCTCGGCGCTGCCCTTCGCGGAGGGCTGGCACACGCCCCACGAGCTGGACGAGGCGGGCATGGCGCGCGTGCTCGGCGCCTTCGTGCAGGCCGCCCAGCGGGCGGTGGCGGCGGGTTTCGAGGTTCTGGAAGTGCACACGGCCCATGGCTATCTGCTGCATCAGTTCCTCTCGCCGCTCGCCAACCGGCGCACCGACCGCCACGGCGGCAGCCTGGAGAACCGGCAGCGCTTTCCCCTGGCGGTGGCGCGGGCGGTGAAGGCCGCGGTGCCGGCCCACGTGGCCGTGGGCGCGCGCATCACCGGCACCGACTGGACGCCCGAGGGCATCACGGTGGACGAAGCCGTGGCCTTCGCCGGTGCGCTGCGCGACGAGGGCCTGCACTACGTGTGCGTCACCACCGGGGGCATCGCGCCGGGCATCCCCATCCCCGTGGCGCCGGATTACCAGGTGCCCTTCGCCGAACAGGTGCGCAGCCGCAGCGGCATGCTCACCCGGGCGGTGGGGCTGATCGTCGCGCCCCAGCAGGCCGAGGCCATCTTGGCCGAGGGCCGCGCGGACCAGGTGGCCCTGGCGCGCGCTTTCCTCGACGACCCCCGCTGGGGCTGGCACGCGGCTGAGGCACTGGGGCGCCCGCAGGTGTTTCCGCCCCAGTACGACCGGCTGGCACCCGGCGCCTGGCCCGGGGCTGCCCTGCGGCGGCCGCAGCCCTGACAACCCGGGCGGCCGGCCCGTGCTCGTGGCGCTTGTGCGGCCCGCCTCCGCGGCGGCATAGTCGGCCCATGACGGGCTTGCCTGAGGAACAACGCGGGTGACTGACGCATCGGATGAATCGGGTGGCGGACAGGGATCGGAGGCGGTGCCAGAGGCCGCGCCGACCATCGAAGGCAGCGTGGCCATGAATGCCCTTGCCGGGTTGTCGCTCGGCACGTTGGTGGGGTTGCTGATCGGTCTGTCCTCGGCGCCGGTGGTGGCATCCGCGGTGGGCGCCTTGTTGGCGTTGCTCGTCACCTTCTTCGGCTTCTCGCAACAGCGCGCAACCATGGCCGTGCGTACCAGCGCGGCCCGGTTCGCCGGGTTCGGGCTGGCCATGGCGGCCGCGCTGGCGGGGGGCATTGCGCTGCGCGCCCACGGCGCCCTGGGTCCGAGTTTTTCGGATCGGGTTGCGCGTTTCGCGGTGGAGGGCATGCCTCGACAGCAGGCCCTGGAGCTGGCGGCCTACGAGCACCTCGGCCTGCGCATCGGCCAGCTGGCTCAGGTGGAAGCGCCAAAGCAATCGCCCGCCACCTCGCCCTATGCCTTTTCCATCGACGGCGATCCGGCGTGCGCGATGCTCGATGCCGACCGCTACGTGAGCCTCGCGGCGCGCCTGGAGGCCATGCAAAGCCGTGGCGACCCCTGGGCGAAGATCGCCCGCTTGGGCGCCAGCCTCCCCGAGGCACAGCGACAGGCGCTTGCGGACGCGGCCTTCGCCCTGCGCTGCGAGTCGGGGCAATGACCAAAGGGTTGACGCGGTGCGCGCTGGCGCTGCTGCTTGCGCTGCCCTGGCTGCCCGTGGCGGCCCAGGCACCCGCGCCCGCGCTGGTGCAGGCGGCCACCAAAGAGGTGGGGCAGGTGGTGGCCGACAACTGCGGCAGCGGCGGCACGCGCACCGGCACCGGGTTTGTCTGGCCTGACAGTGGCCGCGTGGTCACGGCCCGCCATGTGGTGGCGGGATGCTCCCGCATCTCGGTGCGCTTTCCGGGCCGGGCGCCCGTGAACGCGCGCCCCGATCGCGAGTTGGTGGCCGAGGACCTGCTGCTGCTGCGCCTGGATACGCCCTCGGGCGTAACGCCCGCACGCATCGATGTGGCGTTGCCGCCCGTCCACTCGCGGGTGGCGGCGGTGGGCTACGCGCTGGGCGCGCCCACCGCGGCCGACAAGCTGCTGACGGTGGATGCCACCAATGCCGAGCCGGGTGCAAAGCTGAAGGATCTGCTGCCCGCCCACATCCGCGAGGAAATCGCGGCCCATGGGCCGTGGTCCCTGGAGACGGGCATCCTGCGGCTGGACGGAAACCTGGTGGCCGGCCTGTCGGGCGCTCCGCTGCTGGGCCCCAGTGGCGCGGTGGTGGCAATCGGCGCCGGCGGTTTGCAGGATGGCGCCGGCGGCATTGTTTGGGCGGTGCGCGCGGTCTACCTGCCCCGGCTGCAGGAAGCGCCCGTCATCGCGGCGACCGCGCGAACGCTCGAGCGCAGCTCGCGTTTTGCCTTCGCCGACCAGGCGCCGCAGAGCGCGCTCACCACTGCGGGCTGCGGCAACTTCACACTGACGCGTTCCCGCACCGTGCCGCTGTCGGTGTTGGAGCGCTACACGGACGATCCGCAGGGGCTCGATCAGGTCATGCGCACCGTGGGCGGCTCGCTCGCCGCGGGCGGAACCGACCGCTACGACGTGTGGGTGGACCTGGCCTCCGGTGCTTCGATCGCGGTGCCCGAGGGCACCCGGCTGGTCAACTCGCCCGTGGGCTGTTACGCGGCCGTGTCGCCCACGGTTGGCCTGAGCATCGCGACCTACCGGGCGAACACGTCGAACCCGATGGTGCTCCTGTCGGAGGTTCAGCAGATGGCCGTGACCTTCGAGAACAGCCTGAACGCGCTACTGCCGGGGCTGCAACTGGACCCCCAGTTCACTTACGTGCTGCCCATCACGCGCCAGGATGGTTTCGTGGTCAACCGGAAGGGGGCGGCCCGGAATTTCCAGACCGGTGTCAACGAGGCGCAGGCCGATTACGCATTCATCACCCACATGACGCGGGGCGCCACCTACGTCGGCGTCAGCGCGGTGCGGATGAACCAACGGGTCCGCATCGACGAGGCCCTGGAGTGTGGCGGTGGCGGGCAGTTGCCGCAATGTGCCGCCTTCAATGCATCCTTCGCTGACTGGGCCCGCGCCGCCGTGGGGGTGTTTCTCTCGACCATTCCGCCCATCTGAGATAGCCCGCCGACCGCGGCAAGCTGGCCGACCTGGAGCCGTTGCCCTTGCAGGCCACCGATGCGGAGCCTTCTGTGGAGCAGGCTCTCTGGGTGCGCGACGGTTTCCCCGAGGGCCCGCTCGCTTCCAGCCCGGCTGCAGCTTCGTGGTCCACGCCGCAACGGCGCGCGATCCGGAGGCCCCGGGGCGTGGAGACCATCGGCCTGCGGGAGCTGGCGGGGGTGCCGGCGCCGTCGTCTCGCTGATCGCAGCCGAAATCCTGACCACGCGCCGGTGTCATGGTTGCAGCAATGACCGCCGCGGCCAGCAACGCCGGGCAGCGCGCCGCCACGGGCTTCGCGGCTAGAATCCGCCGCATGCCCCCGCCGGTGCGTCGCAGGCCGGCTCGATTTCATGCAAGGACTTCCGTGACCGCAACCCTCATCGACGGCGTGGCCGTCTCCAAGGCCACCCGAGAAGGCCTTGCCGCCCGTGTGGCAGCGCTCAAGGCCGCGGGTGTGACGCCCGGTCTGGCCGTGATCATCGTGGGCGACAACCCCGCCTCGCGGGTGTACGTGCGCAACAAGGTGAAGGCCTGCGGCGAGCTGGGCATGCACTCCGAACTCATCGAGTATCCCCAATCGGTGTCGGCGGCCGAACTGCTCGCCCGGGTGCACGCCCTGAACGCTGACCCCGGCATCCACGGCATCCTGGTGCAACTGCCGCTGCCGGCGCACCTGGACGGCGCCGCGGTGCTGGAGGCCATCGACCCGTCCAAGGATGTGGACGGGTTCCATGCCGTGAACGTGGGGGCGCTGGCCACGGGGCTGCCCGGCTTCTGGCCCTGCACCCCGGCCGGTGTGATGGTGATGCTCGATCACTACCGCGTGCCGCTGCAGGGGGCCGAGGCGGTGGTGGTGGGACGCAGCAACATCGTGGGCAAGCCTCAGGCGCTCATGCTGCTGGCGCGCGACGCCACCGTCACCATCTGCACCTCGAAAACCCGCGATCTGGCCGCCCACACCCGCCGCGCCGATGTGCTGGTGGTGGCCACGGGCCGGCCCCGCATGGTGGACGGCTCCATGATCAAACCCGGCGCCGTGGTCATGGACGTGGGCATCAACCGCCTGCCCGACGGCAAGCTGAGCGGCGATGTGGATTTCGACTCCGCCCGCCAGGTGGCGGGGATGATCACGCCCGTGCCCGGCGGCGTGGGGCCCATGACCATCACTATGCTGCTGGCCAACACGGTGCTGTCGGCGGAGCGGGCGCACAAGGGGGGGCGCCAGCCATGAGAGATGTCACGGTAAGGCGCGCCCCCCGTCGGGCGCTGCTGGCGCTGTGCGCGCTGCTCGCGGCCGGCGCCGGCGCCCAGCAGTACGACAACCAGGGCAATCTCATCGGCGGCCAGCGCTTCAACCGCGACAAACTAAATGATCGGGCGCCGGAGCGCGACGTGCCGCCGCCGCCCCTGGCAGCCCTGGGTGCACTGATTCCGGTGCCCGCCTCCAGCTACGACGGCCCTGCGCCGCAATTGGCGCGAGAGCGGCTCGAGGTGGGTGCGGACGAGGTGGTGCGTTACGTTCTGGTGATGCGCCTGCCCGACGGCTCCCGCGAGGTGAGCTGGGAGGGGATTCGCTGCGGCCCGGCGGAGTGGAAGGTGTACCAGCGGGCGCGCGGCAACGGCCCGTGGACACGCGATTTCACCTCGGCCTGGCAGCGCGTCGTCAACGCGGGCCCGGCCGGTGTGCGCTACCGGCTGGCCATGGACTTTTTCTGCGGGTCTGGCGGGCGTCCGGCGGCCTCGGTGGCGGAGATCGTGGAGCACCTCGAGGACGAGGGTACCGGCTCGGTGGTGAAGCAGCGCCGGGACTACTGAGCGGCGCGCGCCAGCCGCACCGGCTGGCGCTTCGGCCCCCACTGGGTGGTGAAGGCCTCGAAGCGCCCGGCCACGGGCGTGCGGCACGTCAGGCAGCGCCCGTCATCGCCCAGGTCGTACTGCAGGATGCTGTGCCAGTCGCGCACGATCACGCCGTGGCCGCAGCCCGGGCAGTGGGTGGTGCCGCCGGCGGTGTCGTGCACGTTGCCGGTGTATACGTAGCGCAACCCTTGCGCGCGGGCGATGCGTCGGGCGCGGGCCAGGGTGTCGGCGGGCGTGGCCGGCAGGTCGCGCATCTTCCAGTCGGGGTGAAAGGCCGTGAAGTGCAGCGGCACGTCCGGGCCGAGGTTTTCCGCCACCCAGGCCGACAGGCGCTGCAAGTCGTTGTCGGAATCGTTTTTGGTGGGGATCAGCAGGGTGGTGATCTCGGTCCATACGGGCGTTTCGTGCACCAGATAGCGCAGGGTGTCGAGGACGGGGGCCAGCCGTGCGCCGGTGAGCTTCACGTAGAACTCGTCGCTGAAGGCCTTCAGATCCACGTTGGCGGCGTCCATCTTGGCGTAGAAGGCGCGGCGTGGTTCGTTGTGCATGTAGCCGGCGGTGACGGCCACGTTCTTCAGGCCGCGCTCGCGGCAGGCGTCGGCCACGTCCATGGCGTACTCGGCGAAGATCACCGGGTCGTTGTAGGTGTAGGCCACGCTGCGGCTGCCGTGCATCCAGGCGGCCTGGGCGATCTGCGCCGGGCTCGCCTGGTCCATGAGGAGGTCCATGCTGCGGCTCCTGGAGATGTCCCAGTTCTGGCAGAACTTGCAGGCCAGGTTGCAGCCGGCGGTGCCGAAGGAGAACACAGACGAGCCGGGATGGAAGTGGTTGAGGGGTTTTTTTTCGAT
>JBIIUM010000184.1:0-6152 GCA_044339985.1 Burkholderiales bacterium | reverse complement strand
GCCACCCACGTCTTCTACTGCGCCTTCGTGCAGGAGGCGGACGCCGCCGCGCTCCGCCAGCGCAACACCGCGATGCTGGTGAATGTGGTGGAGGCGGTGGAGGCCGCGAGCCCGGCGCTGCGGCACGTGCATCTGGTGGAGGGTACCAAGTGGTACGGCTCCCATCTGGGGCCTTTCACCACGCCGGCCAAGGAGCACCACCCGCGCCACGCCGGCGACAATTTCTACTTCGACCAGCAGGACTGGCTCGAGGCGCGGCAGGCGGGCAAGGCCTGGACGTGGTCCGCGGTGCGGCCACACGCGGTGTGCGGCCTGTCCCTGGGCAGCCCCATGAACCTGTCGCTGCTGCTGGCGGTGTACGCCAGCCTCTGCAAGGCCACCGGCGCGCCCTTCAGCCATCCGGGCGCGCCGGAGAACTGGACCGCCCTGTACCAGTGCACCGATTCGGGCCTGCTCGCCCGGGGCATGGAGTGGGTTGCCACCACGCCTGCCTGCGCGAATCAGGCGTTCAACTTCACCAACGGCGATCTCATCCGGTGGAGCAACCTGTGGCCTCGCATGGCCGCGTTCTTCGAGGTGCCGCTCGTCCCGCCATCGCCGCGCCGGCTGGCCGAGTTCCTGCCGGCGTTATCGCCCCGATGGGACGCCCTCGTCCGGGAGCATGGCCTGCAACCCTATCGCCTCGATCAGCTGGCCGGCTACGCTTTCGGAGACTTCGTTTTCGGATCGCGCTGGGACATCATTTCGGATGTGGGCAGGCTGCGGCGTCACGGTTTCTGCGAAGCCGTGGACACGGAGGACATGTTCCTGCGGCAGTTCGCCTCCTTCCGCGCCGCACGGATCATTCCGTAAGGGGGCCCGCGCGTCGGCGACCACCGCGCTGCGGTGGGGCCGCCGAGGCGCCTTCCGGCTTTTTGAAGCACGCGCAAAAATCTCAAGGCGAATCGAGCTGGCGCTGTCCGCGAAGTGGCGCACGGCAGCGTGTCTTGGCAGGCTGCGGGCGAGCCGATCCGCACCGGCGCGCCATGAGTTCGATCCCCGCGAAGGGCCCGGCGGAATGGGTGTCACGGCAGGTTTTCCAAAGGGTGCCAGCACTGACGGCCGTACCTATGTGATGCCGCATGCATGGAAGGAACCGACGCGCCGTACCGCCTGAAGGAGTGCGCGTTCCTCCCAGCGACGCGCTGCGTCTGGGCCGCAACATGAGCGCCGGCCACAACGGCCGATCGACGGATCGGTACGCCTGCATGCCCTGGGTCTGGGGGGCAATGCCCGTCTCGACTCCATGGACCGCCGCGCTCAGCATTGCCGCCCATGCGTCAGAACCGATAGGCCAGACCGGCGTTCACCCCCGCGGCGGAGGACTTGGGAGAGGTGTTGCCGTAGTCGGTGAGCTCGGCGCGAAGGCTCAGCCGATTGTCGAAGTCGTACTGCACGCCCAGGCCCCATAACAGCCCGGTGCTGTGGCCATTGATGGGAATGGCGGTCTGGCCGGGCGGCGTGGATCCGTCAACCGAGCTGCGCGCCACCCCCAGCTTGCCGTACAAGGCGAACCGCCCGGGCGTCCATAGGTGCACCTTGGCTGCGGCATAAACGCTGTGCCCTTGCGCGGTGAGCTCCGATGTGCCGCCGGGCACCTTGTACGCGACCGTATGACGGCCGATGCCCTGGTAGCCCACCTCGGCGTACACCGGCAAGCCCTTTGCGATGGGCAGGGCACCCACGCGCAGCCCCGCGAACAGGCCCACGCTCGCCCGGACATGAGCGGTCTTGCTCGTATCCACATCATTGAGGCCGTCGGGCTGAATCGCAATGCCGCCCACCGATAGGCCCGCATAAACATCCCGCTCCGTGGCCGCTTTGCTCCCGGGTCCGGAGTCGGCTTTCAATGGAGACGCACAAAGCAGCAGCGAGCCGAAAAGCGTGCAGCCCAGGGTGATGTGCTTGTCGAACATGGGTGATGACTCCTCTGGTTGGGGCAAGGGGTTGGCGGTGGCGTCCAAGGCAGGCGGGCGCCGGGGATCACGGCGGCGCCCTCGCGGACTGGCGTCCACGACGTGAGCAGGACCGATCTTCCTGGCCCTGGGTCATGTGCCGATCGCGCCACGGTATCGATACGGTGGCAGTTCAGTGTCGGGTCCGTTGCAACTTGGTTTTCCTCGCGCCCGGCGGTGGAAAAATCCTCCAGAATCGCGGCCATGTTTCGCATTGCCGTCATCGAGGATTCGCCCGAGGTGCTTGCGCTCGTGCGAGACGAATTTCGCCAGTTGGCCTATGAGGTGCGCACAGCGGGCGATGGCCAGCAGGGGCTCGCCTTGTGCCTTGCGTGGCGGCCTGACCTGGTAGTGCTCGACGTGATGCTGCCGGCGCTCAACGGGATCGAGGTGCTTCGTCGGCTGCGGGCGGAGGGCTTCATGGCGCCCATCCTGTTGCTGACCGCGCGCGACAGCGAGGCCGATCGCGTGGCGGGTCTGGAACTTGGCGCTGACGATTACGTGGTCAAGCCCTTCAGCCTGCGCGAGCTGTGCGCTCGAGTGGCCGTGCTGTTGCGGCGCCACGCGCCACGTGGCGAGTCTGCAGTGGGCTCGCCGGGCAATCATCGCGACAGCGGTGCGCTGTGCGTGCTCGATTGTGAACTGGACCTGGGCCGCCAGTTGGTGCGGGTGGGTGGTGAGTTGCGCACCTTGTCGGTGCGCGAGTTCGCACTGCTGTCCTGCCTGGTGCAAGCCAGTGGCCGGGTGCTCACCCGTGAGTGGCTGCTGCAGCAGGTCTGGGGGCGCGACTACGATGGCGAGGACCGGGCGGTGGACACCTGCGTGTTGCGCCTGCGCGAACGTCTGGGGCGCGACAGCGCTGTGGCAGCGGCGATCGAGGCGGTGCGGGGCGTGGGGTATCGCCTGCATCCGAGAGGGCGTTGACGGTGGCCTCTGCGCGCCGGGCGAGCGCCCCAAGCCGTGCGATGCCCGCCATCCGTGACGAGGTACTGCGCTCGCAACTGCGGCCGGTGCTGGCGCTGGCGTTGGCGGCCGCGGCCTTGATGGCCACGTTGATCGTGGCCCAGTACGCGTGGGTGCGGTTGCAGGACGGCAACCCTCTGGACGAGATCAATGTCGAAGACCTGCGCCAGGTGCTGCGCACCGCCACGCCCGGGCAATGGCCCGTGCTCATGCGCTGGGTGGCCGCTCATGGCTTGGGCATGACGGTGGAAGACGCCGCCGCCGTGCCACCTGGCCAGGCTCGGCTGCCGGACGGCAGGCAGGTGGCCTTGACGGACGTGCTATGCGTCGTGATAGGGGGCCAGCGCGTGGACGCCGCCAATGGCCAGCCCCTGGGACTTGCCCCCGCTGCCTGGCGGGTTGCCATGGGGCAGCTGTCGGATCGCAACACCCTGCGCGTGGCACCCGCCGCCAGCGGCGATGCCGCAATGCCGCAGGGCTGGCCGGTGGTGCTGTTCCGGCTCGATGCGCAACGCGTGGCGGCCCTTGCCAGCCCCAACTACGCGATGGCAGCCCGGGACCTCGCCGAGCTGGTGCTGAAGGTGTTTGTGCTCGCCAGCGCCGCCGTGGCGGGGTTTGTGTCGTTGTTCCTGTTCGTGTTCCGGCGGCGGTTCGCAGCCCGCAGCGCCGCACGCTTGAGCGCGCCAGTGGAGCGTCTGGCCGAGACCGTGCGATTGGCCGCCCGGGAGCGCGATGCGTCGCGCCGCGCCGTGGTTGAAGCCCCCGCCGAGGTGGCGCAGCTGGCCGCCGACTTCAATCGCCTGCAGGAGCGCCTGACCCAGGCGCTGGCCGAGCGCGAGCGCGTGATCGATGGCCAGCGCGATCTCGTGGCCTCGCTATCCCATGAGCTGCGCACGCCGCTGACGGTGCTGCGCGGGCATGCCGAAGTGCTGTCGAGGGAAGAAGGCACCGCCAGCCGGGCGCTGGTGATGCTGCGCCAGATCGAGGACCTGCACTCGCTGCTGAGCGACCTTCTGGACATGGCGCGACTGGAATCGATCGAGGCCACCCTGGTCCTGCGGGATGTGCCGCTGGAGGCCGTGGTGCTGGAGATGATCGAGCGATTCGGCGCTTCGGCATGGCGGCAGGGCGTGCTGTTGCGGCCGGCGCACACGCCGCTGCCTTGCCTCCCGGTGTGCGCTGATCCGCGCTGGCTGCGTCAGATCGTTGCCAATCTTCTCAGCAATGCCATTCGCCACACGCCCCAGGGCGGTCTGGTGACGCTGGACATCAAGCGCCAGGGAGAGAAGGTGCAGTTGGTGATCGAGGATTCGGGCACTTGCATCAACGACGATCGCGCCCGTCACGACGCCACAAGCCGCTCTGCCGGTATCGGTCTGCGGGTGGTGCAACGGCTCGCCGTGGCCATGCGCGGATCGCTGCTGATGGAACCCACCGATGATGGGGGTACACGAGCAACGGTGGAGCTGTGCTTGGCCGGCGCGGCAACGGCCTCACCCACATAGGGTTGACTCGAAGCGCCTTCCGCGACCCAGCCGGCGCAATGCCGGAATCACTGGCTCGGGCAGTGCCCGTTGCCCGGATGTGGAAACGCGCCGCCGAAACCGTCGGATCGGGTCATCAGCACATGAGGCAGCAAGTGCGAGTCCCCGCATCCGGGGTCCGAAAACGAAACAGCCGGGCGCTGGGCCCGGCTGTTTCGACACTGCCGCGGTGACACGGCGGGTTACTTGATGGCCACCGGGTTGATGATGGCCTGCACCGCGCCGGTCAGGCGCGCGGGCCCCAGGGTGAACAGGAACTCCCAGGCCTGGTCCTTCGCCATGGCTTCGGTGTTCATGTTCTCGAGGATGAAGATGCCGTTCATGGGAAGCAGGATCTGATGCACCTCGAACACGCCTGAACCCTTTTCGAAGGGCAGCACCTCCAGGCCCCAGGTGTCCGCGCCGATGGCGGCGACGCCTTTCTCGGCCAGGTACTTGGCGCCCTCGACGCCCAGCCCGGGCTCCACCGAACCGTAGCGCTTGTCGTCCTTGCCGATCAGGCTGGTCCAGCCGGTGTGGAACAGCACCACGTCGCCCTTGTCGATGCTCTTCACGCCCTGGCGCTTCATGGCAGCCTCGATCTCGGCCTTGTTGAAGGCCGTGCCTTCGGGGACGATGCCGTCCTTGCCCAGCAACGGCACCATGTCCAGCAGGATGCCGCGGGTGGCGAAGGGCGGAACGGTTTCGATGCCCAGCTTGGTAAGACCGGTCACCTTGCCGATGTCGGAGCCCTTCAGGCAGTTGTAGTAGAGCGCGTCGATGCCGATGTGCCCGAGGCCATCGAGCTGCGAACCAACGCCGTTCCAGCCCATCACGATGTCGTCGTTGTAGGTGAGCTTGGTGGGCCCGA
The DNA here is from genome assembly GCA_044339985.1 of Burkholderiales bacterium. Lineage (GTDB taxonomy): Bacteria > Pseudomonadota > Gammaproteobacteria > Burkholderiales. The sequence goes on along the minus strand of JBIIUM010000184.1, from coordinate 801 downwards.
GGCTCACGCCGCTCACCTGGTTGGGCTGCAGCACCGTGACGGCATAGTTGCGCGGTGGGAACGCGGGCGTGAGGCGGTTGGTTTCGATGCCGAGCTGATACGTTTTGCCCTTGGTGACGAGCCTGGTGGCCGCGAGCGTCTTCTCGGGCGTGATGTAGTTCATGTTGCCGGCCTGGTCGTCCTTGCCCCACTTGGACTCGCACTTCCAGTTGAGTGTGTCGGCGAACGCCGCACCGGGCAGCGCGGCGCCGAAGGCCAGCGCCGTGCACAGGGCACTGAGGGCATTGATGGATTTCATTGCAGGACCTCCGGGGTTCGAACGGAAGGGCAACCGTTCGGGTTTTTTGGATGAATTGCGAACGGTTCCGACAGTGCCCTGGGGTAATGCCCTTGCGGACCGCCAGGCCAATCTACGCATGCCCATTACCGGTGTCAACGAAGCGCCCGCGCCCGATGCAATGGCAGGGTGACCTCGCTGATCTGGGGCATCACGGGTATGCCTGCCCGCCAGGCGCGCCAGTGCAGGCGGTGTGACCGCCCGACGATGCAGACCTTGCCACGGCTGAATCAACGTTCGCGGGTTTCGCCGCCATGAAATCCCGGCACGCCTTTGAAATCATCGCCGCCGTTGCCCGCGACGACCCGGCCTTCGCCAGAGCGCCATCGAACTGCACCACCGCGGCTAAAGGGAAGCGGCGCGACGCGCCTATCTGGCATTGAAGGATAAGCCCCGGCTCACCATGGCCTGCCTTGACCTGGGGGTGACGGTGGACACCTCCCCGGCCCATCTGGCAGGCGCCA
>JBIIUM010000183.1:0-6234 GCA_044339985.1 Burkholderiales bacterium | reverse complement strand
GAACGATGTACCCCATCTCTGTCGGTCGAGGGGTTGAAATGCCCACCACCCGCAGCCGCCGATTGCAGCAACTCGAGGTTACCGCCGTACCCCGGAAACGTGTCGAAGACAAGGTTCTTGCCGGCGAAGGTGCCAGGCGCGAGAACGGGTTTGGGAAGTTGACCAATCGCCAATTCCTTGCCGCCCGCCTTTTGGTCGGAAAAGTAGTAGCCGAGGAGTACGGGCCTACCCTTGAGTCGGCTGGCCATGACCGAGTCGGTATCGAGACGCGGCGCCATGGCCTCCACGACCGAGCGAAATTGGGAATTGTTGGAGAGTTCGCCGCGGGCCAGCGCCTTAAGCACGTCAAGCCCCGAGCTCTCGTCGCGCTCGGCGAACACCACATCGAAGCCCACCACCGCAGCGGAATAGTCTTCGAAAAGACGATCCAGCAGGACAGCCAGCTTATCCCGCCGCCACGGCCACCTGCCCTCGGCTGCCAGGCTCTTCTCGTCAATGTCCACTATCACGACCCGCGAGTCGAGGCTGCGAGGCATCGTGAGCAGCAGGCGGGCATCATAGGCAACAGACTCCAACGCATCGATGACGGCTATCGGCATCAAGCGGGAAGCGTGCCCCAGAAAAACCGCTGCAACGGCAAGGCCGAGGAAGATGCGCACCGGCAGCTTCTTCACAAACCTCCCTGGTCGGGGCCGGGCGCCCCTCTAGGATGCTGGTGACTGGGACTCGCTGAGCTTCATGCGTCCCCGACTTGGATCAGGCGCCCTTGAAAAAGAACTCCATCTTCACTCCCGCGAGTTCGATGATGCTGTGATCCGCGAGCGGGTGCGTTTGGGCGTCGAGAACCTTGCCATTCACAGCCGTGGAGTTGGCACCTTCCACGTGCGTGATGAAATAGCCTTGGGAGCGCTTGGCGATGACAGCCACCTGCACACCCGGCTTTCCCAGGGTCGTCAGCGCCTTTGTAAGAGGCAACTCCCGGCCAGCGTTGGGCCCCGAGAGAATCTGAATGATGCCTGTGCCCGGTGGGGCCGTGCCGGCATTCATGGGAAGCTGGGGCGTGGATGAAAGCGTTGGGTTCGCCGCTGCTTGTGCAGTGCCAGGGTTGGTAAGGCCAGTTCCCGAAGTCATCGGCGAGCCGCCGGGCATGCTGCCGGCGACCGGCGGGTTGATCTGTGTATCTGACAGGGACTTGGGAACCCCTGACACAGGCCCGGGATTCGAAGTCGTCCCGGCCTGCGGTCGCTGCGGGGCACGCAGCACCATGGTCTTTTCAAAATCAGCCGCGGTCGTGGTGGACACCACCTCGTTCACGTACTTGACCTTGTACTTGCCGATCTCGATCACGTCGTTGTTCTGGAGAAAGTGCTTTTTGATCGGCTGGCCATTGACGAGGGTGCCGTTGGTGCTGCCGAGATCCTCGAGGAACGAATCATTGAGGATGGTAATGATGGCGGCATGCTCCCCGCTCACGGCAAGATTTTCGATCGTGATGTCGTTGTGCGGCTTTCGGCCGATGGTCGTTCGTTCCTTCGAAAGCGGGAACTCCTTCAACATCACGCCATCGAGACTCAGGATAAGTTTTGCCATTGCGTCAACCCCGTATTTACTTGAACCACGATAAGACCTTGGTAAGCCAGGTCTCTTTCGCAGGGAACTCTCGCTTCACCTTGAGCAACACGACAGACACATTGTCGCGGCCACCGTTGTCGTTGGCCATCTCCACCAGCTGATTCGCTGCCAGCGGCAGATTTGAACCCAGGGAATTGAGGGCTAGCTCGATGTCCTCGTCTTCCACCATGTCGTTCAGACCGTCGGAGCACAGCAGGTATATGTCCCCCGGCTGGACGTCGTGCGTATGAATCTCGGCCTCGACTGCTGGTTCGATCCCCAGCGCTCTGGTCACCAGGTTCTTGTTCTGGGACCGACGCGCGGCTTCCTTGGTGATCATTCCGATGTCGATCTGCTCCTGCAGCAGGCTGTGGTCTCGTGTCACCTGTGAAAGCTTTTCGTCTCGCAGCTGATACACACGCGAGTCTCCAACATGCGCGACGGTAAGCCGGTTGTCTCGCAGGAGCGCCGCCACCAGCGTGGTTCCCATGCCGGCGTACTGCGGCTGACTATTGGCTGTTTCGTAAATGGAGGTGTTGGCTTTCGCCACGGCACCCTGAAGCAGGTGGATGGCCTGCCGATCCCCCTCGGATCGCGGGAGCGAGTGAAGTTTCGTGCGTAAAACCCCGTCGCGCAACTCCGAGCAGATCATCGCAACAGCGATGCCGCTCGCCACTTCTCCGGCGCAATACCCGCCCATCCCATCCGCGAGTACAGCGACCCCGAATTCGGCATCCGAGGCAATGGCGTCCTCGTTGTGAGAACGCGCTTTGCCGGTGTCGGTTGCCGCGGCAGTCTCGAGACTGTTGCTGAGATTCATCTTCGGCCGCTTGGTGTTCGTCTTAAAGGCTTACGTCGAGGCTGCCGGTGGTGAGAAGCGATCTGCAGGCCCGCAGTGCTTCCGCCATCTCCGACCCGGAAGGAAAGCGACGCACCGCATCCTTGGCAAGGGCGCGGTCAAGAATGGAAACGAGGCATTCCGGCACCTCTGGGTTGACCGAGCGAATGTCGACGGGAGGCTCGTTCGCGATCTTGAACATGAGCTGCGTCATGGTGTCGCCATTGAACGGCAAGGCCCCCGAACACAACTGGTACAACATCACCCCCAGGGAGAAAAGATCAGAGCGGCCATCGATCTTCAACCCGGAGAGCTGCTCAGGCGACATGAAGGACGGCGTGCCAAGCACCATCCCAGTCTTGGTCTTTGAGGAATCCGTGATACGGGCAATGCCGAAATCTGTGACCTTGACCGAATCGGTGTCCGGGTCGTACATGATGTTTCCGGGCTTGATGTCACGGTGGACGATGCCCTGCCGGTGCGCATACGCAAGCGCGTCTGCAACCCGGGCGCATAGCTCCATCGCCTGATGAATCGGCAGGAGGGCGCCGCGCTTGGTAAAGCCCGCAAGGTCCTTGCCCTTGAGCAACTCCATGGCGATATAGGCCAGATCGTGTTCTTCGCCGGCGTCATAGATGGCCACGATGTCCGGGTGATTGAGCCGGCCCGCAGACTCTGCCTCGCGGAAGAAGCGCTGTTTGACGTCGTCCAGTTCCTCGGGTTCGAACTCCTGGGACAACGCCATGGTCTTGATGGCGACCATGCGACCGATCTTCGGATCGCGCCCCAAGTAGACGGTTCCCATGGCGCCTCTGCCGAGTTCCTTCTCCACCTGATAGCGCCCCAGCATCGGCTTTTCCACCTGCCCGCCATCGAGCAACACCGTAGACACACTGCTTCGCCCGCCAGCCCCTCCAAGCACCACAGTCTCGGACATTTGCTTGGATCGGGACAGCTTCAGCGGAAGATCCCTGAACTTGGGGTTGTAGCCGTGCATGTACTCGTACACCGCCAGAGCCTTGTTGAACTGGCGTTTACGCTCAAAATCAAGCGCGAGGTTGTACATGTTATCCATCAAGGTGTCATCGAGCGGGCACTTGCGGAACTTGTCAAAGGCCATGTCGAGCTGGCCTTGCCCTTGAAATGCCAAACCAAGCATACGGTTAGACTCGGCTGATTCAGTGTCCGACTTCGCTTTTCCTCGCTCGGTTGCAAGGAAGCGCTTGGTGGTGAGTGACAAATGGCCCACCACAAGCAAGACCAATGCCGACATGAGCGGTATCCAGATGAGCTTGGCGGTCATCAGGCCGAAATGCGTGGCCAGAAGCAAGGTCCCGATGACGGCCGTCACCACGGCTGCGGGCCCTGCCTTGAGGCGCGGCAGCAGGAGCGCCAGGTAAAGCGCCACCGCCAGGAACACCGTCAACTCCACCGCCGTCGCCCACACGGGCCGTACGAAAAAGTCTTCCTGAAGGATTGACGAAACGGAATGGGCTAGCGTCAGAACCGGCGGCATCCCGGGCGACACCGGGGTCACCTGGGTGCTGCCGACCCCTGCCGCGGTGGCTCCGATGAGTACGATCTTTTCCCGGTACTTGTCCGCTGGAATCTTGCCGTTAAGAACGTCGAAGAATGAATCCACCTGGAAAGCGGGTCGACCATCACGATCCTTGTAGAAATAGGTGAGCATCTGCAACTCGGGATCGGTGCCGATGTTGAGGCTGCCCAGACGAACACCTTCCCCAAGGCGCACCTTCAGATCCTCCGGCCGGAGGTTGAGACTGCGGGCGGCAATGGTGAGCGCGAGGGAAGGTAGAAGACTGTCGTAGTAGCGGATGGCCAAGGCCTCGGAGCGGATGCTGCCGTCCACATCCGGTACGGTATTCAGATGGCCGACACCCGCGACCTTGGTCCCGAAAGCATCCAGCGGGTGCAGAATCCCCATGGCCGGAATGGGTAACACCTCCGGGCCGGCAGCGCTGACACCTTGATCCACACCCGTCAGGGCAGCCCTGCTGACGAATTCAGGCAGTGGACGGTCCGGGTTGCCCAGAGGCTGCCCAAGCTGGAAAAGAATCGGCATCACCACGTTTCCTGCCGTGGAAAGCGACTCGGAGAGTGTTCTGTCGGTATCCAGGCTATCGCGCGCCTTACCCAGCAAAACCTCCATCTCGGGGAGTGCCTGCCGGACTGCGGGCGGCGCCGCGTCAAAGAGTTGCGACAGCTTGTTTACATAGTCGAGCCCGGGATCGATCTGCGGTTCTGTAAACAGCACCGTGGTGCCCACCACACGGGCTTTGGCGGCAGCCAGGACCTCAAACATCTTTGCATGAACGTCGCGAGGCCAAGGCCAGCGACCTATGTTCTGAATGCTCTGGTCGTCGATCGCAATGACCACGACTTTGTCAGCGGGGGATCGACCCGTGGCCCGCACACCCATGTCATAGACCAGTCGATCAAGTTCGGGGACCAGGGCCACGCGGGAGAAAACCAACAGCAGCACCGCGATCGCCGCAGCGAGAAACCAGTCGGTCTTCCAGAAAACAGGTCTCTGCATCTTTGGCCCTTGCGCCAACTAAAGTCCCAGGACTAGTTGAATTCTTGCACAGTTAGCTGTGTCAATTGATAATGTTACGACATTTCACAAACAACTGTTTGTTTTTGTTGCAACTCCCTGGACCCGGGTTCGAGATTGAATCGCGATTAGCGTCTCATCAACCCGTCATTGGGGAAGACCCGCACCAAAGCCCTTCCCAAGGGGAGCGTGGTTGAACCGGCACACGGAAGGCGCAAGGGGACGGGAAAGGATCAAAGCCTCTTTCAAAGACGCGGGCTGTGCCACCCGTTGCAACGACCCAACCAGCCCTTGAGAAGGACAGGGTCAGAGCCCTTCCACCAGAACCGCGTTGCTGGAAGCTGTCCGCTGTCGGATTGCCCTTGCGGGCGCATAGGCATCGGAGTCATACCAGGCTCGCGCAGCGGCCATGGAATCGAACTCCAGCACCACCAGCCGGCGCGGTTGCCATGCGCCCTCGAGGACTTCGAAACGCCCTCCCCTCACGCGGTAGCAGCCACCGGCTGCAGCGATGGTCGTGGCCGCGAGTTGGCGATACAACTCGAATCCGTCAGGGTCTTTGACATCAATGTCGACAATCAGAAACGCAGGCATGGTTCGATGCTACCGCGAAACCAGGGCCGGATGACACCCTCGTTAGCCCGGTTGGGCGGGGCCATATCGGCCTCGGATTCACTTTCACGGCACCGAAACAAACGCCCCGGCCCAGCCCTTCGACCTGGGGCGCCCGTTTAGGATCGCGGCAGGAGCCCTAGACGAACAACCCTGCTCCGCCCGAGTCATCCGGTGCCCCCGGACGGTCAGAGCGTCTCCCGTTCGACGCGAGCCCGTCAAGCAAGTCCCCGAACTGGTCGTGTATGCGCTCCCAGTCCAGCGCCTCCGCCGTGGCGCGCGCCTCGCGTCCCAGGCCAATCACCCTCTCCGGTGCAGCCACGAGCTCCGTGGCGCGCTGCACGAACCGGGCGGCATCGGCCACGGGCACCAGCAGGCCATTGATGCCGTCGCGCACGTGGGCCCGCGCGGCCGCGCAATCGAAGGCCACCACGGCAAGGCCGCTGGCCATGGCCTCGAGTGTGACGTTGCCAAAGGTCTCGGTGAGGCTCGGGAACAGGAACAGGTCTGCCGAGGCATAGAAACGCGCAAGATCCTCCCCTGTGCGCATGCCCGCCAGCAACACCCCGGGACAGCGGCGACGCAACGTTTCCCGCTG
>JBIIUM010000004.1:0-58985 GCA_044339985.1 Burkholderiales bacterium | reverse complement strand
CGGATGCGCGTCTCCAGCGTGGCGCGTTCCACTTCAGCGCGGCGGATGAAGGAAGTGTGGGACATGGCGATACTCACGGCAGCAGGGATTCATCCAGCGCTTGCAGGAACAGGTGGTTCTCCTCCGGGGTGCTTACCGTCACCCGCAGGCACCCTTCCATCAACGGGTGGCTGCCGTCGGCCAGCTTCACCAGCACGCCGCGCGCCTTCAGCGCGTCGAACACCCGCGGCGCGGACTTCACCCGCAGCAACAAAAAATTAGCGGCGCTGGGGAACACCGTAACCCCCGGCAGGCGCTCAAGGGCAGCGGCCAGTTCGCCGCGCGCCGCACGCAGCGCCGCGGCCTGGCCTTCCAGCACCTCGGGATGTTCCAGAATCGCCGTGGCCGCCGCCTGGGTGAGCGCGTTGATGTTGTAGGGCAGGCGCAGCTTTTCCAATTCGCCGATCCAGGCCGGACTGCCCATGAGATAGCCCAGCCGCAGTCCGGCCAGTCCAAGCTTGGAGAGCGTGCGCATCACCAGCAGATTCGGAAAGCGCGCCAGCGCACCGGCGAAGCTGTCGCCGGCAAAGGCGTGATAGGCCTCGTCCACCACCGCCAGCCCCGGCAGCCGGGCGATGACACGCTCCAGCGCGGCACGGTCGAACAGGTTGCCCGTGGGGTTGTTGGGATAGGCGAGCAGCGCCAGCGCAGGCCGGTGGCGCTCGATGGCCTCCTGGAGGGCAGCCTCATCCAGGCTGAAGTCGGCGCGCAGCGGCACACCCACCCAACGCGCCCCGGCCAGGCCCGCCAGCAGCCGGAACATGACGAAGGAAGGTTCCACGCCCAGGATCACTGCGCCGGGCCGCGCCACGGCCAACGCCAGCATCTGGATGATTTCGTCCGACCCGTTGCCAAGCAGCAACTCGGCAGCCGCCGGAACCCCGGCGGCGGCGCGCAGCCGCTGCTTGAGTTCATGGCAAGCGGCGTCGGGATAGCGGTTCACCGCCACGTCCGCCAGCCGCCTTGCCACCGTCTCGCGCACCGCTTCGGGCAGAGGGTAGGGGTTTTCCATGGCGTCGAGCTTCACCATGCCCCGGGCATCGGCCACATGGTAGGCGCTCTGGGCCAGCACCTCGGGGCGCAGCACCGAGGCGGGGGAAGCGGCAGCGGAAAGCGGGCCGTCGAGGCAACCGCTGGCGAGGGGATCGGTCACGATGCGGCAGCGCGCAGCCGGGCTGAGGCCGCGTGGGCCGGCAGGCCCTCGCCGTCGGCCAGTTCGCCGGCAATAAGCCCCAGCCGCGCCGCGCCCCGGGCGGAGGCGTGAATCAGGCTGGTGCGCTTCTGGAAGTCGTACACACCCAGGGGCGAGGAAAAACGCGCGGTGCGCGCCGTGGGCAGCACATGATTGGGTCCGGCGCAGTAGTCCCCCAGGGCCTCGCAGGAGTGACGGCCCATGAAAATGGCGCCGGCGTGGCGCAGCTGACCGACCCACGCGCCAGGCTCTTGCACCGCCAGTTCCAGGTGCTCGGGCGCCATGCGATTGGCAAGCCGGCACGCCTCGGCCAGGTCGCGCACCTTCACCAGGGCCCCGCGCCGCTCCAGCGAGGCTCGGATCACGTCGCGGCGCGGCATGACATCGATCTGCGCCTGCATGGCGGCAGCCACTGCCTCGAGGTGCGCAGCATCGGGCGTGAGCAGCACCGCCTGGGCCAGTTCGTCATGCTCGGCCTGGGAAAACAGATCCATGGCAAGCCAATCGGCTGGCGCACTGCCGTCGCTGATGACGAGGATTTCGGACGGCCCCGCCACCATGTCGATGCCCACCACCCCGAACACCTGACGCTTGGCCGCCGCCACCCAGGCGTTGCCCGGCCCCACGATCTTGTCAACGGCGGGCACGGTGTCGGTGCCCCAGGCGAGCGCGGCCACGGCCTGGGCGCCGCCCAGGGCGAACACCCGGTCCACACCAGCGAGGGCCGCCGCCGCCAGCACCAACGGGTTACGCTCGCCGCCGGGTGTGGGCACCACCATGACCACTTCGCCCACGCCCGCCACGCGCGCCGGCAAGGCGTTCATGAGCACGCTGGAGGGATAGGCCGCCTTGCCGCCCGGCACGTAAATGCCCACCCGGTCCAGCGGCGTCACCTGCTGGCCCAGCAGCGTGCCGTCTTCGTCGGCGAATGACCATGAGGGGGCCGCCTGACGCTCGTGATAGCGGCGAATGCGCGCTGCTGCCTGCTCCAGCGCCTCGCGGCGCGCCGCCGGCAGGGCGGCGAGTGCATCGCGCAGCGCTGCCGATGGAATCTCCAGCGCCGCCACCGACTCGGCCTGCACGCGGTCGAAACGGCGCGTGTATTCCAGCAGTGCCACGTCGCCGCGGGCACGCACATCGGCCAGGATGGCGCGCACCGTGTCCTCCACGCCGGGGTCCTGGCTGGCTTCGAATGCCAGCAGGCGGGCAAGCCCGGCCTCGAAGCCAGGCGTCGAGGAATCGAGGCGCGTGATGTTCATGCCGCCTCCGCGGCAGTGCGCACGGCGGTGGCGAAGGCGTCGATCACCGGCTGCAGCAACGGGCGCCGCAGCTTGAGCGCGGCCTGGTTCACCACCAGCCGCGCCGACACCGGCGCGATTTCCTCCACTGCCAACAAATGATTGGCGCGCAGCGTGTTGCCGCTGGAAACCAGATCGACGATGGCGTCCGCCAGGCCCACCAGCGGCGCCAATTCCATGGAGCCGTACAGCTTGATGAGCTCCACGTGCACCCCTTTGGCAGCAAAGTGCTCGCTGGCGGTGCGCAGGTACTTGGTGGCCACCCGCAGCCGCGCCCCCTGTTTCACCGCCAGGGCGTAATCAAAGCCCTCGGGCACGGCCACCATCATCCGGCAGCGGGCGATGCCCAGGTCGAGCGGCTGGTACAGACCGGCGCCGCCATGTTCCATGAGCACGTCACGGCCGGCGATCCCCAGGTCGGCGGCACCGTGCTGGACATAGGTGGGCACATCCGAGGCGCGCACGATGAGAATGCGCACATCGGGCCGGTTGGTGGGGAGGATCAGCTTGCGCGAGCGCTCCGGGTCCTCGGCCGCGCGAATGCCCGCGGCCGCCAGCAAGGGCGCGGTTTCCTCGAAGATGCGGCCCTTGGACAGGGCAATGGTGATGCCTTTCACGGCGAGCGCGGCGGGTATGGCAAAGGGGGAGCGGATTCTACCGGAGCCGGGCGCGCAGGCGCCCTCAGGAGATGCGCTGCACCCGAGCGCCGAGCCGACGAAGCTTCTCCTCGATTCGCTCGTAGCCGCGATCAAGGTGGTAGATGCGGTCCACGGTGGTGGTGCCCTGAGCCACGAGCCCGGCGATCACCAGGCTCGCCGAGGCGCGCAGGTCGGTGGCCATGACGGCGGCGCCCTCCAGCCGGTCCACCCCACGGATGATGGCCGTGTTGCCCTGCACATCGATGGCCGCACCCAGGCGGCGCAATTCCTGCACGTGCATCAGACGATTCTCGAAGATGGTCTCGGTGATGGTGGAGGTGCCATCGGCCACACAGTTCAAGGACATGAACTGGGCCTGCATGTCGGTGGGAAAAGCCGGGTAGGGAGCCGTGCGCAGATTCACGGCGCTGGGCCGGCGCTCCATCTCGATGCGCATCCAGTCAGGGCCGGTGTCGATGCGTGCGCCCGCCTCCGACAGCTTGGCGGTGACGGCATCCAGACTGCGGGGCAGGCAATCGCGCACGGTGACCCGGCCGCCGGCGGTGGCCACGGCCGCGAGGAATGTACCGCTCTCGATGCGGTCGGGCATGACGCGATGTGTGGCGCCGTGCAGCGCGGAGACGCCATGCACAGTGATCACGTCGCCGCCTGCACCCTCCACCCGCGCGCCCATGGCATTGAGGCAGTCAGCCAGATCGGCCACCTCCGGCTCGCGGGCGGCATTCTCGATGACCGTGGTGCCCTCCGCGAGGCAGGCCGCCATCATGAGGTTTTCGGTGCCGGTAACCGTCACCAGATCCATCACCAGCCGCGTGCCCTTCAGCCGCCCGGCGCGGGCATGGATGTAGCCATGTTCGATGTCGATTTCGGCGCCCAGCGCGCGCAGCCCCTTGATGTGTTGATCCACCGGCCGCACGCCGATGGCGCAGCCGCCCGGCAGCGACACCTTGGCTTTGCCGAAGCGCGCCACCAGCGGCCCCAGCACCAGGATGGAGGCTCGCATGGTCTTCACCAGCTCGTAGGGCGCCACCACGCTGTGCAGCCCGTCGCCGCGCAGGCTCAGGCCGAGCTTGTCGTCCAGCGACAGCTCCATGCCCATCTGGCCGAGCAGATTGAGGGTGGTGGTGACGTCGCGCAGTCTGGGCACGTTCTCCACCCGCAGCGTGCCGGCGGTGAGGATGGAGGCGCACAGGATGGGCAGGGCGGCATTCTTGGCACCCGAGATGCTCACCTCGCCTTCGAGCGGCGCACCGCCCTCGATGCTGAGTTTTTCCACGCCCGACTCTCAGCCCCGCGCGCGCCACTCGTCCGGCGTGAGGGTCTGCATGGACAGGGCGTGAATCTCCTCGCGCATGCGTTCGCCCAAGGCCTTGTAGACCGCCTGATGGCGCTGCACGCGGTTCTTGCCCGTGAATTCAGTGCTCACGATGACGGCCTCGAAGTGCGCGCCATCGCCGCTCACTTCAAGGTGTTCGCAGGGCAGGTTGTCGGCGATGTACTGGCGGACGGTGTCGGGACTGAGCATGGGGCGAACCGAGAGAAGGGAGAAGGTGCGCTCGCGGGGGCCTTCAGGAGCGCAGTTTCCAGCCGCTGCGCAGCAACCGCAGCGACACGAATGATAAGCCGCCGAAAGTGGCCCCCACAATGCAAAGGCCGGTAAGCGGCGCGATGTCGGACTCGCCGAAGAAGCCGTAGCGGAAGCCGTCGATCATGTAGAAGAACGGGTTGAGGTGAGAGGCGGCCTGCCAAAAGGGCGGCAGGGAGTGCACCGAGTAGAACACCCCCGACAGGAAAGTGAGCGGCACGATGACGAAGTTCTGGAATGCCGCCAACTGGTCGAACTTGTCCGCCCAGATGCCGGCGATGAGCCCAAGGGCGCCCAGGATGCCCCCGCCGAGCACAGCGAAGGCCGCCGCCCATAGCGGATGGGGCAAGGGCACCGGCCCGGTGATGAAGGTGACGGCGAACACGCCGGCCCCCACCATCACCCCGCGTACCACGGCCGCGCAGATGTAGGCCCAGTACAGCTCGGCATGGGACAGGGGCGTGAGCAACACGAACACGATATTGCCGGTGATCTTGGACTGGATCAGCGACGAAGAGGTATTGGCAAACGCGTTTTGCAGCAACGACATCATCGCCAGCCCAGGCACCAGGAAGGCAGTGTAGGAAACACCCGGATAGACCTGCACGTGGGCCTCCAGCACGTGGGAGAACACCAGCAGATAGAGCGCCGCGGTGAGGATGGGCGCGGCGACGGTCTGGAAGGCCACCTTCCAGAAGCGCAGCAGCTCCTTGCGCAACAGGGTTAGAAAACCGCTCACGCCGTGCGCTCCTCGCGCCCCACCAGCCGCAGGAAAGCCTCTTCGAGGTCGGGCTGCTCGATCTGCACATCCAGCACCTGGATGCCTTCGGCGCGCAGCGCCGCCAGCGCGTCAGCCACCAGGGCGGCGCGTTCCAGGGCGATCACCTGGAGTCCGCCCGAGCCCGGCAGGGCCCTGGCGCGCAGCGCCTCGGGCAGGCAGTCGGGTTCGAGCCGCACCTTGAGGTGCACGCCCGACAACCCCGCCAGCAGGTTCGCCGTGGTGTCCAGCGCCACCACCCGCCCCGACTTGAGCATGGCCACCCGCGAGCAGAGGGTCTCGGCCTCCTCCAGGTAGTGAGTGGTGAGCACGATGGTGTGACCAGCCTGATTCAAGCGCCGGATGAAGGCCCACAGACCTTGGCGCAATTCCACGTCCACGCCGGCGGTGGGTTCGTCGAGGATGATCACCCGCGGGCGGTGCACCAGGGCCTGGGCCACCAGCACCCGGCGCTTCATGCCCCCGGAAAGTGTGCGCATGTTGGCGTTGGCCTTGGCGGTGAGGTCCAGGTGACCGAGGATCTCGTCAATCCAGGCGTCGTTGCGCGTCAGTCCGAAATAGCCGCTCTGGATGCGAAGCGTCTCGCGCACGGTGAAGAAGGGGTCGAACACCAGTTCCTGGGGCACCACTCCCAGGGCGCGACGCGCCGCGCGATAGTCGCGCACCACGTGATGGCCCATCACCCTGGCCTCGCCGCGATCGGGGCGCGCCAGCCCGGCGAGAATGCTGATGAGGGTGGTCTTGCCTGCCCCGTTGGGACCCAGAAGCGCAAAGAATTCTCCCGGCGCCACCTCAAGGTCAACACCGTCGAGCGCCTGCACACCACCGTAGCGCTTGCCCAGCCCGCTGACTTCAATGGCCGGGGTCAAGGCGCTCCCGCGCCGAACACGAGCGCTTCCAGGTCGTAGAGCCTCGCCAGACTGCGCAGCGAGTCCGGGGCGTTGTCCACAGCCAGGGGGCGGCCGGCGCCGCGGGCAGCGCGGATCCAGTGGAGCAACATGGCGAGCGCCGCCGAATCCACCTCCGCCACCCCGGACAGATCCACGACCCGGGCGCCCTCGCGGATCAGGGCGTCGCCACTCGCCACCAGCGCCTCCACGGTTTGCAGCGTGACCGGCCCCGAGACGGCCAGCCGACCCTCGTGCAGCACGGCGCTCATTTCGCTGCCGGCCGTCCGACCCGGGCGTTACGCTCCCGAAGGTAGCCGATCAGGCCGTCGATGCCGCCGTTCTGAATCTGGGCAGCGAACTCGTTACGGTAGGTCGTGACCAGGCTCACGCCGTCAACGGTGACGTTGAAGACCTTCCAGCCGGTATCAGAACGGCCCATGGCGTAGTCCACACCCACTGGCGGCGCACCACCCGGCAGCAGGATGCGGGTCTTCACCACCACCTCCTCCTCGCCGCCGGTCAGCTTCACGGGGGGCACCTCCACCTTCACCTGGCGATAGGCGGTGTAGGCGGCGGCGTAGGAGCGCACCAGCAGGTTCTGGAACTCGCGCACCAGCGTGGCCTGCTGCTCGGGCGTGGCCTCGCGCCACGGCCTGCCCACCGCCAGCCGCGTGACCTTCCTCATGTCGAAGTGCGGCACCACGCGGGTTTCGATCAGCTCCACCAGCTTGGCCGTGTTGCCGTTCTTGGCGCCGGTGTCTTCGGCCGCCATCTTGAGCACCTGCTCGGAGGTGGCCCGCACCAGTTCGTCGGGCGGTACCACCTGGGCACGCGCCGGCGCGCCGGCCAGGCCGAGGGCCAACAGGGCCAGAGCGGCCAGGCTGCGGCCGGGAAACATCGGTGTCGTCGTCATGGCTGTTCTCCAGCAAAAGCCCGGGCGCCGGCACGGCGACCGCGGGCGGTGGGCTCATTTCTCGGGCTGGGGCCCCTCGGCAGCCTTGCCGTACAGGAAGCGCCCAATCATGCGCTCCAGGATCATGGCCCCCTGCGTGATCGTCACGCGGTCACCATCCTTGAGGAGCTTTTCGTCACCGCCGCCCTCCAGCCCCACGTACTGCTCGCCCAGCAGCCCGGCTGTCAGGATGGAGGCCGAGGAATCGGACGGGAAGTCGTAGCGTCGGTCCAGGCGCAGCGTGACCCGGGCGACGAACTTGCGCGTATCCAGTTCGATGCGCTCCACGCGACCCACCACCACGCCGGAGCTCTTCACCGGCGCGCGCGGCTTGAGGCCGCCGATATTGTCGAACTCAGCCGTGACACGGTAACCATCGGCAGCGCTCACTGTGGTGGCATTGCCCACCTTCAGGGCGAGAACCATCAGCGCCGCCAGCCCGGCGGTGACGAACAGGCCAACCCACAAATCGACGGTGGTGCGTTTCATGTGTTCAAACCCCAGTGAACATGAACGAGGTGAGGACGAAATCAAGTGCCAGGACAGCCAGCGCCGAGGTGACCACGGTGCGCGTCACGGCATAGGACACCCCTTCGGCGGTGGGCGGCGCATCCCAGCCTTCGAACAGCGCGATGAGCGTGACGGCCACGCCGAACACAACGCTCTTGATCACGCCGTTGCCCACATCGTCCCAGACATCCACCGCAGCCTGCATCTGCGACCAGAAGGCGCCCGAATCCACGCCCAGCACCACTACGCCGATCAGGTAGCCGCCGAACACGCCGCAGGCGCTGAAGATGGCCGCCAGCAGCGGCATGGAAATGGCCCCTCCCCAGAAGATGGGCGCCAGCACCCGGCTGTAGGGGTCCACGGCCATCATCTCCATGGCCGAGAGTTGCTCGGTGGACCTCATGATGCCGATCTTCGCCGTGATGGCTGAACCCGCACGGCTCGCGAAGAGCAACGCCGCCACCACCGGCCCAAGCTCGCGTACCAGCGCCAACGCGACCAGCGTGCCAAGCGCCTCCGCCGAGCCATAGCGCTTGAGGGTCTCGTAACCCTGCAGCCCCAGCACCAGCCCGACGAACAGCCCAGACACCACGATGATGATGAGCGACAGCACACCGGTAAAGTGCACCTGGTCGAGCAACAACTGGGGGCGACGCAGCGCCGGGGCCGACCGTGCCAGCAGCGTGCCCGTGAAGCGCGTGGCGCAGCCGAGTTTCCAAACGCCGTCCACCACCCGGGCACCCAGGGACCGAAGGCCAGCGTCAAGCGCTCCCATCATGGCCGCTCTCCCATGCCGAAAGACTGGGCAAGCCCGGCTGCCGGGTAGTGAAAGCCTACCGGGCCATCAGCCTCGCCATGGACGAATTGATGCACCAGGGGCTCGGCAGAAGCCCGGATCTGCTCGGGCGTGCCCTCGGCCACGATGAGGCCGCCGTCCAGGATGTAGACGTAGTCGACGATGCGCAGCGACGCCTCCACATCGTGCGTCACCAGCACTGAGGTGGCGCCGAGCGCGTCGTTCAGGCGCCGGATCAGGTTCGCGATCACCCCGAGGGAAATAGGGTCGAGGCCCGTGAAGGGCTCGTCGTACATGATGAGCATGGGATCCAGGGCCACGGCGCGCGCCAGCGCCACACGCCGCGCCATGCCTCCAGACAGTTCCGCCGGACGCAATTGTGCGGCGCCCCTGAGTCCCACGGCCTGCAGCTTCATGAGCACGAGGTCGCGGATCATGGTCTCGGACAGACTGGTGTGCTCGCGCAGCGGAAAAGCCACGTTGTCGAACACGGTCAGATCGGTGAACAGGGCACCGAACTGAAACAGCATGCCCATACGACGGCGCAGCCGGTAAAGCGCCCCGTGGGAAAGCCCCGCCACATCCTGACTTTCCACCCGCACTTCGCCCTTCGAGGCACGCAACTGGCCTCCGATCAATCGCAGCAGCGTGGTCTTGCCGCAACCGCTGCCCCCCATGATCGCCACCACCGAGCCGCGCGGAAACCGCATCCTCACCCCCTTGAGAATGGGTCGCTGCGCGTAGGCGAACTCCACTGCGTCGAGTTCAACTAGACTTTCCGAGGACAAAGGGCAGCCTGCAGGGTTCGAAAAAAGGCGCAGATTGTAACCCGCTGGCCCCGAGCGAATGCCTCTCGGATGAGGCCGTGCTTGAGGCAACCTTTCGATTCCGTTACCGTTGCCGGGTTCCGCGGCGTTTCGCCAAGCGGGCACTCCGAGGCTTCAGGTCCTCCTTCCGAATGCCGCCACCCGCCCTTCGCATCGATCAGGTCACCAAGCGCTTCGGCCCGCTGGCCGCCCTGGCGGAGGTGAATCTGGAAGTGGATCAGGGAGATTTCTTCGGCTTGGTGGGCATGAATGGCGCCGGCAAGACCACGCTGATCAAGTGTCTGCTCGACGCCAACCGCGCTGAAGAGGGTCGCATCGAACTTTTCGGCATCCCGAGTACGCGCACCGAAGCGCGTTCCAGCATCGCGTTCGTGCCCGAGCGATTCAATGCCCCCTTCTATGCCACGGGGAGGGATTTTCTTCGCCTCATGCTGCGGCTCTACGGACAACGGTACGATGAAGCACTGGCTCGTTCCACCATCTCCAGCCTTGACCTCGATGCGGGGGCTCTCGACAAGCCGGTGCGCGCCTTCTCCAAAGGCATGACGCAAAAACTTGGGCTTGCCTGCGCCCTGCTCGCGGGCCGCCCCATGCTTGTGCTGGACGAACCCACCAGCGGTCTCGATCCCAAGGCCCGGGCGCTGCTCAAAGCAGTGTTGCGAGAGCGCCACGCGGGCGGCGCCACCGTGTTCATCACTTCCCACGCGCTCGCTGACGTGGACGAGATGTGCAGCCGGATGGCCGTGCTGCACCGCGGCCACCTGCGCTACGTGGGCAGGCCCGCCCAATTGCGCGCTTCCCACGGTGACGCTTCACTGGAGCAGGCGTTCCTGAGGCTGATCGATGAGCCTCGGGCCGCCTGAGTCCTCCATGGAGACCAAGGTCCGGCCCGACCTGCTGATCGTCGATGACGATCCGCTGATCTCCGATACCCTGTCCTTCGTGCTTGGTCGTGACTTCAACGTCTATGCCGCCGATTCCCGTGGCCAGGTGCAAAGCCTCCTGATGCAACTCGGCGAGCCGCCCGGCCTCGCGCTGGTGGACCTGGGCCTTCCGCCCACGCCGCACCGCCCCGACGAGGGTTTCAAGCTCATCGGAGACCTGCTCGGCGCCGCACCACACATGAAAATCCTGGTGCTCTCAGGCCAGAACGACGAGGCGAACGCCCGCCATGCTCGCGCCCTGGGCGCGGTGGATTTTGTGGCCAAGCCGTGCGAGCCCGAGCGCCTCAAGGAGTTGCTGCTGCGCGCCTCCGGCTTCAGTGCAGCCGAGAAGCGCGACCCTGCCGCCACCAGCGGCATCGTGGGCAGGAGCTTCCCTATTGAGCGACTGCGCGAGCAGATCGCCCTGTACGGCAGTTCGCCCTTTCCCGTGCTCATTGAAGGCGAATCGGGTAGCGGGAAGGAACTGGTGGCCGAGGCACTGCACCGTTTCGGCCTTCGTGCTGGACGACCCTATCTCGCCCTGAACTGCGCCGCCATTTCGGCAAACCTGGTGGAACCCACCCTGTTCGGCCACGCCAAGGGGGCTTTCACCGGCGCCGCCGGAGCCCGCAGCGGTTACTTCGAAGACGCTCGCGACGGCACGCTGTTCCTTGACGAGATCGGCGAGCTGCCTCTGGAGCTGCAAGCCAAGTTGCTGCGTGTCCTGGAAAACGGCGAGTTTCAGCGCGTCGGCGAAACCCAGTCGCGGCACAGCGAAGCCCGGGTGATTGCCGCCACCAACCGCGGGTTGCGGGAGGAGGTGCGCGCAGGCCGCTTCCGCCTTGACCTCTATCACCGGTTGTCCGTGTTTGCCATTCAGGTGGCGCCGCTGCGCGAGCTGGGGCAAGACCGTCAGCTGCTGCTGGAACACTTTACGGCGCTGTATGCGGCCCAGACAGGCGCAACGCCATTTGTTCTTTCTCCAGAAGCGCTTGCGCTGTGGATGGATTATCCCTTCCCCGGTAACGTGCGTGAATTGCGTAACGTGGTGATACGGCTGATAACCCGGCACTCCGGCCAAAAGGTCAGCCGAGAGCAACTCGCCACGGAGCTAGATTTCGCGGGTTCGCTCCCGTCCCATGAGGAAACGGCTACGCCTGCGTTTAGCTTCGAGCCCAGCGTGCAGGCGGCCCGCGGAATCCTTGAGACGCGTCACAACCTCGACCTGGACGAGACTCTGCGTCAGTGGGAACGCTGCTTCGTGGAGGCTGCACTCGCCATGAGCCACGGCAACTTCAGCCAGGCAGCCCGCATGCTTGGCGTTCGTCGCACCACCCTCTACGGCCGTGTTCAGGGCCACGACACCCACGCGGCGGGCAGCAGCCCCGGCGGGCGGGCGTAGGGGGCGCATGTACTACGCTTTTTTCGGGCTCAAGCGCCCACCCTTCCGGATCACGCCCGACACCGAGTTTTTTTTCGAGGGCGCCAACCGCGGAGCGGTTCTGGATGCCCTTGTTTACGCCATCCTCAACGGCGAGGGGATCATCAAGGTTACCGGCGAAGTGGGCAGCGGCAAGACCATGCTGTGCCGCATGCTGCAGGCAAGGCTCGCCGAGCGCGTCGACATTGTCTATCTTGGCAATCCCAGCGTCTCGCCCGACGAAATCATGCACGCGATTGCCTTCGAGCTGCAGCTGCCGGTGGCACGCGATGCCAAACGCCTGGAGGTTATGCACGCGCTGCACGATTACCTGTTGCGGCGCCACTCCGAAGGCCGGCAAGTGGTGGTGTTCGTGGAAGAATCGCAGGGGATGCCGATTGCCACCCTGGAGGAAATCCGGCTGCTCTCCAACCTCGAAACCGACCGCCACAAGTTGTTGCAGCTTGTGCTCTTCGGCCAGCCGGAGTTGGACGAAAACCTGAGCGAAACCAGTATCCGCCAACTCAGGGAACGCATCACTCACAGCTTCAATCTCGCGCCCTTGGCGGAACCGGACATCGGCGAGTACCTCAACTTCCGTCTGCATGCCGCCGGCTACCGGGGGCCGGCGCTGTTCCCTCCCAAGGTGGTCGCCTTCATCGCCCGCGCCAGCGGCGGGCTCACCCGCCGAATCAACCTGATCGCCGAGAAAACGCTGCTGGCGGCCTTCGCCGCCAACACCCATACGGTGACGATCGAGCACGCCCGGGTGGCGGTTCGGGATAGCGAGTTCAACCAGCCATCGGCAGCGCAACGCCGGTCGCGGCTTTCTCGTGGTTGGATAACCGGCGTGATCGCCGTCGTCATGGTGATTGCGGCGGGCAGCGCCTGGTGGGTGTTTCAGCAAAGCAACAGTTCCTCGCCGCCGGCGCCTCCAGCGCCTTCGCTGCCCAAGGCTCCGTAGCCGCCCCCATTTCCCGGGCAATGCCCGGGGTATGCCCCTCTCAAGTACGCTGCCGTTCGGCCGTTAGCATCAGTGGTGAGTCTGGCAACGGTCCATTCGGGCATCGATTCCCAACACCCCGGGGGGCGGAACCTCCAGCAGGCCCACGACCGACGGACATGGGCAGTCTCGCGCTGCATCAAGTATTTACAGCCGTTTCGACCCCGCTCATATTATTATTAGTCCATGCTCACGCCCCCTCCCAACTCAAGGCCCCGCGCTTCCTCCTTTTGGTGCGCACCAATGCCCGCCGAGAGGCGAGCCCTTGCCCGCCGAGGGGCGCACGCACAACCTGTTCGCAGCAGCGCCGCGGGAAGCGGCGGCGCGGGTCGGGCCTCCTTCCTTCCCTGTCATATCCCCGTCTCCACGGTTACCTTGGCCATCGCCCTGGGCATGGGTTTGCTTGCCGGCTGCAGTTACCGGGCGCCCTCCCTGCCCGTTTCCGAGGGGCATCTCACAGCCAACACTACAGCGGCGCCCTCCGGCGCCGGGGATGTGCCGGCGCCGGTTTCCGTACCCCCACCACCCGCGCCGCGGCCAAAGCCGACGCTGCCCACCTACAGCGTGGTCGTCAACGAAGTACCCGTGAAGGAACTTCTGTTCGCGCTGGCCCGCGACACCAGGCAGAACATCGACGTCCATCCCGGCATCACTGGGGTCGTGAGCCTCAACGCCATAGACGAAACATTGCCCGCCATCCTGGATCGCATTTCTAGGCAGGCCAACCTGCGCTGGAAGCAGGACGGGCGCTCCATTTCGGTACAGGCCGACACGCCCTACATCAGCACCTACAGAGTCAATTACGTGAACGTCGTCCGAAATACCGACTCCACCGTGGGCGTGTCGGGCATCATCGCCACCGTCGGAACCGGCGGCGCGGGTGGTGGGGGCGGGGGCGGAGGAGGAGGAGGCGGCGGCGGGGGGGGTGCAGCCAACGCTTCGTCCACCACGGTGACCACCACCTCGACCAACGACTTCTGGAAGACTCTGGAAGGCAACGTCAAGTCGATTCTGTCGGCCACGCGGGCCCAGACACAATCCTCCGAGGAGCGCGCCGCCCGGGCCGAGGCGCTCAAGCAGCGCCGCGATGAGCGCATCGCTCAGGCAGAAGCTGTCGCCCGCGCCGGGGAAAATGCCAAGGACCTCTTCGCCACCGCTTTCGACGGCCAGCAGGCGGCGCCCATTCCTGGCGATGTGATCAACGAGGTAGTGGTGAACCCCGTGGCCGGGACCGTAACGGTCATGGCTACCCAGGCCCAGCACGTCCTGGTGCGGGAGTACCTGGACAGCGTCATGTCGTCGGTGCAGCGCCAGGTGCTGATCGAAGCCACCATCGTGGAAGTGGAGTTGTCGCGTCAATACCAGGCAGGCGTGGACTGGGGGCGCGTGGCCGGAAGCCCGGGGGCGGGTTTCACCTTCCGTCAGCTCATGACCGCCGGCGCCATGGGCAGCCCACCCTCCATGACCGTGGGCTATTCCGCGGATGCGGCCGGCAACATCTTCGCCACGCTCAAGCTGCTGGAGCAGTTCGGCAACGCCCGCGTACTCTCCAGCCCCAAGTTGATGGCGCTCAACAACCAGACGGCGCTGCTCAAGGTGGTGCGCAACCAGGTGTACTTCACCGTTCAATCCACCGTCCTGACCACTGTGAATGCGGGCTCCACCACCAACGTCACCACCACCGCGCGCACGGTGCCCATCGGGCTGGTGATGAGCATGACGCCACAGATCAACGATAACGGCCAAATCACGCTTACCGTGCGCCCGACGGTCACCAGCCAGGTGGGAGTTGTCGCAGACCCCAACCCAACCCTCGCAGACAGGAACCTCAAGAACGAGATCCCCGTGGTTGAGGTTCGAGAGATCGAATCCGTTCTGCAGGTGGTGAGCGGGCAGACAGCCATCCTCGGCGGCCTCATCAAGGACGAGGTGGACCGCAACCGCAACCAGGTGCCGGGTTTGGGCAACACCCGTGCCGGAGACCTGTTCGCCTACCGCAATGAACTGGCGCGCAAGTCCGAGCTGGTGATCTTTCTGCGGCCGGTGGTGGTGTCCAACCCGTCCCTCGACTCGGACGAACTCAAGGGCCTGCGCCGGCTGCTGCCACGCACCGAGCAGATGGGCGCTGGGTCCCTTGACGCTCCCGGGGCACGCTGACCCGCCATGAGCCTGCTGCTCCAGGCCCTGCAGAAGGCGGCCAAGAACCGCGAATCGGTCCAGACCGACTCGGACGTTTCTCGTTCCGGGCTCGAACTGGAGCCAGGCGAGATCCAGCCGGCGGAACCCTTCATAGGCTCATCCGCTCCTGCCTTTGGCGACCTGTCGGCCACCTCCACGGGCGCCGAGGGTCCGGAACCGTCTCCTCAGCAAGCCGCTGCAGTGCTCGGCGCCGAGGCTCGCGAACCCCGGCCCCGCCTGCTGTCCGGCTTCAACCTTCGGCCAGTCCCCCTTTTCCTCGGTGCGGCGGCGGTTTTCATGCTGGGCTATGGGGTGTACGTGTACATCGCCATATTCAATCCAGGGATGCTCTCCGGAGCACCGCACGACGAGAATCGCCAGCCCCGGCCCATGGCAGTCCGGACCGCAGTGTCCCCAGGCGTACCAAAAACCGGTGCGCCCATGCCCGACATCCTCGATGCACCGCCACCCGGTTTGCCCGCTGCCGCACCCGCGCAAACCGCACCGTCTGCTCCTGGGGCCAATCAGGAACCCGCTGTTGCCCAGAAAACGCCGAGGGCGGCGGAGGAATCATCGCCCAGGGTGGGGCCGGGTGAAACGTCCGCTGGCGCCAGACTGTCTTTGAGCAGCGCGGACGATCTCTCCAACCTCCCCGCACCCACCCTTCGGGCACCCGGTGCCCGCAAACGGCCTGAAGCCACCCCGCGCGAACAGAATTCCAGCGTCGAGCCGGCGCGGCTGGAGCGTCCCAAGACCCGTGCCGCGGGCAACGTACCCACAGTGCCCGTTGAAGACCGCGTCAAGGTGCAGCCCACGGAATTGCCACGCGGGGTCGTCGCCCGCATCGAGGAGGCCTGGGGGCACGCCCAGCGAGGGCGGCTCGCCGAGGCAGAGGCGGCCTATGAATCGGTGCTGGCCCTGGATCAGCGCAACATCGACGCCCTGTTGGGTCTTGCCTCCATTGCCTGGCGGCAGGGGCGCACCGAACGAGCGGGCGAGTATTACGGACGCGTGTTGGACCTCGATCCGCAGAATGCCGCCGCCCACTCCGGGATCATCGGCCTGATGGGCTCATCGGACCCGGTAGGCTCGGAAAGCCGGTTGCGGGAAATGATCTCCCGCGAACCGTCCGGTCAGTTGTATTTCACGCTTGGAAACCTGCACGCCAGCCAGTCCCAATGGGCACAGGCGCAGCGAGCCTACTTCCAGGCCTTCCAGACCGAGCCGGGCAATCCTGATTTCGCCTTCAACCTCGCCGTGAGCCTCGATCGCCTCGGCCAGCCAAAGCCCGCCCTGCAGTTTTATCGCAAAGCGATGGAACTGTCCCTCTCCCAGGGCCGCGCTGGCTTCGACCAGAAGGCTGCCGTGGCGCGCATCGGGCAACTCGCCCCGCTCGAGGACGGCACCCAATGAACGCGCCGGTCAGCGCAGCGCAGACGCGGGCGGTGGCTTCCGACCAACGGCGCAAGATGCGCCTGGGGGAGTTGCTTGTCCAGGAAGGGCTCATAACGCCAGACCAATTGCGCATCGCCCTCACGGAGCAGAAAACCCAGAAGATGCCGGTGGGGAGGCTGCTGGTGCGCCTGGGGTTCGTCACCGAGGCCACCGTTCGCGACATCATGGCGCGATCCATCGGCAAGGACGCCATCGACTTGGCTGAGGTGGTGGTGGATGCCGAGGCGCTGAAGCTCGTGCCGCAGGAATTCGCTCGCCGAAACCGCCTGCTGCCCATTGCGTTCGACGCCACGGCTCGCGTGCTTCTGGTGGCCGTCACGGAGGTGTTCAACGTGATGGTCATCGACCAGTTGCGCGCCTCGTTGCCCGGCGACGTGCAACTGCGCACCGTGCTCGCGGGCCAGGCCCAGCTCGAAGACTACATCGACCAGTTCTATGGTCACGAACTGTCGGTGGACGGCATACTTCGAGAGATCGAGACCGGAGAGCTCGACTGGCAAAGCCTCCAGGCTGCCGATGACGAGTACACCCAGCCCATCGTGCGGCTGGTGGGGGCGCTGCTGATCGATGCCGTCAAGCGTGGCGCGTCCGACGTCCACTTCGAGCCCGAGCAGGCCTTCCTGCGGGTGCGCTATCGCATTGACGGGGTGCTCGAGCAGATTCGCAGCCTGCACAAGATGTACTGGCCCGGCATCGCCGTTCGCCTCAAGGTCATCAGCGGCATGAATATCGCCGAGACGCGCGCGCCCCAGGACGGGCGACTGTCGCTGAACCTGAATGGCCGGCCGGTGGACTTCCGCGTGGCGAGCCATCCCACCATTCACGGCGAGAACATCGTCCTGCGGGTGCTCGATCGCGAGAAGTCCATCATCACCCTCGAACAGCTGCAACTCGCCGAACCGGTGATGGCAAAACTCAACCTGATGCTGGCTCGCCCCGAGGGCATCCTGCTGATCACCGGACCCACCGGGTCGGGCAAGACCACCACTCTCTACTCGCTGCTCGCGCAGATGAACGTGGAGGGAGTCAACATCATGACTCTCGAGGATCCGGTGGAGTATCCGGTGCCGCTGATGCGCCAGACCTCCGTGAGCGAATCGGTCAAACTCGATTTCGCCAACGGCATCCGTTCCATGATGCGTCAGGATCCGGACATCATCCTGGTGGGGGAAATACGCGACAAGGACACCGCCGACATGGCTTTCCGTGCTGCCATGACTGGCCATCAGGTGTTCACCACGCTCCACACCAACTCGGCGCTGGGGGCATTCCCTCGACTTTTCGATATCGGGGTCATGCCTGACATCATTGCGGGTAACGTGATCGGGGTGATTGCCCAGCGGCTGGTGCGAACCCTGTGCGCGCACTGCAAGACCGAGTACAAGCCATCGCTGGAGGAGAAGCACATCCTCGGGCTGCCGCCGCCGAGCACGGATACGATCTGCCGCCACACCGAGGGCGGGTGCAGGCACTGCAATGGCCGCGGCTTCAAGGGACGCGTGGCGGTGCTGGAAATCCTGCACATGGACGGCGACCTGGACGAACTGGTGGCGCGCCGAGCAACCACCCGCGAACTGCGCCGCATGGCGGTGGAAAAGGGGTTTCGCCCACTGGCCGACGAGGGCGTGGCGCGGGTGCTGGAGGGCCTGACCAGCCTCGCCGAAGTCTCTCGTTCCATCGACCTGACCGGACGCCTGGCCTGACCACGCGCCGTCCTGCGGCAACTGGCGCCGCAACACCGCCGACCCGATGCCCTCCTTTCAGTACAAGGCAATAGACCAGGCGGGCCGGGGCACCACCGGCCGCATGGATGCGGTCAACGATGCCGATCTGGAGGCGCGCTTGAAGCACATCGGACTCGATCTGGTGAGTTTCCGCCAGACGAGCGCCGGATCGGCGACCGCTGCCTCGATTGACCGCAAGGACGTCATCAATTTCTGCTTTGACATCGAGCAACTGGCCCGGGCAGGTATCCCGCTGGTTGATGGTCTGCGCGACCTGCGCGACACGCTGCCCAGTCCTCGTTTCAGGACCATCGTGGCCTCCATGCTCGAGGATATCGAAGGCGGCAAGCTGTTGTCCCAGGCCATGAGCGCGTTTCCCACGGTGTTCGATTCCGTTTTCGTAAACCTCGTCAGAGCGGGCGAGCAAACCGGCCAGTTGGAAGAAGTATTCGAGAATCTCACCGCCACGCTCAAGTGGCAGGACGAGCTCGCCAGCACGACGAAGAAGCTGCTCATCTATCCCGCCATGGTGCTGGTGGTGGTTTCCGCCGTGCTGCTGTTCCTGCTCATCTATCTCGTGCCCCAGGTGGTGGGGGTTCTCAAGACCATGCGGGTGGACCTGCCCTGGCAGACTCGAGCCCTGATCGCGATTTCCGGATTCGTGGTGAACTACTGGTGGGCGCTGTTGAGCGTGCCCCTTCTGGCGGGCGGGGCGGCGGCGGCGGCGGTGAAGTCGAACTCCAGGGCCGCGTTCAAGTTCGATGGCCTCAAACTGAAGCTCCCCGTGCTTGGGCCCATCCTGCAAAAGATCATCCTGTCACGGTTCGCCAATGCTTTCGCGCTCATGTACCGCTCCGGCGTGACGGTGCTCGATGCCATCCGCATCACCGAGGGAGTCGTTGGCAACAAGGTGGTCGCCGATGGTTTGAACCGCGCCTGGCAACAAATCAATGCCGGGGAGCCGGTCTCTCATAGCTTCGAGAAACTCGGGCTGTTCCCGCCGCTGGTGATCCGGATGCTGCGCATGGGCGAAAATACCGGGGCACTGGATACGGCGCTGCTCAACATCAGCTATTTTTACAACCGGGACGTCAAGGATTCCGTGGACAAAGCGCTGAAGATGATCGAGCCCGCCTTGACCTTGGTACTCGGCGGGCTGTTGGCGCTCATCATGTTCGCCGTTCTCTCCCCCGTCTACGACATGATCGGCAAGATCAAGGTATAGCGCCCGCGATGGCCCGCCGCGTCTTGATCTGCCTGTCTCCGTCCGGCGCCACGGTCGCCCGGTGGGAACGCAACCTCGTCGAGGTGAGCGCCTTCGGGGCGGATGACGATGGCCTCACGGCCTTTGGCGCATGGGTTGAAAAATCCACCGGGACGCCCGCCTTGGTCGTGGTGGACAGCCCGGAGGAAGACTACCGCTTCGAGACGTTGCCCCATACCACCGGGAGAGACCGGCGGGACCTGCTGGCGCGCAAGCTCAAGCAGTACTACCGCGGCACCCCCTTCTGTGCGGCGAGCGTCGTCTCCCAAGGCACGGGCAAGACCGGCGGGCGGCGCGAGGATATTGCGATGTTCTGCGCCCTGACCGGGGCGGAAGCCATCACGCCCTGGTTGCGCATCCTGCGCGAGCGCGGCCTGCCCCTGGTGGCGGTGCATGCGCTGCCTACGGTCACACCCGCCGTGGCCAAACTCCTGAAGCTCGACACGCGCAACCTGCTGCTCATATCCCGGCAGCAGGCAGGGCTGCGCCAGACCTTCCTCAAGGACGGCGTGTTCCGCCTCTCCCGCCTCACGCCGCTGCACGCCTCCGAGGATCGCGGGCTGGAGATAGTCTTCGCCAGCGAAGTACGCAACACGCGCCTGTATCTCGACTCCCAGGGCATCACCACCGCTGACGACGTGATACAGGTGGCTATCCTCGACCAGGACGACTCATTGACGCTGTTACCGCAGCGAATCCTGAACCTGGGTGTCAATCTCCTGTGCCAGCACCTGCCCCAGTCTGCCTTGGTCAAGCGACTGGGGATTCCTGCCACCGTACTGGATACCTCGCGCGATGCCCTGCATCTGCACCTGCTGGGCGGCAAGGTCTCGGCCCCCAGCCTGGCGATGGCGGACATGGTGTCCGACTACCGGCTCTACCGGCTGCGCCACCTTTTGTTTGTCGCCAGCGGGGTGGTGGCCGCCGCTGGTAGCCTTTGGTTCGGAACCGAGTTGTACCGCGCCGTGGACCTTGATGATCAGACCGTGGAGGCAGCCGCGCAAGCTGAGCGCTTCCTCCGTTTGTACGAGAAACTGACACGGGATTTTCCCGCCGCGCCTGCCAGCGCGGTGGTCATGCAGAAAACGGCCGAATTCGCGCAGCGTCTGCGTGCCACGGCGCCAAGCCCGGAGCCGCTGTTGCTGGCGCTTTCCCAGGCGCTGGAGAAGGCGCCGTCCATCTCGCTTCAAACCATCAACTGGCGCTACGGAAAATCCAGTCAATCCGGCGCCCTTGGCGGCCCCGTCAATCCTGGCCCGGGGGGTGATTCCCCCAGCGCCACCGGGATGGTTTTGGGTGAAATCTCGCCCTTCGATGGCAACTACCGCGCCGCCGTGGACACCATTCGGCTGTTCACCGAGCAACTGCGCGCCAATCCTGCGGTGGCCGACGTGCGCGTAGTCAAGTATCCCCTGGACGACAGTTCGCAGCAGGTCCTGTCTGGTTCCACCAGCGCTCGCGCGCAACGAAAGGCTTCCGCTGTTTTCGAGGTTATGGTTCGCATGCGCGAGGGCGGGGGCGGCACGTGAAGCGGCCCCGCTCTGTGCCCCCCTTGCTGCTGCCCGTGGCCGTGCTTGCGGTGGTGACGGTTGGCGCGGTGCAGCTGGCGCGCCATTCGGAAACTCTGGTGAGCGCCGCCCAACAGCGGCTCGCGGTCCAGCAACGCGAGCTCTCCGATGCTCGCCTGAAGCAAAGCAATGCCGGCAGCGAAAAGGCGTTGATCCAACGCTACCTGCCTACGTACCAGGCACTGCAGGCGCTGGGCTTCGTGGGCGCCGAGCAACGCCTCACGTGGGTCGACGGGTTATCCGCGGCCAACCGCGACTTGGCCCTGGACAACCTGCAGTACCAGATCGGGCAACAAGGCCCCTACCCGCTGGCGAACGAGTTGGGGGCCGGCGACCTGCCCGTGCGTCAATCCATCGCAAGGCTCACCATCCCCCTGGTTCACGAGGAAGACCTCATGCGCTTCTTCCGCAGCCTGGCCGAGAAACGCACCGGGCTGTTCACCATCAACGCCTGCCAATTGACGCGTACCGGGGGCGCCGATCCCTCCGGCACGTTGTCCAATGTGAGTGCGGAGTGCGAGATCGCCTGGATCACCGTGCCGGACGTGGAGACGGAGAAAAGGCCATGAGCCCGTGGTGCTGGATCGGCGGCATTCTGCTGGCCATGCAAGCCTTCCTGGCGGGAGCCCAGCCTGCACCGGATACCGATGCGGCAGCCCCTGCCCCCCCTGCCCTCGGGAGGCTGTTCTACACCCCCCAACAGCGCGCTGCCATGGACGAAGACCGCCGTGCCCTGCTCTCCCGGGGCACGCGCCCATCCACCAAGCCGGCGACGCGCGCCAAGCCTGCGGAGGCAGCCAGTGCGCCCCCGGTGAGCAGCACCTACACCCTGCAGGGCATCGTGCGGCGCAGCGACGGTGAAGCTACCGTGTGGATCAACAACGAGGCCGTCAGCGAGCGCATGGGCGAGCGCGGCGTCGTCCGCGGCAGCCTGGCCGACGAAAGCGCCGACCTGCGCCTTGGCGAGAACGGCCGCCGGGTGCGGCTGCGGGTGGGGCAAAGCGTCAATTCGTCCAGCAACCGGGTGGCCGAACCCTATCAGCGTCCACCGGCGCCGGCGCCCACCCCGGCACCCGTCACAAAACCTGCTGAACCGGGCGACTGAAATGGCCTCGCGACGTGTGCAGCGCGGCGCCCTGATGCTCGCCCTGCTGGTGATGGCGGGCCTGCTGGCGGTGCTGTTCACCGCGGGATTGCTCACCTCACGGGTCACTGGCACAGACACCGCCTCGCGCGATCGCACCACCCGCGAAGCGCTGGTGCAGGCCAAGGCCGCGCTGCTGGCCTATGCAGTGACCTACGCGGAGAACCACGACCCCAGCGAAGACCTTCCGGGCTTCCTGCCCTGTCCGGACACCTCCGCCGATACCCGCGACGGTACGGCCGATTCTCCCTGTCGCGGGCGGAACGTGAATGCCCTTGGACGGCTGCCCTGGTACACGCTGGACATCCCGACCCTGCGCGATGCCTCGGGCGAGTGCCTGTGGTACGCCGTGGCGGGGCGCTACAAAGCCAGCGCCCTCAAGACCAACGACTTCATCGCGGCCGCCGATCAGACAACCCAGCGCGACCTGTTCAACTGGGATACACCCGGCCAGCTGGACGTGTTCGGGCCGGACGGCGCCAGCCGTTTGACAGCCGACAACGGCTACGACCGTGCCGTGGCCATCGTCTTCGCACCTGGTCTCGCGCTGGGTGGTCAGAACCGGACCCGCGTGACCGGCACTTCCGACTGCGGCGGCAACTATGCGGCCTCGAATTACCTGGATACCCGTGCCGGGATCGACAATGCGCTGATCGCCACCACGGCGCCCGACGCCGGCGCCAACAGCAGTTTCGTCCAAGGCCCCGCCGTGCCGGGGTTCAACGATCAGTTGATCGTCATCACCGCCCGGGAGGTGTGGTCAGCCATCTGGCGCAGCCGCTTTTTTCAGGCCAGGGCCGCCGACCTCACCCGGAAGGTGGCGGAGTGCGTCGCGAGGTACCCCAGCGATCCGGCTGACGAACGACTCCCCTGGGCGGCGCCCATCACCGCCGACATCGTGAACAGCGACAGCCAGCAGGATGCGGACAACACTTTCTCCGGGCGCGTCCCCTTCAAGACGCCGGTTTCGAATGGCGTGACGGGCAACGCGGCCTTACGACTGCTGGGTACCAGCAGCGTGGGCGGCAGATGCGCCAACTGGACCGCGCAGACCAACATCTGGTACGCCAACTTCAAGGACCAGCTGTTCTATGCCCTCAGCGATGCCTTCCGCCCCGCCGGCAGTGCGGGTGGCCGCGGTTGCGGCGCCAACGACTGCATCACCGTGAACGGCACCCCCATGGCAGCCGGGGTTATGTTCGCCGGCCCGCCGTTCGCCGGTCAGTCACGCCGCCCTGGCACCACCGAGGTACAGGACGTGGCAAACTACCTCGAGGAACCCAACAGGACCCAAGCCTCCATGGCTGGCAACGGTGCATTCGCCAGTTCTGGCCCGGCGCCCTTCAACGACAACATCGTCTGCGGCATCGATGCCTCGCTGACGGTCCCCGTGACTGCCGCATGCCCTCCCTGACGATGATTTCGCAATGCCGCCAACGCGGCCTTTCGCTCATCGAACTGGCTCTTGGCCTGGTGATCGTGGCCACGCTGCTCGCCGGGCTGCTGGTGCCGCTGGCCACCCAGGTGGAGCAGCGCCGCTGGGACGAAACCCGGCGCTCGCTCGAGGATGCCCGCGAGGCGCTGCTTGCCTTCGCCGCCGTGAATGCACGGCTGCCATGCCCGGCCACCGCAACGAGCAACGGTGCTGAGGCACCAACAGGGGGAGGCCCCTGTAGCGTTCAGGCCGGGTTTCTGCCCGCGGCAACTTTGGGGATGTCGGGCGTGGACGCTCAGGGCTATCTGTCCGATCCCTTTGGTCTGGTGGACAGTGCTGGCGCCAATTCCAACCGCATCCGCTACGCGGTACGCTCCTCGGTGGATGCTTCCTTCGCCGTGGGGGCCATCGCCAATCCGGTTACCACCACAGGCGCCATCTCGGGTGTTTCGCCACTGCCCGCCGGCAAGGTTTCGCTGCAATCGATCGCGGGTAGCGACGGCTACCTGAGCGTTTGCGCTTCTGCCCGGGCTGCTTTCGCGGATACCAGTTGCACGGGCAGCGGCAATTACGCGCTCGCCAACGGTAACGCCGTGGCAGTGGTCTTCTCGCTTGGTCCCAATGGACCCGCACCCGCGAGCTTCAGCGATGACGAGCGGGAAAACACCGGCGATCACCTCACCGCCGCCACGGGAAAACTGTATTTCGTCAGCCGCCCCCGGGACTCCGCGGGGTCCGACCAGTTCGACGACCAGATCGTTTGGATTTCGCCCTCCACCCTGCTGGCGCGCATGATCGCGGCGGGCACCCTGCCCTGACGCCGGGCGGTAACGTCTGGCCGATCTTCAACCCGGGTCTGAATCGGCCGGCGCCAGCACGAAGCGCACGTCGCCGCGCACATTGCGCTCCAGCGTCAGGCGGTAGCCGCGCTCGGCGGCGTACCGGGCGCTCTGATACAAGCCGACCCCCAGCCCGCTGGCCGAGGGCACGGGCGCTTCGAACAGGCGCCTGGCCAAAGACTGGGGCACGGCTTCGCCATCATCGCTTACCGCCAGGCGGCAGGCATTGCCCTCGCAGGCCAGTTCCACGGTCACCTCCGAAGCCTCGCGCCGCTGGCGCTTCTCCAGGGCGTTGTGCAGCAGGTTCTCCACGACGCGATCGAACAGATCGGCGGGCACGTGGGCCGAAGCCGGCAGGGTTCGGGCGCGCAGATCCACCCGCTCGTGGGCATGGCGCTGCCCCAGGGCGCGCCACCACTCGGCCGCCGGTGCATCGCGCTCCTCACCGGAAGCGGGACGCGCCTCGATCTTGTCCAGGGTCACCTGAAGCCGCTGCGCCATCAGCGGCAGTTGACGCTGGATCAGCCGCCGCAGCGCCTCGTCGTCGCGGGCGCCCGCGGACTGCGCTGCCGAACACAGGGAGCGCAGCGACTGCAACAGGTTCTTGACATCGTGGGTGAGGCGAGCGCCGGTTTCGTGCACGGCCTGCACATACGCGCTGCTGCGTTGCGCCTCCTCTCGCACCTTTGCGGCGTAATAGTCGCCCAGCAACTGCGCCAGCAGGCGCATATGCATCAGCAACGCCGGGCTCGGCCTGACGCGGGTGTGCATCTCCAGAATCAGACCCCCGGCGTTCAGGCGTGTCACTGCGCCCTTGGCAACGCCCGCCGCCCCGCTGCCCCGTTCGCACTGCCAGGAAACACCCGATAACCAGGGCAGACCCAGCATCTCCCGAGAGGCGCTGCTGAGGAAGCGTTCCGGATCGGTCTCGCTCTCGGCGAGGCTCGCAAGGCGGTGCATCCACTGCTCGAACGGCAGCCCCAGGCTCAGGAAGTACCGGGACAGCAGTTGCCCGATGCCCTCGAAGCCCCCGCGAGGGTCCCAAAGCCATGCCAGCAGCAGCAGCATCGCCGCGACCCCCAGCACGGTGGCGGCAAGCGCTGCCACGTAGCCCCCCCCCGCCAGTCGCTGCACGAACAGCGCGCCCAGCACCAGCACCACCATCAGCAGGAACAGCAGCAGGCTGTACACCAGGTCGATGCCCTGACGGGCGGGCTCGGAGCGCGCCTCGGCAGGCAGCCACGCGATGATCACCACCGGCACGATCAGGCCATAGCGAATCAGGTCGAGCGCGAAGGGCGGATAGCCTTGTGCGTTTTCGAAAAGCTTGGGAACCACCCAAGCAAACAACAGCGCCATCAAGTAAAAAGCGGCCAGCAACGAGGCTGCGCGCTGGCGCCCGTCGCGCATACCCGGCAAGCGGCTGCCGATCAGCGCAAACAGCACGGCAATCCACAACGCCAGCAACCACCCGTTGGACCACCAGGCCAGGGCAACACCCGCCGCCACCAGCACAGCCGCATGGCCCGGCACCAGATCGCGACCGCCCTGCCACATGGGTTGCCAGAGAAGAAACAGTCCGAAATGCATGAGCACGAACGCCTTGAGTGCGCCACCCTGCAGTTCGAGCGCCAGGGCAAGGTGCAGGGCCGCCAGCATCAGGCTGAAGGTCAGGTTCTGGCGGCGCCAGAGAAATTCAGCGGCAAAAGGCAGCGGCATGGCGGGCGGCGGGAATCAATGGGGCGGCTGTGAGGGCGCGGGCAGGATCGCGTCGGTTAACATCCGGCTGTCTATCCTTGACCGCGAGCAACCCTGATGTCCAGCGCTGTCGAGCGCATTCGCGTAGTGGCTTCCTTTGCGTGGATCGAGGCGCTGCGCACGCGCCTTCCCTGGATCGTGCTGGCCATGGCCCTATCGCTGTTCGGCGCCGCGCTGTTCGCGCGGAGTCTTGCCATCACGGAGGCTGCGCGTATCCAGGCCGGATTGCTGGCTGCCGGCGTGCGGCTCGCAGCCGTGTTCGTGGTGTGCATGCACGTGCTTGCAAGCATGCTGCGCGAAAACCAGGACAAAGTCACCGAGCTGCTGCTGGCGGCGGACATCACCCGCGGGCAATACCTGTGCGGAAAGCTGCTGGGCTATGGCGCCGTTGCGCTGGCTGCCTCGGCGGTGCTGGCGTTGCCCCTGGCCGCAGTGGCGCCGGCGGGTGCGTGGTGCGCCTGGGCGCTGTCTCTGGGCCTGGAAAGCCTGCTGGTGGCGGCGGCGGCGCTGTTTTGCGTCATCACGTTCAGCCAGCTCATGCTGGCGGCCGCCTTCGTGCTGTCCTTCTACGTCCTTTCGCGGACCATGGCGGCGGTGGTGCTGATCGCTGGTTCGGCGCTGCTGGACGATGGCTCCTGGACGCACCGCGCCGCAGTAGTGGCGGTACGTACCGTCGAGTTGGCACTGCCCGATCTGGATCGGTTCACCCGCACGGCGTGGCTCCTGGGCGAAGGCGCGCCCTGGGCTGAACTGCCCGGGATCGCCGCGCAGAGCGCGGTGTACGTGCTGCTGCTGTTCACGGCGGCCTGCTTCGACCTTTACCGGCGCAACCAGTGAAGCCGCGGCAGCACCGCGATGAGCGGCCCATGGCTGCCGTACCCGCGGCAACCCTCGCCGCTCTGGCGCTGGCGCTCGCCCTGCACCTGGGCTTTCAGTGGCAGCGCTCCCCTCCCAAGGCGCAAGCTGGTGATCTGCCGGTGCCCCCCGCTCTGGCGGCGCTTCGAGTCGCGGCGCTCGGCGAGCCCATCGGCCTCGCCCAGATTCTGACGTTGTGGCTGCAAGCCTTCGACAATCAGCCTGGCGTGAGCATCCCCTTTGCCGAACTCGATTACCCCCGCGTAGCCGGATGGCTAGACCGCATCCTGGGCCTTGATCCTGCCGGGCAGTATCCGCTGCTCATGGCCTCCCATGTGTACGGCCAGGTGTACGGGTTCCCTGAAAAATCGCGCCTCATGGCGGAGTTCGTCCTGGAGAAATTCCTGGAAGACCCCGAGCGCCGCTGGCCCTGGCTGGCCCACGGCGCCATCATGGCCAAGCATCGCCTGAAGGACCTGCCGCTGGCGGTGCGCTACGCCGACGCGCTGCGCGACCATGCCCACGGCCCCGGCGTACCCGGTTGGGCCCGGCAGATGCACATCTTCCTGCGGGAAGATCTGGGCGAGTATGAAGCTGCCCGGGTGCTGCTGGGCGGGTTGCTGGCCAGCGGCACGGTCACCGACCCGAGCGAGATCCGCTTTCTCGCCGAACGGCTCGAGAGGCTGCAGCTACATCGCCCGTCAACGGGCAACACGCCCTGACACCGCCGCCCCGGCACCGGATACCCCCAGGGCGCGCGCCGAAAAACCGTCAACACAGTCGAAACGCCGTCGAATGGTGCAACGCTCGCGGCGGCAAGCATCTACGCCGATGCAGGCGATTTTTTTAAGTCATTGTGTAAACAAAAGAATATTCATTTTGGCCAGCTGGCACGAAAATAGCCTGCGGTTATCCGCGAGTCGTATCACTCAAGGAAATCTGCCATGAAACCCCGCAACCCCCAAAAAGGCTTCACGCTGATCGAAATCGCCATCGTGCTGGTGATCATCGGGCTGCTGCTCGGCGGCATCCTCAAGGGGCAGGAACTCATCACCTCGGCGCGCGTGCGCAATCTCATCCAGCAGCAGGACGGCATCAAGGCCGCGTTCTTCGGCTTTCAGGATCGCTACCGCGGCCTGCCAGGCGATTACGCCAGCGCTGTGCAGAACATCCAGGGCGCCACCACCAACGGCAACGGCGATGGCGTCATCAAATCGTCCGGAACGGGCAATTCAGCCGTAACCGAGCCCTTCCTTGTCTGGGAGCACCTGTCCAAGTCTGGTTTCATCAATGGCAATTATGTGTATAACGCGACCGTCGGCGATTTGGTGATCCCCAAGAACCCGTACGGCCAGTACCTCGGGCTTGCCTACGACAATGTTTACGCAGTGGCCACTGGCGCCACAGCCGCTGAACGTCACAGCCTCAAGACAGGCAGCCAGATCCCGGTGGAAATCGTTGCGGAGGTGGACCGCAAGACCGACGACGGCAACGGAATCTCCGGCTCGTTCGTGTTCTCTGTTTTCACCCAGGGTGGAACTGCTCCCGACGCTCCGGGCGCAGCGCCGGCCTGCATCACGGCCGCTGGCGCGTGGAACCTCACCGGCCAGACCAACGTGAACTGCGGCGCCGCCAGCTTCATGTAGCGCTCCGCGGCTGCCCTCCGTGCGGCAGCGTGGGAAAACGTCCGCCCGCCCCGCGCGCGGACGTTTTTTGCCCTGCGCTCAGGCGCTCAACAACAGCGCCTCACCCACGGCCAGATCGGCCTCTCGCCCCTTCAGTACCAGCACGTCGCCCTCTTCCAGAACGGTCTGGGGCGCGGGGTCCAGGCCGCGCACGCCGTGGCGGCGGATGGCGGTGACGTCCACCCGTGCGTGGGCGAAATCCAGGTCCTCCAGCCGCCGGCCGATGGCTGCCGCGCCCGGAGGCAACTGCACCGAGTGCAACCGCACGGGCTCCTCGTCGGCGGAGTCGGTGATGCCGGGGTAGAAGCCGCGGAACAGGCTGTAGCGCTGCTCGCGGGTGGAGCGTATTCGCCGCAGCACCCGGTTGAAGGGCACCCCCAGCAGCATCAGGGCGTGGGAGGCAAGCATCAGGCTGCCCTCCATGATTTCGGCCACCACCTCGGCGGCGCCGGCATTGCGCAGCGTGTCCACGTCGGCTTCATCCAGGGTGCGCACGATCACCGGCATGCCGGGGCGCTGGTTGCGCACCACTTCCAGGATGCGCAGCGCCGAATGCGTATCCGCGTAGGACACCACCAGCGCCGCGGCCCGCATCAGCCCGGCGGCCAACAGCACCTCAGTGCGTGCAGCGTCGCCGAACACCACCGACTCACCCGCCAGGGAAGCCTCCTGCACGCGGCGCGGGTCCAGGTCCAGCGCCACGAAGGCGATGGCCTCCTGCTCGAGGATGCGGGCCAGGTTCTGGCCGCTGCGGCCATAGCCGCAGATGATCACGTGGGACTGGGCGCCCATGGTCTGCACGGCGATGTTGTGCAGCGCCATGGCGCGAGTCATCCAGTCCGAGCCTATCCAGCGCCGCACCAGGCGCTCGGACTCCTGCACGATGAAGGGGGAGGCCAGCATGGACAGCACCAGCCCCGCCAGCACCACCTGCTGCGCGCCTGGCGACAGCATCTGCAACTCGGCGCCGCGCGACAGCATGACGAAACCGAACTCGCCCGCTCCTGCCAGGGCAAGGCCGGTGCGCATGGCGGTGCCGGCATCGGCGCCGAACAACCGCGCAAGCCCGGCCACCAACGCGGCCTTGAGCGCCAGCAGCGCTGCCACCACCGCGCCCACCACGGCCGCCTGCTGCCACACCAGCGCCAGATCGAGACGTGCGCCAACGCTCACGAAAAACAGCCCCAGCAGCAAGTCGCGGAACGGCTTGATGTCCTCCTCCACCTGGAAGCGATAGGGCGTCTCGGAGATCAGCATGCCAGCCACGAAGGCGCCCAGCGCCAGGGACAGGCCGGCCTGCTCCGTGAGCCAGGCCAGCAGCAAGGTGATGAGCAGCACGTTGAGGGCGAACAGCTCGGGCGAACGACGCGCCGCCACCACGGCAAACCAGGGGCGCATCAGCCGCTGGCCCACCCCCAGCAACAGCACAAGAAGCACCGCGGCTTTCCAGGCGGCGTCCAGCAGATTCGCCCACAGGGCGCCGCCGCCGGCGGCCACCGCCGGCAGCAGAATCAGCAGCGGCACCACAGCCAGGTCCTGGAACAGCAGCACACCCATGATCTGGCGACCGTGGGCGCTGTTGAGTTCAAGTTTTTCCGCCAGCATCTTGCCGAGGATCGCCGTGGAAGACATGGTGGCCGCGGCACCCACCACCAGTCCCGCCGCCCAGCCCTGCCCGGCAAGCTTCACCACGAGCGCCGCCAGGAATGCCGTCAGCACCACCTGCGCCGTGCCCAGCCCGAATACGAGCCGGCGCATGGTCATGAGCTTGGGAAGGCTGAATTCGAGCCCGATGGAAAACATCAGGAACACCACGCCGAACTCCGCCAGCGGCGCCACATGCTCCACATCGGGCAGCAGCCCGCTGGCGTGGGGCCCGATGCCGATGCCCACCATCAGGTAGCCCAGCAGCGGCGGCAAATCCAGGCGACGGAACAGGACCACCACGAACACCGCGGCGGCGAGCAGGATGAGTGCGAGCGAGAGGGCGTCGTGCATGGCGTGGCTGCGCGCTCTCTCGAATCTAGCACACGCGCCCCTTGGGCCCTTGCGCCATGACGTGTTGTGCGAGCCGCGCGGGGGGTGCGCGCTATACTCGGCGCTCCATGCCAGGCACCCTCGGAAACACCCTTGGACAGCTCGCGCCGGAGCAGGCGCTGGCCACCGGCCGGCGCGTGCTCGACATCGAAGCGCGCGCCGTGGCGGCGCTGTCCGCGCGCTTGGACGCCAGTTTTTCCCAAGCGCTGGCACTGCTGCTGACCTGCACTGGCCGAGTGGTGGTCTCCGGCATGGGCAAGTCCGGCCACGTGGCGCGCAAGATCGCCGCCACGCTGGCGAGCACCGGCACACCCGCCTTTTTCGTGCACCCTGCCGAGGCGAGCCATGGCGACCTGGGCATGATCACCGCGGGTGATGTGATGATCGCGCTGTCCAATTCGGGCGAAAGCGCCGAACTGCTGTCGATCGTGCCGCTGGTGAAGCGGCGCGGCGCGCGACTGGTGGCTCTCACCGGAAACGCCGCCTCGACGCTGGCGCGCGAGGCCGATGTTCACCTGGATGCCGCGGTGGCAGAGGAGGCTTGCCCGCTGGGGCTCGCGCCCACCGCCAGCACCACCGCCGCCCTCGCCCTGGGAGACGCCCTGGCAGTGGCCGCCCTGGAGGCCCGCGGCTTTGGTCCGGAGGATTTCGCGCGGTCCCATCCGGGAGGCACCCTGGGCCGCCGCCTGCTGACCCACGTGGGCGACGTGATGCGCACGGGCGAGCAGGTGCCTCGAGTGCCCGACACCGCCACCATCGAGCAGGCGCTGTTCGAAATCACCAGCAAGAGCATGGGCATGACCGCGGTGCTGGACACGGGCGGCGCGGTGGCGGGGCTGTTCACGGACGGCGACCTGCGCCGCGCCCTGGCCAGCGGCCATGGGCTGGGCTCACCGGTGACGGCGGTGATGACGCGCGCACCGTGCACCATCGCCTCCTCGCGCCTGGCCGTGGAGGCGGTGGAGGAGATGGACCGCCGACGCATCAACGGTCTCCTGGTGGTGGACCAGGGCCGCCTGGTGGGCGCGCTCAACATGCACGACCTGTTCCGTGCCCGGGTCATATAGGCCAGCGCCGTGACGAGTCCGAGTCCAGAGGCGCGCGCACGCCGGATCCGTCTTGCGGCCTTTGACGTGGATGGTGTGTTGACTGATGGCACCGTCTGGCTCGACGACGCCGGCCGGGAATCCAAAGGCTTCAGCATTCTCGACGGGCTGGGGCTGAAGATGCTGGCTGGCAGCGGCGTGATGCTGGGCATCATCACCGGCCGCCGCTCACGGACAGTGGAACTGCGCGCGGCGGAGCTTGGCATCGCCTTGTTGCGCCAGGGGGTGCAGGACAAGCTTGCCGCCTTTGCGGAATTGCTCGCCGAAGTCGGACTCGACCCGGCCGAGGCAAGCTACATGGGTGACGATCTCCCCGACTTGCCTGTGCTGCGTCGCTGCGGCCTTGCCATATCCGTGCCCGACGCGCCGGACCTGGTGCGCGGCCACGCCCACTTGGTGACCGCGGCTTCGGGCGGCCGCGGCGCAGTCCGAGAGGCCTGCGAATACATCCTTCGCGCCCAAGGGCGGCTGGAGGCGGCTCAGGCCGCCTTTCTGGTGTGAACTCGTCGCTGGCCGACCGGCTCGTACGCTGGTATCCGGTGCTGTTGCTGGCGCTGTTGGCTGGGCTCACCGGCTGGCTCGACCAGCGTGTGCGCCCGCCCACCCCGCCCAGAGATGGCACCAGCCGCCACGATCCGGACATGATCATGGAGAATTTCGCGGCCGTGAAGCTCTACCCCGACGGCACACGCCGCCATGCCCTGAACGGGCGGCGCATGGTCCACCACCCCGACGACGACAGCACCCAGGTGGAGGAGCCGGAATTCTTCCATTACGCGCCCCCCGCGGCGCCGGTACATGCAACCGCGCGGCGGGCGTTGCTGTCGCGCAACGGCGAACACGTTTACTTCACCGGCGCGGTGCGCATCTCGCGCGCTGCCTATGCCGATGCCCCGCCTCTGCATCTGGCCACCGAGTTTCTGCACCTCATCCCCGACCAGGACCTCGCGCGCACCGACAAGCCCGTCACCCTGACCCGCGGCACGCTGCAAGCAGACGGTGTGGGCATGGAATTCAACAACCGCGCCAGGACCCTGAAGATGCTGTCAAACGTGAAGGTCCAATATGACGGTCCCACCGCTTCTCCGCTCGACCCGCGCCGCTGAAGCGCTTTTCGCGGGCATGCTTGCCCTGGCGGCCTTTTCAGCTGCGGCCGAAAAGGCCGACCGCCAGAAACCGCTCAACATCGAAGCAGACCGCATGCTGGTGGATGATGCGAAGAAAGAATCGGTGTTCGAAGGCAACGTGGTGATCACACAGGGAACCCTGCGGCTGCGCGGTGACCGGGTGGTGGTGCGCCAGGATGCCGAAGGCTTCAGCTACGGCGTGGCATGGGGCCGCCCGGCAACGTTTCGCCAGAAGCGCGACGGCGTAGACGAGTACGTGGACGGGTTTGCCGAGCGCCTGGAATACGACGGCAAGAAAGACCTGGTGCAGATGTTCAACGCGGCCCACCTCACCAAAGGCGGT
The DNA here is from genome assembly GCA_044339985.1 of Burkholderiales bacterium. Lineage (GTDB taxonomy): Bacteria > Pseudomonadota > Gammaproteobacteria > Burkholderiales. The sequence continues at coordinate 25,595 of JBIIUM010000004.1, read as the reverse complement.
GACGAAGTGCGCGGCGACTACATCTCCTACAACGCCACCACCGAATTCTTCCAGGTCCATGGCAATGCCGGCGGCACCAGCGCGCCCGCTGGCCAGGGCGGCGGGCGGGTACGGGCTGTGATTCAGCCCAAGGCCAAGCCCGGCGAAGGCGTGCCCGGTTCCGCATCCGGGGGCAGCGTACTGAAGCCCGCCCCTGATCTCTCGGGCGGCACCCGGTGAACGCCCCCGGCGCAGGCGCCGCTGTGTCGGAACTGCGCGCGGCTTCGCTGGCCAAACGCTATCGCGCCCGCACCGTTGTCAGGGACGTGTCGCTGGAGGTGCGCAGCGGCGAGGTGGTTGGGCTGCTGGGGCCCAACGGTGCGGGCAAGACCACCTGCTTCTACATGATGGTGGGACTGGTGCCGCTCGATGGCGGCGAGATTTTCCTCGACGGTCGCAACGTGAGCCGCCTGCCCATCCACAAGCGGGCACGCCTCGGGCTGTCCTACCTCCCCCAGGAACCCTCCATCTTCCGGAAGCTCACGGTGGCCGAGAACATCCGCGCCGTGCTCGAACTGGGCAATCTGCCAACAACGCGGGTAGGAGAGCGCCTCGATGCGCTACTCATGGACCTTCACGTCTCGCACCTTCGCAACAGCCCGGCGGTGAGCCTTTCCGGGGGCGAGCGGCGGCGCGTCGAGATCGCCCGGGCACTCGCCAGCGATCCGCGCTTCATCCTGCTGGACGAACCCTTCGCGGGCGTGGACCCAATTGCCGTGATCGAGATTCAACGCATCATCCGCTTCCTCAAGGATCGCGGCATCGGCGTGCTGATCACCGACCACAATGTGCGCGAGACGCTCGGCATATGTGACCGGGCCTACATCATCAACGACGGCTCGGTCCTGGCATACGGTCATCCAGAGGAGATCGTCTATAATGAAGCGGTGCGAAAAGTCTATCTGGGCGAGCATTTCAAGCTATAGGCGGCAGTCCATGGCCCGATTCTCGTTCCCCTCCCCATAGGTTTCGTCGCGCTTCACCGCGCCCGCGGCGGTTTTCCATGAAGCCCTCCCTGCAGCTCAAGCTGTCGCAGCACCTGACGCTCACGCCTCAGCTGCAGCAGTCGATCAGGCTTCTCCAGCTATCCACGCTCGAGCTCAACCAGGAACTGGAAAAGTTCCTGCAGGAAAATCCGCTGCTCGAACGCGACGACGACGACGACGACGCCGCGGGCAGCGGCTCGGGCGCGCCCGGCGAAGGTCAGCCCGAAGGCGCTGCAGAGGCTTCCGCTGGTGGCGATAGCCCGTCCGACAGCGGCGGCGCCCCCGACTCGACCATGGACGATTTCGACGAGTCGCGGCCCGAGTTGCCCGAGGCTGCCGGCTCGGCCGCTGCATCGGCCGAGGCCGATCGGCCCGAGGAGCCCGACTGGACGGACGAAGGCAGCTACGGCGGCAGTCAGCCGCCCGAGGGCGAGGATGGCGACTACCCGCAGACGGCCGCTGGCGCCACCAGCCTGCGGGAACACCTGCTCTGGCAGCTCAACATGGTGCCGCTGCCCTCGCATGACAAGCAGCTCGCCGGGGCCATCGTGGATTCCCTGGATGACGACGGCTACCTGAAGACCGACCTCACTGAACTCGCGGAGGCGCTGCCCGCGGACCTGCAGGCGGACGAGGACGATCTGCTGGTGGCCCTGCGCCACGTGCAGCAGCTCGAGCCCGCCGGGGTCGGCGCCCGCAGCCTTGCCGAATGTCTCGAGTTGCAACTGCGCGCGATGCCGGTCGAGATGCCATACCGGAGTCTGGCGCTGACAGTGGTGCGCGACCACCTCGATGCCCTGGCGGCACGCGATTTCGCGCGCCTCAAGCGGGTGCTGAAGTGCGACCAGGACACCTTGCGGGAAGTACAGCGGGTGATCACCGGGCTGGACCCCAGGCCCGGGTCTCGTTACTCCCGCGACGAGGCGCGCTACGTGGTGGCCGACGTGATCGTGCGCAAGGTGAAGGGCATGTGGCTGGCGTCGCTCAACCCCGACGCCATGCCTCGGCTGCGCGTAAACCGCCTGTATGCCGACATCCTGTCGCGTAACCGTGACGCCAGCCACCAGCAGCTCTCCAGCCAGTTGCAGGAGGCGAAGTGGCTCATCAAGAACGTCCAGCAGCGCTTCGACACCATCCTGAGGGTGTCCCAATGCATCGTGGACCGCCAGCGCCACTTCTTCGAGCATGGCGAGGTTGCCATGCGGCCGTTGGTGCTGCGCGAGATCGCCGACCTGCTGGGCCTGCATGAGTCCACCATCTCGCGCGTGACCACCCAGAAATTCATGCTCACGCCGCGCGGCATCTTCGAGCTGAAGTATTTCTTCGGCAGCCACGTGGCCACCGATACCGGCGGCGCATGCTCCGCGACGGCCATCCGCGCGCTCATCAAGCAGATGGTGGGAGAGGAAGACTCGCATCGGCCGTTATCCGACAGCCAGATCTCCGAGATCCTGGGCAAGCAGGGCATCGTGGTGGCCCGCCGCACCATTGCCAAGTACCGCGAGTCGCTGCAGATTCTGCCGGTCAACCTGCGCAAGGCGCTCTGATCGCCCGCGCTATCGCCGCCCTCCGTTCCCCATGAGCCTGCTGTCCCGCCTGCTGCCCCTGGAACGCGTCATCGACAACCTCGACGTGGCCAGCAAGAAGCGCGTGTTCGAGCACGCCAGCCTGCTGTTTGAAAACTCCATCGGCATATCCCGTTCCACGGTGTATGACAGCCTGTTCGCCCGCGAGCGCCTGGGCTCCACGGGGTTGGGGCATGGCGTGGCGGTGCCCCACGGCCGCGTGAAGGGTCTCAAGGAAGCCGCCGGAGCATTCGTGCGCATCCGCCAGCCGATCCCCTTCGAGGCGCCAGACGGCAATCCGGTCAATCTCGTGTACGTGTTGCTCGTGCCCGAGAAGGCCACCGACCTGCACTTGCAGATTCTCTCTGAGCTGGCCGAGATGTTCAGTGATCGCGACATGCGGGCACGGCTGTGCGCGGCCGCCAGGGCGGCCGACCTGCAACACATCATCGCCGTTTGGGAACCCCATGCCCCAGGTCAGCATCGCACAGCTGTTTGACGACAACCGCTCGGAGCTCAAGCTCGCATGGTTGCAGGGCGACCGGTCCACCTGCCCGGTGCTCGACTCCCAGCGGATCAGCGGTTCGAGCAAGGGCCTCACGGGGCACCTCAACTTCATCCATCCGAACTGGATCCAGATCTTCAGCCACACCGAGGCCGAGTACCTGCAAAGCCTCGACGAGGACACCCGCCGGCAGCTTCTCGACTATCTCTCCGCGAGCGGCATGGCCTGCCTGATCCTGAGCGACGGCGAGCATGCCCCAGATGTGCTGGCGAGCCTGTCCTCGGCGCTCAATGTGCCCATGTTGTCCTCGCCGCTGCCCAGCCTGCAGATCATCTGGGTGCTGCGTACCTACCTGGGGCGGGTGCTGGCGGAATTCGTCACCCGCCACGGGGTGATGCTGGACGTGCTGGGCATGGGCGTGCTGATCACCGGCGACAGCGGCGTGGGCAAGAGCGAGCTCGCGCTGGAACTCATCACCCGCGGCAGCGGGCTGGTGGCCGACGATGTGACCGAGCTCTACCACATCGCCCCGCAAACCCTCGAAGGGCGCTGCCCCGAACTGCTCAAGGACTTCCTCGAAGTACGCGGCCTGGGCATGCTCAACATCCGCACCATCTTCGGCGAGACCGCGGTGCGCCAGCGCAAGAACCTCAAGCTCATCGTGCAGCTCGAGCGCCCGGTGGGAGGCCAGTTTCCCGGTCTCGACCGCCTGCCGTTGAACGCCAGTTCCGAGGAGATCATGGGTGTGTCCGTGCGCAAGGTGCAGCTGCCGGTGGCTGCGGGACGCAACCTCGCCGTGCTCGTGGAGGCGGCGGTGCGCAACTACGTGCTGCAGCTGCGCGGCATCGACAGCACGCAAGACTTCATCCGCCGCCAGGAGCAGCAGATGGACTCCGGCACGCCCGAGGAGCCGTCGTGAGCGCGCTCGCCGGCCTCGGCGGGTCTTGAGCTCCGGCCTTCGCCATGCAGCTGGTGCTGATCAGCGGGCTTTCGGGGTCGGGCAAGAGCATTGCCCTGAACGTCCTCGAGGACGCCGGCTTCTACGTGGTGGACAACCTCCCCGCCCGGCTGCTGGTGGAGCTGGTGCAGTTTCTCCAGACCTCCGGCTACGACCGGGTGGCGGTGAGTGTCGACGTGCGCAGCGGCGATGGCCTGGGCGAGGTGCCGCGCCAGCGCGAGGCTCTTTCCGGGCGGGTGAACGACATCAAGGTGTTGTTCCTCGATGCCAAGACCGACACGCTGGTGAAGCGATTCTCGGAAACACGCCGCCGCCATCCCCTCTCCGATGGCCGCCTCACCCTTACCGAGTGCATCGAGCGCGAGCGCATCCTGCTCCAGCCGCTGGTGGACATCGGCCACCGCATCGACACCAGCGACCTCGCGGCGGGCACGCTGCGCCGCTGGGTGCGCGAGTTCGTCAGCCTGCAGGCAGCCGCCGATCTCACCTTGCTGTTCCAGTCCTTCGGCTTCAAGCACGGCATCCCGCTGGACGCGGATTTCGTGTTCGACGTGCGTTGCCTGCCCAACCCCCACTACGATCCGCGGCTGAGACCCCTCACCGGCCGCGATGCGCCCGTGGCCGCCTTTCTCGAAGCCGACCACAACGCCATGGCCATGTTGCAGCACATTCGCGACTTCATCGAGCGCTGGCTTCCATGCTTTGTACGCGACAACCGCAGCTATCTCACCGTGGCCATCGGCTGCACAGGCGGGCGTCACCGGTCGGTGTACTTCGCCGAGTCTCTGTCACGTCACTTCGGCGGTGGGCGCCCGGTGATGCTGCGACACCGCGAGCTCGCCGATGCCTGAGCGGCGCCCCGGATACGCGCGGCGGCTGCTTGCTGCAGGTGCGGCGGCAGCGCTGTTCCCCTGGCAAGGCGCCACGGCCGCGGAGTGGTTGCGCGTTTCCGCCAGCGGCGCCGACCAGCACTTCTACGACCGCACCAAGGTTTCCGTCGCCGGTGATGACGTGACCTACTGGCGCAAAGTGGTGTTTGAGCGCCCCGTACGCGCCCGCGGCGGCATGGTGCGCATGGCCATCTATCGCGAGCGAGTGTCCTGCCGCGACCATACGCTGCGTGCCCTTGCCTGGCAATTGCTGGCGGAGGAGGGCACGCTGGTGGAAAGCAGCACGCAGCCGGAGGCGGAGGCCGCCCCGGTCGTGCCCGAAACGGTTGGTGATCGGTTTTTGGAGGTGATGTGCGCGCTGGCCGAAGCCAAGCGCAAGCGCGAGGCGGACCTGGCGCGCGACGAGGCCCAGCTTGCCGCGAAAAAGCGCGAACTCGAAGCGCTCAAGGCCGAGGTCGAGCGCCTCGACGCGCTGGTTTCGAAGCTGCGAGGAGAGGCGGCTGCCGCGGTCCGGCCTGCGGAACCACCCGAGGCCACCGCCCAATGAGTGCCGCACCGCGCACCGTTGCCGTGGCGCTCACCGGCGCCTCGGGCATGGCCTATGGCATCCGGCTTCTGGAGCAGTTGCTGCGCGGTGGCGCGCGGGTGTGGCTCATCTACTCGCAAGTGGCGCAGGTGGTGGCGCGTCAGGAACTGGGCCTCAAGCTCCCCGCGCAACCCCGCGAGGCGCAACGCCACTTCACCGAGGCCTTCGGCGCCGCCGACGGCCAGCTCGAGGTGTTCGGCCGCGAGGACTGGTTCGCGCCGCTCGCCTCGGGCTCCAACCCGGCCGATGCCATGGTCATCTGCCCGTGTTCCATGGGCACCCTGGCGGCCATCGCCGCAGGGCTTGCCGACACGCTCATCGAGCGCGCCGCGGACGTGATGCTCAAGGAGTCGCGCCGGCTGGTGCTGGTGCCGCGCGAGACGCCCTTCTCGGCCATCCACCTGGAGAACATGCTGCGGCTGCAGCGCGCCGGCGCCATCGTCCTGCCCGCCAACCCCGGCTTCTACCACCAGCCGCGCAGCGTGCAGGAGATCGTTGACTTCGTGGTGGCGCGGGTGCTCGACCAGATCGGCATGCCTCACGACCTGGTGCGCCGCTGGGGCGAACCCCCGGTGGAGCCCTGAGCGAAGCACCATGCCTGGCGAACACCTGCCGATCTTCCCCCTCAACACGGTCCTGTTTCCGGGCGGGCTCCTGGCGCTGCGCATCTTCGAGCAGCGCTATCTGGCCATGACCAAGGCTTGTCTGCGGGACGGCACCGGCTTCGGGGTATGCCTGATCAGTGAAGGTCGTGAGGTGGGTGGGCCCGCCATGCCCAGCGAAGTGGGTTGCGTGGCGCACATCGAGCACTGGGACATGCCGCAACTGGGCATTTTCGAGCTTCGCACCCGCGGCGTGCGCCGCTTCCGGCTGCTGTCCACGCGCGTTGCCCAAGACGGCCTGCTGCTGGGGGAGGTGGCGCTGCTCGACGCCGAGCCCGTGGCACCCGTGGCCGAGCGCCACGCCCCCTGCGCGCGACTGGCGCGCGAGTTGATCGAGCGCCTGGGAGAAGAGTATCCGCCGCCCCACCACTTCCAGGATGCCTCCTGGCTGTCTTACCGGCTGGTGGAACTGTTGCCCGTTGAACTGCTGGAAAAACAGCGCCTGCTGGTATCCAACGACGCCACCGCACGGCTGGACCGGGTGCTGCAAATGATCGAGAGCGTCTGAGCAGCCCCTCAGCCAGCGGCCCCGCCGGGGTCCAGTTTCAACAGGATGCGTCGGATGGGCGCCGGCACCGCCGCCGCAGCGGCCTGCGCCGGCCGCTGCCATAAAAGGCCTGGCTCCCCGGGGCTGCACCGCGCTTGCGCCGGCACCTTCAACCGGACGGGATGCATGCGCAGGCGGAAGTGCGTGAAACCATGGTCCACCGTGCCAAGGATTTCGGCAGAGCTGGCTTCCAGGCCGAAGCGCCGCCGTGCGCCGGTGGCCGGGTCGTCATCCACCGCCAATTCCGGGAAACTCCACAACCCCCCCCAGATGCCGCTGGCAGGCCGTTTCTCCAGCAGCACCTGCCCGCAACAGTCGAGGATCAGCAACGCGGTGTGTCGCTCCGGCAACACCCTGAGGGGCCGGGCGGCGGGCAGCCGTTCCACGGCATTAGCCTGGTGCGCGACACAATCCTCCGTCACCGGGCATTGCAGGCAGCGCGGGCGGCCACGGGTACACACCATGCTGCCCAGATCCATGAGGCCCTGGGTGTAGGCTTCAATGCCCGAAACCGGCAGCCGTGCCTCGGCGATCTCCCACAACCGCGCTGTCACGGCGGGCTCGCCTGGCCACCCCTCCACCCCTGCATGGCGCGCCAGCACCCGCTTGACGTTGCCATCGAGAATCGCGCCCCGTTCGCCAAAGGCGAAGGCTGCCACTGCCGCTGCCGTGGACCGGCCCACGCCGGGCAGGCTCTCCAGGGCCGCGGCACTGGCGGGAAAACATCCCCCATGCTGTGCCATCACCACGCGCGCGGCACGATGCAGATTGCGCGCCCGGGCGTAGTAGCCAAGCCCGCTCCACAGAACCAGCACCTCGTCCTCGGCGGCCGCGGCGAGCGCGGTCACATCAGGAAAGCGCGCCAGAAACCGCTCGAAGTAAGGGATGACGGCCCCCACCTGCGTCTGCTGCAGCATGATCTCGGACAGCCATATGCGGTAGGGATCGCGCGTGCCCTGCCAGGGAAGGTGTTGGCGGCCATGGGCGCGTTGCCAGCGCGACAGGCGCGCCGAGAAGCTCCCGTCCGCGCCGCTCACTGTCCGGCTGGCGCCGGCGAGGTGAAACAGACGCGGTTGCGGCCCTCCATCTTGGCGCGGTACATCGCTTGGTCCGCAAGCCGCAACATGCTGTCGCCACCGCCTGCCGCAGAGCTGTCGTCCGGGAACAGCGCAACGCCGATGCTGCAGGTCAGGCGCACCGGCACGCCTCCCACCGAGTGAGGTTCCTCCACGGCATCGCGCACCCGCTGCAAGACCTGCTGCACATCATTCCTGCTTTCAGGGTCGGTGAGCAACAGCACGAACTCATCGCCGCCCAGCCGCGCCACCGTGTCGGCGTCGCGCACGCATCCGGACAGCCGCCTGGCCACCGACCTGAGCAACTCGTCACCGGCGTCGTGCCCGAAGGCATCATTGACGCCCTTGAAACCATCCAGATCGATGAAGGCGAGCGCAACCAGGCGGCGGTGCCGCGTGGCCGAAGCGAGGGCCACGCTTACACGATCGTCCAGGAGTTCGCGGTTGGCGAGCCCGGTGAGCGGGTCGTGGGTGGCGCGGTGCTCCAGCTCCTTGCGATACAGGATGAGTTCGGTCACATCGGAGAAGGTGGTCACGTAGTGGGTTACCACACCGTGGGCGTCGCGCACCGGCGACACCGCAATCTGGCTCCAGAACATTCGTCCATCGCGGCGGTAGTTGCGCAGCAGGGCACGGGCCTCCTTGCCGGAGGACATCGCCGCGCGAAGCATTTCCAGGTCGCGCTGATCGAGATCGTCCCTCAGCAGGATGGCGCTGTTGCGCCCCACGACTTCCACCGAGGAATAACCGGTGATTCGCTCGAAGGCGCGATTCACGTACTGGATCGGGTGATAGCGCTTGCGCACATCCACCACGACGATGGCGCTGTCGCTTGCCTCCACCGCGGTGGTGCGCAACCGCAACAACTCATCGGCCTGCCGGCGGTCGGAGACGTCCCGAGCGACGGCCATCACCACAGCCCCGCCGTCGATGATGCGCGCAGCCCGGTAGACGTCCACGGGAATCAGGTGGCCATCGGCGTGGCGCAGCCAGCGGTCGCGCTCCACACGGCAGGGTTTGGGCGCCTTGGAGATGGTGAACTGCACCGCCTGCTCGATATCCGAGTTGGAGGCATCGGCCACGATGTCGACAGGGCCCAGTTGCAGGAGTTGCTCACGGCTGTAGCCCAGCAACTGGCAGGCGGTATCGTTTGCATCCACGAACTTCAGCGTGGCCGGGTCCACCAGGTACACGGCCTCGGCGGCAACATCCATGGCGAGGCGAAAGCGCGCCTGGGCCGCTTCGGTTCGCAGTTGCTCGGCGATGTCGCGCGCCACCGCCACCACGAGGTCACGCCCCCCCACGCGAACCACCGAACGGCGGATTTCGACGGTCAGCAGGGAACCGTCCTTGCGGCGCAGGCGACGCAGGCTTTGCTCCCGGGTTTCCACGACCCTGCGCCCCACGGGCAGCGCAGCGTACGCGGCTCCCATGGCCGCCCGGTCGAACCCTTCCGTGATGAGCGCGGGCTCAAGAGCCAGCAACTCCTCTCGGGTGTATCCGAGCGACTGGCACGCCGCCTCGTTCACATCCACGTAACGCAAGGTATCGCGATCCACCAGGAAAATGGGATCGGGCGCGGTATCCATGGCCACGCGCATGCGCTCCAGGCACGCCATCGCCTCGCGGTTCTGGGTGGAATCGCGAATCGTCAGCATCAACGCCTGCCGCCCGCTCCAGCGCACGGGGGCCCCGACCAGTTCGCCGGACACCTCGTCGCCATCCAGGCGCAGGTAGCGCAAGTCCACTCGAAGCGCACCCGCACCGGGGTTCTGGACGCGATGGACGAACCGCGAACGGTCATCGGCATGAATCAGATCGACCCACACGCGCCCCAGCAACTGGGCCGCGCCCGCCGCGCCCATGAACCGGATGCCCGCCTCGTTCACAAACGCGATCTGCTCGCCGGAGACGACGAACACTGCATCCGGCGCGAGTTCCACCAGGGCATGGAAGCTTCCCTGCCTGACAGGCTTGGCGCCAGGGCTCAGACGGGGCTGCGCCGCCGGATGCCTGGCTCGATGGGGTCGATCCTGTGCCATGAGAAGGGGGTTCGCTTCGGTGCTCCGTTGCCCTGCGCAAAAACCGGCGCCGTTCCGGCAAAGCCAAGGGTCTCGCCCGAGACTGCGACTGGAGCGGGTGATGGGAATCGAACCCACGTCTAAAGCTTGGGAAGCTTTCGTTCTGCCATTGAACTACACCCGCGACGCCGCGATTTTACGGCTTTTCCGGGGCGCCGCGGGTCTCGCGCAGCCGGTAACTCAGCTCGGCCCCGGGTACGCGTTGGCGTGGGTGATGCCGCCATCCACGGCAATGGTCTCGCCCACCACGTAATCGCCGGCCCGGGAGGCCAGGTAGATGGCCGCGCCAGCCATGTCCTCGTCGCGGCCGATGCGCTTGAGCGGCGTGCGCCCGGCCACTTCTTCGGCGCGGTCGCGCGCTGCGCGATTCATCTCCGAGGCAAACGGCCCCGGCGCGATGGCGCTCATGACGATACGGTCGCGCACCAGCCGCGCGGCCATGCGCTTGGTGAGGAAGATCAGCGCCGACTTGGAGGCGTGGTAGGAGTAGGTTTCCAGCGGATTGAGCCGCAGGCCGTCGATGGAGGCGATGTTTATCACCTTGGCCGGCCGCTCGTCACTGGCGGCAGCCCGGAGCAGCGGATGCAGCGCCTGGGTCAGGAAGAACGGCGACTTGACGTTCAGGTTCATCACCTTGTCCCAGCCGTGCTCGGGGAAGACGTCGAAATCCGCCGCCCAGGCTGCGCCGGCGTTGTTGACCAGGATGTCCAGTCGCGGCTCGCGCCGGCCGATCTCGGCCGCCAGCGCCCGGCAGCCATCCACCGTGGAGATGTCCTGCGGCAGCGAGATGCAGGCGCCGCCGCCCGCCGATAGCTCGGCCGCGGTGGCATCACAGGCCTCGGCCTTGCGCGCGGAGATGTAGACCTTGGCGCCGGAGGCGATGAAGCCGGCGGCGATCATGCGGCCGATGCCGCGAGAGCCGCCGGTGACCAGGGCCACGCGGCCCTGCAGGGAGAACAGATCGCGCACCTGCATTCCTAGACCCTCACCACGAGCTTGCCCTTGTTGGAACCATCGAACAGCCTGTTGATCGCCGACGGGATGTTCTCCAGGCCCTCCACCACATCCACCTTCCACTGCAGCCGGCCCTCGCCGACCCAGGGCACGATCTCCGCCAGCGCCGCATCCTTGCGGCCGTAGTAGTCCATCACGATGAAGCCGCGCACGGTGAGGCGCTTTATCAGGACGGCGCCGAAGTTGTAGGGGCCCGGAACGGGCTCGGTGGCGTTGTAGTTGGCGATCAGCCCGCACACCGCCACGCGCCCGAACAGGTTCATGCGCGCCAGAACCGTGTCGAGGATTTTCCCGCCCACGTTGTCGAAGTACACGTCAACGCCCTTCGGGCAATGCGCCTTGAGGCCCGCGGACACGTCCTCGGACTTGTAGTCGATGACGCCGTCGAAGCCTATGTGGCGCAGCCAGGCGCACTTTTCAGCGCCGCCCGCGATGCCCACCACGCGCATGCCCATGAGCTTGCCCATCTGTCCGGCGATGGAGCCCACCGCGCCGGCGGCCGCCGACACCACCAGCGTTTCGCCCGGCTTCGCGGCGCCCACTTCCTTGAGGCCGAAGTAGGCCGTCAGAACGATGTGCGGCGCCACGCCAGGGTAGCGCTCCAGCGGCACCCCGGGGTAGGGAACGATTCGCGACAGCTCGGCGGCCTTGGCCAGCGTGTATTCCTGCCAGCCGAGCATGCCCTCCACGAGGGTTCCCTCGGGCAGCGAGGCGGCCCGCGAGCATTCCACCACGCCGACGCCCACGCTGCGCATCACCTCGCCGATCTTCACGGCGGGAAGGTAGCTGGGCGCGCCATTTGCCCAGATGCGGTTGGTGGGGTCCAGGGAGACGAACCGGGTTCGCACCAGCACCTGGCCCTCGCCTGGCTCGGGCACGGGTTCGGAGGCGAGGGCGAAGTCGCCAGGGGCGATGAGGCCCACCGGGATGCGGGCGAGGCGAAGCTGGCGGTTCTGGGGTATGGACACGGACGATCTCCGGAAGGCGCGGGAAGTGGAGTGTAGCGGCGCCGCGGGGCGCGTCATGCCCCCTTCTCTCGCCTGCCGGCGCGGCCCCGGATGGCATGAAACCGCGGGGGTGCCGCGAATTCAATTAGACTCGCTCGTGAAAGTCCATCCAGCCCGGCGCACCTTGAGCTACCAGTCCGTCTTCAAGCCAGGCCTGTTCGCCAGCAAGGTGGCCATCGTCACCGGCGGCGGATCGGGCATCGGGCGCTGCACTGCCCACGAACTCTCCAGCCTCGGCGCCACCGTGGCCCTGGTGGGCCGCGACGAAACCCGGCTCGCCACGGTGCAACAGGAGATCGCCGAGGCTGGCGGCCGCGCCTCCCTTCATGTGTGCGACATCCGCGAGGAAACTCGCGTGGCCGCCACCGTCGACACCATCCTCGCTCTGCACGGCCGTATCGACGCACTGGTGAATAACGCCGGGGGGCAATTCTCCGCGCCGCTGGCGCAGATCTCGGCGAAGGGCTGGGACGCGGTGGTGCGCAGCAACCTCACCGGCGGCTTCCTCATGGCGCGGGAGTGCTACAACCGCTGCATGGCCACGCACGGCGGCGCCATGGTCAACATGCTGGCCGATATGTGGCTGGGCATGCCCGGCATGGGCCATTCCGGCGCGGCGCGGGCAGGCATGCTCAACTTCACCGAGACCGCGGCGCTCGAATGGGCGCCCGTGCGCGTGAACGCCGTGGCGCCAGGCTGGATCGCCTCCAGCGGCATGGATCGCTACCCGCCGCACATGCGCGAGCTGATCCGCGGCCTGCACCGCAACGTGCCGCTGCACCGCCTGGGCACCGAGTCCGAGGTGTCAGCCGCCATCGTCTTCCTTCTCTCTCCGGCCGCCGCCTTCATCTCCGGTGCGTGCATCCGCATCGACGGCGCGGCGCCCAATGCCAAGCGGATCTGGCCCGAGGTGGGCAGCGGGCGGGCCACGGCGGCCTTCGACGGCTTTCACCTGGCGCGCACGCCCGACGTGCTGAAGGACGCCTGAAGTGCCAGTCCTCGAAACCGCGCTGCAGCCCGGCTCCGAGGGCTTCCGCGCCAACCGCGCCCACATGGAATCGTTGCTCGCGCAACTGCGTGCCGCCGAGGCGCGCACCCGCGAGGCCTCGGCCGCCGTGGCACCGCGCTTCGCGAAACTGGGCAAGCGCCTGCCGCGCGAACGCCTGGCGCTGCTGCTCGACCCGGGCATGCCCCTGCTCGAACTGTCCACGCTGGCTGGCTGGTGCCAGGACCACGATGACGGCGTGCCCAGCACGCCGGACACCACCATTCCCGGCGGCGGCGCCATCGCGGCCATCGGATACGTCTCGGGCGTACGCTGCCTGGTGGTGGCGGATGACGCAGGCATCGATGCAGGCGCGCTGCAGCCCATGGGCATCGAGAAGTTCCAGCGCGCCCAGGATATCGCGCTCGCCAACCGGCTTCCCTTCGTGCACCTGATCGAGTCGGCCGGCGCGAACCTGCTCGAGTACCGGGTGGAGCACTTCGTGCTCGGCGGCCGCGGCTTCCACAACCTGGCGCGCCTGTCGGCCGCCGGCATCCCCGTGATCGGCGTGGTGCACGGCTCCTCCACCGCCGGCGGCGCCTACATGACCGGCCTCTCGGACGTGGTGGTGATGGTGCGCGACCGGGCGCGCGCCTTCCTGGCCGGTCCGCCGCTGCTCCAGGCCGCCACCGGCGAGGTCGCCACCGACGAGGACCTGGGCGGCGCGCTCATGCACGCCACCGTCTCGGGCACCGCCGAGTACCTGGCGGAGGACGACGCCGATGCCATCCGCATCGCCCGCGATCTGCTGGCGGCGCTGCCGTGGGGCAGCCACAACCTGCCGCTGCCGGAGGGTGATCCGCCGCTGCATCCGGCCGACGAACTGCTGGGCGTCATGCCCGCCGACGGCCGCAAGCCCGTGGACATGCGCGAGGTGATCGCACGGTTGGTGGACGGTTCGGAGTTCCTCGAGTTCAAGGCCGGATACGGCCCGCAGACGGTTTGCGGCCACGCCCGGCTGTGCGGCATGGCGGTCGGGCTGATCACCAACAACGGCCCGCTCGACCCGGCTGGCGCCGCCAAGGCAACCCACTTCATCCAGCACTGCTGCCAGGCCGGCATCGCGCTGCTCTACCTGCAGAACACCACCGGCTACATGGTGGGCACCCAGTCCGAGCGCGAGGGCATGATCAAGATCGGCTCGAAGATGATCCAGGCGGTGTCCAATGCCACGGTGCCGCAGATCACGGTCATGTGCGGCGCGAGCTTCGGCGCGGGCAACTACGGCATGTGCGGCCGCGCTTTCGGCCCGCGCTTCGTGTTCTCCTGGCCCAACGCCCGCACCGCCGTCATGGGCGCCGAGCAGGCCGCCACCACCATGGCCATCGTCATGGAGGAAGGCGCGCGGCGCCGCGGCGCCACGGTGCCGCCAGAGGCTGCTGCGGCGCTGCGCGCCCGCATCGTGACGCGCTTCGAGAGCCAGCAGTCGGCCTTCCATACCTCCGGCCTGCTGCTCGACGACGGCGTGATCGACCCGCGCGACACCCGCGCGGTGGTGGCCCTGGCGCTGTCGGTGTGCCTGGAGGCCGCCCAGCGGCCGGTGCGGCCGGTGAGTTTCGGCGTCGGGCGGATGTAGCCCAGCGCCTTCCACCACATCCGGGAGACGACCATGCAGCTCACTCAGGAGCACGAGGAGATCCGGCGCAACCTGCGCCGCTTCATCGACAACGAGATCAACCCCTTTGTGGACGAGTGGGAGGAAGCGCAGGTCTTCCCGGCCCACGAGCTGTTCCGCAAGATGGGTGCGCTGGGCTTCCTCGGCCTCACCAAGCCGGAAGCCTATGGCGGCATGGGGCTCGACTACTCCTACGCCGCGCTCATGGCCGAAACCCTCGGCCACATCCGCTGCGGCGCCATCCCCATGGCCATCGGCGTACAGACCGACATGGCCACGCCGGCGCTGGCGCGCTTCGGCTCCGACGAGGTGCGCAGCCAGTTCCTCGCCCCCTCCATCAGCGGCGAGTACGTGGCCTGCCTCGGGGTCTCCGAGGTGGGCGCGGGCTCGGACGTGGCCTCCATCCGCACCACGGCCCGCAAGGACGGCGGCGACTACGTGATCAACGGTGGAAAGATGTGGACCACCAACGGCACCCAGGCCGACTGGATGTGCCTGCTTGCCAACACTTCCGAGGGTGCGCCCCACAGGACCAAGACGCTCATCTGCGTGCCCATGAAGACCCCGGGCGTGAGCGTGGCCCGCAAGCTGCGCAAGCTCGGCATGAACGCCTCGGACACGGCGCAGATCCACTTCGACGACGTGCGCGTGCCGCAGCGCTTTCGCATCGGCGAGGAGGGACTGGGCTTCACCTACCAGATGATGCAGTTCCAGGAGGAGCGGCTGTGGGCCGCCGCCTCCGCCATCCAGAGCCTCACCAACAACATCGAGGAGACGGTGGCCTACGTGCGCCACCGCCAGATCTTCGGCAAGTCCGTACTCGACCACCAGGTGGTGCACTACCGCCTCGCGGAACTGAAGACCGAGGTGGAGTGCCTGCGCGCGCTCACCTGGCGCGCCGTGGATCTCCATCTCCAGGGCCAGGACGTGACCGAACTGGCCTCCATGGCCAAGCTCAAGGCAGGCCGGCTGTCGCGCGAGATTCCCGACGCCTGCCTGCAGTACTGGGGCGGCATGGGCTTCATGTGGGACAACCCGCTGTCGCGCGCCTGGCGCGACGGGCGGCTCGCCTCCATCGGCGGCGGCGCGGACGAGGTGATGCTGGGCATCATCGCCAAGCACATGGGCACGCTGCCGCGGCGCTGAAGGGCTGACCTTCCGTCATGACCGCCCTGCGACGCCTGCTCATCGCCAACCGCGGCGAGATCGCCTGCCGCATCGCCCGCACGGCGCGGCGCATGGGGCTGTCATCCGTGGCGGTGTTCTCCGATGCGGACGCGGGCGCTCCGCACGTGCACGCCTGCGACGCGGCGGTGCGCATCGGCGGCCACCTGCCCGCCGACTCCTACTTGATGGCGGAAAGGATCCTCTCCGCCGCCAGGAGCACCGGTGCGGACGCCATCCATCCCGGCTATGGCTTCCTGTCGGAGAAACCGGCCTTCGCACGGGCGGTGAGGGAGGCGGGGATGCTGTTCGTGGGCCCCTCCCCCGAGGCCATGGAGGCCATGGGCGACAAGGCGCTGGCCCGGCGGCGCATGGCGGCCGCCGGCGTGCCGGTGCTGCCCGGCTACGACGACCCCGCCCAGGACGAGGCAACACTTGCAGAAGCGGCGAAGCGGATTGGCTTTCCGGTGATGATCAAGGCGGCGGCCGGCGGCGGCGGGCGCGGCATGCGCCTGGTGCGCGACGGGGCCGACCTGCCCGCCGCGCTGCGCGCCGCGCGCGCCGAGGCCGCCGGGGCCTTCGGCGACGACCGACTCATCCTCGAGCGCGCGCTGCTCGCGCCGCGCCACGTGGAGGTTCAGGTGTTCGGCGACAACCACGGCGCCCTGCTCCACCTGGGCGAGCGCGACTGCTCCATCCAGCGCCGCCACCAGAAGATCGTGGAGGAGACGCCCGCACCAGGGTTGCCGGCCGTGCTGCGCGCCCGCCTGGGCGAGGCCGCGGTGCGCGCCGCCGCCACCGTGGCCTACACGGGCGCGGGCACCGTGGAGTTCCTGCTGCAGGACGACGCGTTCTACTTCATGGAAATGAACACCCGTCTGCAGGTGGAGCACCCGGTCACCGAGGCGGTCACCGGGCTCGACCTGGTGGAGTGGCAGCTGCGCGTGGCGCGCGGCGAAGCGCTGCCGTGGCGGCAGGAGGATCTGGCAGCCGACGGCCACGCCATCGAGGTGCGCCTGTGCGCCGAGGACCCGGCCGCCGGCTTCATGCCCCAGTCGGGCCGGGTGGAGCGCTGGCAGGCGCCCCAGGGCGTGCGCACGGACCACGCGGTGGCCGAGGGCATGACGCTGTCGCCGTTCTACGACTCCATGCTCGCCAAGATCATTGCCCACGGGCCCACCCGCGAGGCCGCGCGCGAGGCGCTGCGCGATGCCCTCGCCCAGACGGAGCTGTTCGGGGTACGCACCAATCGCGACTTCCTGGCGCGGGTGCTCGACCATCCCGCCTTTGCGGCCGGCCAGCTCTCCACGGACTTCCTCGACACCCACTTCGGCGATCCCGCCGCGCGCCGTGCCGCGCCCGCGGCGCGGGAATTCGCGCTCGCGGCATGGCTGAGCGTGCGCCCCGCCTCGCTGCCGGCGCCGTGGCACGGATTCGCGAGCGCCGGCCCGATCGCGGTGCCGGTGCGCGTGTCCCACGGCGACACGGAGATGGAAGGCACCGTGGTGTTGCGGCGCGACGGTGGTGCCGAGGCGCGGCTGGCGGGCGAGGCGCATGTCTTCACTGCACAGGAGCCCTGCCGGTGCCATCGCCGGGACGGGCGCATCCAACTGCAGACGCAAGGCGGCGAATGGATATTCCAGGACCTGCGGCTCGCGGCCCGGGCCACGGCGCAAACCGCATCCCGCGACCGCCACCTGCTGGCGCCCATCAACGGACGCGTGACCCACGTGGCCGTGGCGCCCGGCGCGGCCGTGGCAGCAGGGGATGTGATGGTGACGCTGGAGGCGATGAAGATGGAACACGCGCTCACCGCACGCACGGCCGGTACCGTGTTGTCGGTGAGCGTCGCGGTGAACGAGCAGGTGGCGCCCGGACGGGTGCTGGTGGAGATCGCCCCCGCCGGGTAGGCCCGCGACCCGACTATTCCGGCCGCACTTCCACGTACTTCGAAACCACCTTCCAACGACCGCTCTGGATCTGGCTCAGGCGTGCATCGTTGATGCCCAGACGGTTGGTCTTGGTGACCCGGAATTCGGGCGAGCCGAACATGTCCGGCGGGAAGGTGGTGGACTCCATGACGGCGATGAAGCCCTCCGTGGTGAGGTTCTGGCCGGCCTTGTCGGCAGCCTTGGCGAACATGTCCACGGCGGTGTAGCCGTACACCGAGAACACGGTCGGATCTTCCCCGAATTTCGCCTTGTACCGGGCGGCCCAGTCGGCCACCGGCTTGCTCTGCTCGTCAGGATACGGATGCGCCACCGTGTGGACGGCATACACGCCTTCCACCGCCTTTCCGCCGAGCTGGTGGATCAGGTTGGTGTACATGGCCGAGGATCCGATGAAAATGGGGTTGAAGCCGATCTTGCGCGCCTCGGCCACGGTGCCCACGGTCTCGCGGATGATGGTGCCCAGCACCACCATGTCGCAGCCCGCCGCCGCGAGCTTGGCCACCTGCGAGGAGAAGTCCGTGGCGCCGCGCTTGAAGGAGGTCTTCTCCACCAGCGACAGGCCGATGGTCTTGAGGCCCGCCTCCGTGCCGCGCAACATCTCCAGGCCGGTCTCGTCATCCTGGTGGATGATGCCGATCTTCTTGGCCCCCTTCTCCTTGGCGAGCTGGGGCACGAACACCCGCAACTGGTCGAAATAGGGCGTGGCAAAGGCAAACTTGAGCGGGTGGAAGGGATCGAACATCTGCCGGGCGCCGGTGAGCGGCACGAAGTTGATCACGTTGCGCTCGAACTGAATGGGCATGGCCGCCATGTTGGTGGCCGTGCCGATGTGGCTGATGATGGCGAACACCTTGTCGTCGGTGGACAGCTTCTGGGCGGCCAGCAGCGCCTTCTTCGGATCATAGCCGTTGTCCTCCACCAGGTAGCGCAGCTTGCGTCCACGCACCCCGCCCGCCTCGTTGATCTCGTCCACGCGCATCTGCTGGCCGTTGCGGGCCTGCTTGCCGTAGCCCGCCAAGGGGCCGGAGAGATCCTGGATGGTGGCGATGGCGATCTCCTTGTCGCTCACCCCCTGGGTCTGGGCAGCCGCGGGGGCCGCCACTGCCAGGCCCGCGAGGGCCGCGGCGGCCAGTGCTGCGATGGTTTTCATGGTCTGTCCTCCTCCGTGATGTCCGCTTCAGGCGGACTGACGATACATGGATTCGATCAATTCGGCGTACTTGCGCTGCACGAACGCGCGCTTGAGCTTCATGGTGGGCGTGAGTTCCTCGTCCTCCGCGGTGAGGCGCTGGTCGATGAGGCGGAACGTCTTCACCTGCTCCACCCGCGCGAACTGGCGATTCACCTTCTCCACCTCGGCGCCGATCAGCGCCACGATCTCCGGCGCGCGGCACAGGCTGGCGTAGTTGGAGAACGGGATGTCGTGCTCCTGGGCGTACTGCTCCACGTTTTCCTGGTCGATCATCACCAGCGCCGTGAGATAGGCACGGCGGTCGCCGATCACCACGGCGTCGGTGATGTAGGGCGAGAACTTGAGCTGGTTCTCGAATTCCGAGGGCGTCACGTTCTTGCCGCCGGCGGTGATGATGATGTCCTTCATCCGGTCGGTGATGCGGAAGTAGCCCTCGGCGTCCACGCTGCCCACGTCGCCGGTGTGCAGCCACCCCTCACGCAGCGTTTCGGCGGTTTTCCCGGGCTGGTTGAGATAGCCCATGAACACGTTCTCGCCGCGGATCAGTAACTCTCCCTCGGGAGACACGGCCACCTCCACGCCGGGGGCCGCCTTGCCGATGCTGCCCGGCTGGATACCGTCCAGGGGATTGAAGGTCACCCCTCCGACCGACTCGGTCTGGCCCCATACCTCCACCATGGGCACGCCCAGGGCGAGGTACCAATGGACGAGGTCGGGCGAGATGGGCGCCGCCCCCGTCACCGCAAAACGCGCGCGGTGCAGGCCGATCATGCGGCGCACGTTATCCAGGGCGATCCAGCGGGCCAGCCGGTAGCGCAGGCGCAAGCCGCGCGGCACGGGCTGGCGCGCCACGAAGCGCTCTGCCACCTGGCGGCCCACGCCCAGCGCCCACCCGTAGGCGATCTGCTGCAGCCGCGTGGCGTCGCGGATGCCGATGGTGACGCCCGAGTAGAACTTCTCCCACACCCGAGGCACCGCCGTCATGACCGTGGGCGCGATCTCGCGCACGTTCTCCGGCACCGTGTCGGGGTTCTCCACGAAATTGAGCACCGCGCCGGCGTGGATGCTGAAGTACTCGCCCCCCACGCGCTCGGCAATGTGGCACAGGGGCAGGAAGCACACGCGCTCGTCCGCTTCGCACTGCGGGATGGCCCGCTGGTAGGCGCGCGTGATGAACACCAGGTTGTGATGGCTGATCATGGCGCCCTTGGGCTTGCCGGTGGTGCCCGAGGTGTAGACGAGGATGGCGAGGTCCTCCGGCGCCCGGGACGCGGCGCGCCGCTCGAACTCCTCCGGATGGCTGCCAAGCCGTGCGCGGCCCAGTTCGCGCAGCGCCTCGAGGCTCATCACCTGCGGGTCATCGAAGCGCCGCAGGCCCTCCATGTCGAACACCACGATGCGCCGCAGCCCCGGCAGCCGGTCGCGCACCGCGAGGATCTTGTCGAGTTGCTCCTCGTCCTCCACGAACACGTACGCCGAGCCCGAATCCGACAGCAGGTATTCGCACTGCGCCGCCGAGTCGGTGGGGTAGATGCCGTTGGCCACGCCGCCGGCGCACAGCACGCCCAGGTCGGCGAACATCCATTCGCGGTTGGTGCTGGACAGGATGGATGCAACCTCGCCGGGCGCGAAACCCAGGGAGGCGAGGCCCAGCGCCACCTCGCGGGCAATATCGCCCAGTTCGCGCCAGGTGACGGCCTGCCAGATGCCCATGTCCTTCTGGCGCAGCGCCACCGCGTCGCCGCGCAGGCGCACGGCCTGCAGGAACATGGCCGCAATGGTGGGGCCGTCCGCCAGCCGGGGGGGCACTGGCGCTGCTGCGGGATTCCACAGGGTGATCATCGTCGCCTCGCCCTCAACGCCACATTTTTTTCTTCTTCCAGCGGCGCTCGCCGCGCACGCCGGCATCCTTCATGCCGAGGTAGAACTCCTGGATGTCCTCCTTCTGGCGCAGCCGCTCGCAGGTGTCTTCCATGACGATGCGGCCCACCTCCAGCACGTAGCCGTAGTGGGCCACCTCCAGGGCAAGCGCCGCGTTCTGCTCCACCAGCAGCAAGGTGGTGCCGCGCTCGCGGTTGATGCGCGTGACGATGGCGAAGATCTCCTGGGTGAGCCGGGGCGACAGTCCGAGGCTGGGTTCATCCAGCAGCATGAGCTTGGGCCGGCTCATGAGCGCGCGGCTGATGGCCAGCATCTGCTGCTGGCCCCCGGAGAGCTGGCCGGCCTCCTGGCGGGCGCGCTCCTTCAGGATGGGGAAGTAGCCGTACACCGTTTCCAGGTCCGCGGCCACGCCATCGCGATCGGTGCGCGTGTAGGCCCCCATCATCAGGTTGTCGTGCACCGACAGCAGCGGGAACACCTCCCGTCCCTCGGGCACGTGGGAGATGCCCCGGCGCACGATCTGCCCGGGGTCCAGCCCGTGGATGGGCTGGCCCTCGAAGGCGATGCTGCCCTTCTGCGGGTCGATGATGCCCGAGATGGTGCGCAGGATGGTGGACTTGCCCGCCCCGTTGGCCCCCAGCACCGTGACGATGCTGCCCGCGCGCACCGACAGGCTCACGCCGCGGATCGCCTTCACCGGGCCGTAGGCGCTCTCCACGTTGGCAAGGGTGAGGATGGCGTCCGCGCTCATGCCGCCCTCGCCCCGGCGGGCGCGCCCAGGTAGGCCTCGATCACCGCCGGGTGCGACTGCACCTCGGCGGGCGTGCCCTGCGCCAGCACCTCGCCCTGGTTCATGGCCAGCACCCGGTCCGACACCCGCGACACCAGCGACATGTCGTGCTCCACCATGAGCACCGTGATCCCCAGGTCGTCGCGAATGTCCTGGATCCAGAAGGCCATGTCATCGGTCTCCTCCACGTTCAGCCCCGAGGAGGGTTCGTCCAGCAGCAGCAGCTTCGGGCCCACCGCCAGCGCCCGCCCCAGCTCCACCACCTTGCGCACGCCGTAGGGCAAACCCGCCACCAGCCCATCGCGGTGGTGCTGAAGATCCAGCAGGTCGATCACCCGCTCCACATGGGCGCGGAAGGTGCGCTCGGCTTCGCGCACCGCCGGGGTGAACAGCATCTCCTGCCACAGCGCCGTGCGCCGGTGCACGTGCCGCCCGATGAGCAGGTTGTGCAACACGCTGGCGTGCTCGAACAGCTCGATGTTCTGGAAGGTGCGCGCAATACCCAGCCGCGCCACCCGGTGCGCCGGCACCGTCAGCAGGTCCTGCCCGCAAAACCGGATGGTCCCCGCCGTGGGCGTGTAGAGCCGGCTGATCAGGTTGAACACCGTGGTCTTGCCCGCCCCGTTGGGCCCGATCAGCGTGAACACCTCGCCCTCGCGCACCTCGAAGCTCACGCCCCCCACGGCGCGCACCCCGCCAAAGCGCATCTCCAGAGCCCCCACCTCCAGCAGCGCGCTCATCGCAGCCGGTCGGACTTCTGGAACGCCTTCTGCCGCCGGAACATCCCCCGGCGATAGAAGGGAAACAGCTCGAGGTAGGTGCGCGCCTTGAACCACCACCCGTATAACCCCAGGGGCTCGAACAGGATGAAGGCCACCAGCACCAGCCCGAACACCGTGGCCTGCAGCCCCGTGGCGCTGCCGATGGCCGCCGGCAGCTTGGCCGCGAAAACGCTGATGAACTGCGGCAGCGCAATCACGAAGGCCGCGCCGAAGAACGCCCCGTGCACCGAGCCGATGCCACCCACGAACACCATCATCAACATTTCCACCGATTGCAGCACCGTGAACTGCTCGGGCGACAGGAAACGCAGTTTGTGGGCGTACAGCCCGCCTGCCAGCCCCGTGAGCCCCGCGCTGATGGCGAAGGACAGTGTCTTGTACCAGGCCAGGTGAATGCCCATGCTCTGCGCCGAGATCTCGGAGTCGCGGATCGCCACGAAGGCCCGCCCCGTGGGCGAGCGCAGCAGATTGAGCACCAGCAGCGTGCTCGCCACCGCCAGCCCGAGGCACAGGAAGTAGAACTGCGTGGTGCTCGCCACCGTCCAGCCCGCCAGCTCGATGCGCCCCACGGACAGCCCGGAATTGCCGCCCGTCACCGCCTCCCAGCGCGTGAGCACCTCCTCCAGGATGAAGCCGAAGGCCAGCGTGGCGATGGCCAGGTAGATCCCCCTCACCCGCAGCGCCGGCAGCCCCACCACGATCCCCGTGGCGCTGGAGAGCAGCACCGCGCAGGCCATGGACAGCCCAAAGGGCCAGCCCCGCGCCGAGAGCACCGCCTCGGTGTACGCGCCCACCCCCAGGAAGGCTGCGTGCCCCATGGAGATGAGCCCGGTGTAGCCCGACAGCAGCATCAGCCCCAGCCCCACGATGCCGTAGATGCAGATGAGCACCAGCTGCGCCAGGTAGTACTCCGACAACGCCCAGGGGGCGCCCAGCAGCGCCACCGCCAGCAGCGCATACCAGAACCGCTGCCCCTCGTGGCGAAACAGCCCGATGTCGTGGTCGTAACTGGTCTTGAAGACAAAGCGCATGGCCGCTCAAACCTTCTTGCGCAGGTTCTCGCCGAACAGGCCGTTGGGCTTGACCACCAGCATCACCAGCACCACCACGTAGGCGGCCACATCCTTGAATCCCTCGGGCAGGTAGAACCCCGACAGCGACTCCACCACCCCGATCACCAGCCCGCCGACGATCGCCCCGGGCAGGCTCCCGAAGCCACCCACCACCGCCGCCGGAAAGGCCTTGAGCCCGATGAAGCCCATGTTGGCGTGCACGAAGGTGATGGGCGCCAGCAGCACTCCCGCCACCGCCGCCACCGCGGCGCTGATCCCCCAGATCAGCCCGTTCAGGCGCTGCACCGGAATGCCCATGTACCAGGCAGCCAGCTGGTTCTGCGAGGCCGCCTGCATGGCAATGCCCGTGCGCGTGAACCGGAACACCGCGTACAGCACGGCGCACAGCGCCACGGTGACACCGATGACCACCACGTGCTCCATGCCCAGCACCAGCCCGCCCAGCTTCACCACCTCGTCCTTGAACGGCGCGGGCAGTGCGTGGGTCTCCGTGCCCACTTCCGGAATCATGGTGATGAGCCCCCGGCCCACGTAGCCCAGGCCGAGCGTGACCATCACGATGGCAAAGGCCGGCTGGCCCAGGATCGGCCGCAGCACCAGACGCTCCGTGAGCACCCCCAGCAAGGCCGTCACCGCCACCGCCCCCGCGAACGCCACCCAGAAGGGCAACCCCAGGTACACGGTGCCGCCGAGCCCCGCGAACGCCCCGAGCATCATCAGCTCGCCCTGGGCGAAATTCACCGTCTCGGTGGCCTTGTAGATGAGCACGAAGCCCAGCGCGATCAGGCCGTAGATGCAGCCCTGGGAGATGCCGCTCACCAGCAACTGGATCAACTGCACCATGCACCTGCGCTGCCCCGGCACCGCCAGGGCTGGATGTCACTTGCGAACGTCACGGATCGGGCCGCCTCGGGAAAGCTCCGGCTGATGATGTGGACCTTGGCTGCGTCCCGCCGCCGGTGGCATCGGCGTCGAGTCTATAGGTGCCCACCCGCGCCCCGCAAGGCGTGCGTCCGGCTTGTCGCGCGCGCACGCGGCCCGCTATCGTGGCGGCCGGCGACGCCGTCGCGGCGTGTCGCATCGCAACATCCCATGCTCTCCACCGCCCGCCTGCACGCGCACACACGATGAAGACGGTCCGAATCGGCGCCGGCCTCGGCTTCTACGGCGACTCCTGGCTGCCGGTGCGCGCCAGCCTGGAACGCGGCGAGGTGCGCTACATCGGCTCGGATCACCTGGCCGAACTCACCCTTGCCATCCTGCGCAAGGACCAGGCGCGGGATGCGGCGGCAGGCTTCACGCGCGACCTCGTGCCCATGCTCACGGCCCTGTGGCCGCTGGCGCAGCCGCGCGGCACGCGCTTCGTGCTCAACGCGGGCGGGCTCAACCCCCTGGGCGCCCGCGACGCCCTGGTGGCGGCCTTCCGCGCCAGGGGCTGGCGGGCGCGCATCGCCGTGGTCACCGGCGACGCACTGCTCGAGCGCGTGGACGAACTGCGTGCGGCGGGCGAAGTGCTGGCCCACCTGGACACCGGCGCGGACATCGCCGAGGTGCGCGACCGGCTGGTGTTCGCCAACGCCTACCTGGGCGCCAGGCCCATTGCCGAGGCGCTGGCGGCAGGCGCGGACATCGTGCTCACCGGGCGCGTGGCCGACGCCGCGTTGTTCCTCGGTCCGCTGGTGCATGAACTGGGCTGGGCCTGGGACGACTGGGACCGGCTGGCCGGCGGGCTGGCCGTGGGCCACCTGCTGGAGTGCTCGGGCCAGGGCAGCGGCGGCAACTTCGGCGCGGCCGGCGCCTGGGCCACCGTGCCCGACCTGGGGCACATCGGCTATCCCATTGCCGAGGTGTCGGCGGACGGCTCGGCCATCATCACCAAGGCGCCAGGCACCGGCGGGCGGGTGGACTTCGATACCGTGCGGCAACAGCTGCTCTACGAAGTGCACGACCCGCACCGCTACTTCTCCCCCGACGTGGTGCTCGACATGGGCACCCTGCGCCTGGAGGACCTGGGCGCCGACCGCGTGCGGGTGAGCGGCGCCACCGGGCGGCCGCGGCCCGACGCCCTCAAGGTGGTGGCCGGCTTCGAGGACGGCTGGATGGGAAGCACGGTGGTGGGTTTCTGCTGGCCCGACGCCTGGGCCAAGGCCGAGGCCACCGTGGCGCTGGTGAAGCAGTCCCTGGC
>JBIIUM010000046.1:0-20755 GCA_044339985.1 Burkholderiales bacterium | reverse complement strand
AGTCGACCTTGTCTTGCGTACACTTTGGCATCGGCGGTCCTCGGTTGTCTGAAGGCTTCGATCACCTCTGATAACGCGCGAAAGCACGAGGCCGCCGACCTCATACTGGTGAAATATCCGGGCTAGCCCAGGCGCAGGGCCGGGGCGATGGTCTTGGAGAAGGATCCGATGTGCACCACCCGTCCATCGGCATCCAGCGCGCGCATCGCCGGCGGGCGCGTGCCGCTCCAGGTAAGGTCGGCGTAGCACTCGTCCTCGAACACCGGGACGTCGAAGCGTGCGGCCAGGGCGAGGATTTCTCGGCGGCGCGCCTCGCTCATCACCGTGGCGATGGGGTTCTGCACCGTGGGGATGGTGTAGATGAACCTGGGTCGCACGCCCGACGCCGCCAGACTGGAAAGGGCAGCCTCCAGCGCATCGGCGCTCAGCCCGTCCTCGTCCACGGGCACGCCCACGATGCGCGCCCCGCGGCGCCCCCTCCAGGCGCGCCGGATCGGTGACGCGCTCGGCGTGCAGCCCCAGGCCGCGGGCCATCATGGCGTAGTCGGACCACGCCAGCGTGGTGCCCACCACGCGCCCGCTGTAGTTCATCTCCTGGTCGATGCGCTCGATGTTCCAGGCGGCGTTGTTGGACACGATGAACACCACCTTCGCGCCGTGGCGCGCCCCCGAGTCGATGTCCATGGCGTTGATGCCGAAGGCGCCGTCGCCGGTGACCACCGCCACCTGGCGGCCGGGAAAGGCGAGCGCGGCGGCAATGCCGTAGGGCACGCCCACGCCCAGGCAGCCAAAGGCGCCCGAGTCTAGGTAGGTGCCCGTCTCCAGCCCCATGCGGGCGAAGCTCAGAATGTCGCCGCCGTCGGCAACCCTGATGGCGTCCTCGCGCAGCCTTGATCCACGAGGGTGGGCTGGGGCGAAAGCGATCGCATGGAGTTCCCGGTGGTGGCGGCAGGGCCGCGACAGCGCGCATTGTAGAACTCTGAATTCAGAATGCAACCACCGCCGGAGGTGCTGGCCGTTTCGCCGGCTGGTACAGGGCACCCCGCACTCCGCCCGCCGCGCACCCCATCGCTCCCAAGGCCCGCAGACGTGACGCCACGCAGGCGGCGGGCAAAGAAAAAGGGCCTGCATTTGCATGCAGGCCCTTGGCAGGGTTGGCGCGCCCGGCAGGATTTGAACCCACGACCCCCTGGTTCGTAGCCAGGTACTCTATCCAACTGAGCTACGGGCGCCCGGAAAGGAAGTACGACCACATCGAATTCCACTGCGAAGACCGGCGCTGACGCGCCTTTGAAACGCTTGCTGCTCTTGTGGAGCGTCCTCGCCCTTCAGGAAAACGCCGCGCGAGGCGCGGCGTTTTCCTGACTGGCGGAGACGCAGGGATTCGAACCCTGGATGCAGGTTTTGCCCGCATACTCCCTTAGCAGGGGAGCACCTTCGGCCTCTCGGTCACGTCTCCAAAGGACGCGGATGATAGTCGCGCGGGTTTCGAGGGTCAAACGCGAGACTCCTCGATCCGCCGCGGCGCGCCCGTCTCGGGCCGCTCATGCGGCAGGTTGATCCAGGTCGAAGGCCTTGTGCAGCACGCGCACTGCCAGCTCGAGGTATTTCTCGTCCACCACCACGGAAATCTTGATCTCGCTGGTGGAGATCATCTGGATGTTGATGCCCTCCTCGGACAAGGTGCGGAACATGCGGCTCGCGATACCGGCGTGAGTGCGCATGCCAACGCCCACCATGGACACCTTGCAGATGCGGTTGTCGCCCAAAATGGCCCGGGCACCGATATGGGACTTCACGTTTTCGAGAATCTGCAGGGCGCGGTTGTAATCGCCGCGCGGCACGGTGAAGCTGAAGTCGGTGAGCCCGTCCACCGAGGCGTTCTGGATAATCATGTCCACGTCGATGTTGGCATCGCCCACGGGGCCCAGGATGGCGTAGGCGATGCCCGGACGGTCGGGCACACCGGTGACGGTGAGCTTGGCCTCGTCGCGGGCGAAGGCAATGCCGGAAATGACGGCCTGTTCCATCTGTTCGTCTTCCTCGAAGGTGATCAGGGTGCCCGATAGCGCCTCGACGGCCACCGGGAGGTCGGGATCGGTGAGACTCGAGAGCACCCGCAGGCGCACGCGGTACTTGCCGGCGAACTCCACCGAGCGGATCTGCAGCACCTTGCTGCCCAGGCTCGCCATTTCGAGCATTTCCTCGAAGGTGATGGTGGCCAGACGGCGCGCCTCGGGAACGATACGCGGATCGGTGGTGTACACGCCGTCCACGTCGGTGAAGATGAGGCACTCGTCGGCCTTCAGGGCCGCCGCCAGCGCCACGGCGGAGGTGTCCGAGCCGCCGCGCCCGAGCGTGGTGAGGTTGCCGTGGGCGTCGATGCCCTGGAAGCCCGCCACCACCGGAACGACGCCCGCGGCCAGATCCTCGCGCAGGCGCTGCTCGTCAATGCCGACAATGCGTGCCTTGGTGAAGGCACTGTCGGTGCGCACCTTCACCTGCCAGCCGGTGTAGGAGCGCGCCTTCACGCCCTGGGCCATGAGCGCCATGGACAGCAAGCCGACGGTGACCTGCTCGCCGGTGGAGGCCACCACGTCCAGTTCGCGCGGATCGGGCTCCTGCTGCAGTTCTCGCGCCAGGCCGATGAGGCGGTTGGTCTCGCCCGACATGGCGGAGGGCACCACCACCACCTGATGGCCGGCAGCGCACCATTTGGCCACCCGCCGGGCCACGTTGCGGATGCGTTCGGTGGAAGCGACCGAGGTGCCGCCGAATTTCTGGACGATGAGTGCCATGCTGGTTGCAAGGCCGCGCGCGCGGCGCAGCGAAAAAAGCCGCGAGTGTACGCAACCCCGGGCCAGGTTTCCAAGGGCTAAGCCCGAGGGCCGGGCAGTCTCGTACCTGCCCAGATTCACGCCCCGGCACCGGGTGCGCTACAGTGCGCTCCAGTCGCGGGGGCGCACGTCATCCAAGGGTCGCAAGGCCGCAGGAGTGTTTGTCATGCTGCTTCGCATTGCCGCCGCCGTGTTCATGGTGGCCCTGACCGCCGTGGCCCGCGCCGCCCCTGAGGCCGATACCGCCGTCGAGGCAACCGGACTCAACCCCGAAATCATCGCCGCCGTGCGTCAGGCGCGCGCAGCCGCCAGCGCCGCCCGCGAGGCCGCCCAGGCGGCCCGCGCCAACGAGGCGCAGGTGCTGGCCGCCGCCGAGCGCGGCCGGGCCGCGGCCCGCAAGGCCCGCGCCCTGGAGGGTCCAGGTCGGCTGCGTCTGGCCTTTCGCCAGGGCGAGCGCTACGAGGGTGAAGTGCTGGACGGCAAGCGCCACGGGCTGGGCGTGCTGGAGTTCCGTGACGGCAGCCGCTACGAGGGCCAATGGCGCGCCGACCAATCCACCGGCGCCGGGGTGTACTTCCTTCCCGATGGCCGCCAGTACCAAGGCGATTTCGTGGCCAACGAGGCAGAGGGGCTGGGGGTGTTCCACCTGGCGAACCGGCACCGTTACCTGGGCGAGTTTCGCAAGGACGTGGCGGCGGGGCTGGGCATGTACAGCCTTCCCGATGGCCAGGTATACCTGGGCCAGTTCAGCGGCGACGAAGCCCAGGGCGTGGGGGTGTACCTGATGGCGGGCGGCGAGCGCTACGAGGGCGAGACCTGGGCCAACCAGCGAAACGGCTACGGCATTCACTCCTGGCCCAACGGCGATCGCTACGAAGGCATGCTCAAGGACGGCACCATGGACGGGCCCGGGGCACGCTTTCTTGCCGGCGGCACGGTGCAGCAGGGCCTGTGGCGCGCCAACAAACTAGTGAAGGTTCTTGCCCCTGCTCTTTGAGAGCATGGCGCCGGGGCTCGTGGCGCGCGCGGAGCGTCCGGCTCAACCGCCAGCGGATTCCAGCAGCTTCACCGCATCTGCGTGCCGCCCCTCGCGCGCCATGTCCAGGGCGGTCTTGCCGCGGTCATCCCGGCGCGCCGGGTCTGCACCGCGCTCCAGCAGCAGGCGCACCGTGGCGGCATGGCCGTACCCGGCAGCCCACATGAGCGCCGTGAGCTCGCGCTCGTAGCTGGCATTCACGCCCACACCGCGCTCCAGCAACAGCGCCACGGCCTCGGTGCGCCCGGCTCCCGCGGCGTAGATCATGGCGGTCTTGCCGAGCTGGTCGCGGGCGAGGGGATCGGCGCCCGCCTCCAGCAGCATGCCCAGGATCCGCGTGCTGCCGGCATAGGCCGCCGCCATGGCCGGGGTGGTCTTGTCCAGAGCGGGGGTGTCGGCCCGCGCGCCCCGCTGCAACAACTCACGCACCAGGGATTCGTTGCCCTTTTTCACGAACAGCATCAGCGGCGTTTCGCCGTTGCGGTTGCGGGCATTGACCACGGCACCCCGCTGCAACAGCCCCAGGGCACGCTCGGCGTCACCGCGTTTGGCGGCGGCAAGCAGTTGGGCATTGAGGTTGTAGGCCGAGGCGTCGTAGTCGTTGCCGCCCATGTTGTTCTGGGATGCCGCCGGCTGCGCTGAAAACCCCGCCACCAGCAGCAGCACGAGACGCAAGTTTGCGAGCCGGCACAACGCTGTACAGGACAATCGGTTCATGGCTGTCTTTCGCTTGTGACCGATGGGATTGTCATATAGAGTCGTTCGGCCGACAAATGAAGACAGCCATTGCAGGCCTGCATCGCGGCATTCATCACGGGACCGAGACGGGCCCGTGTCCAATCCAGAGGAGAAAGCATGAACTTCAAGACCAGCCTCACCCGCGTCGCTGCGTCCCTCGTCGTGGCCGGCATGGCGTCCGTCGCCGTGGCCACCGAAATCGAGGGCCAGCAGACCGTTGTCACCAAACCCATGTCGAAGAACCTGGTGAGCGTCACCCAGCAACTGCTGAACGCATCCCCTGGCGACAAGAATCACTGGCTGCACCCCAACGGCAACTACGCGCAAACGCGCTATTACCCCGCCGACCAGATCAACGCCGGCAACGTGGCCAAGCTCAAGCCCGCCTTCGTGTTCCAGACCGCGGTGCTCGAGTCCATGGAAACCGCCCCGCTGGTGGTCAATGGCGTGATGTTCCTCACCACATCCTACAACCACGTGTACGCCGTGGACGCGGTCACTGGCGAGCAGTTCTGGCACTACAAGCACAAGATGGGGCCGGTCACCACCTACTGCTGCGGCCCCAACAACCGCGGCGTGGCCGCTTCGGGCGACATGCTCTTCATGGGCACACTGGACGCCAAGCTGGTGGCCCTGGACGCCAAGACCGGCAAGGTGGTGTGGGAGACCGAGATCGCCGACCCCGAAAAGGGCTACAGCGAAACCATGGCGCCCACCGTGGTGGACGGCAAGGTGCTCATCGGCACCAACGGCGGCGAGTACGGCATCCGCGGCTTCGTGAAGGCCTTCGATGCCAAGACCGGCAACCTGCTGTGGACCTTCAACACAATCCCCGACAAGGGCCATGAAGGCGTGTGGGCCAAGAACGACGCCACCGGCCGCGACATGCTGCGCAACATCGCCAAGGAGAAGGAACTGCTCGCCAAGAATGGCGGCGGCTTCTACCAGACCCTGGGCGGCGGCGTGTGGATGACCCCCGCGGTGGACCTGGAGTCGCGCTCCGTGTACTTCGTGGTGGGCAACCCCTCGCCCGACCTCTACGGCGACATCCGTCCCGGCGACAACCTCTACACCGACTCCGTGGTGGCGGTGGATCTGGATTCCGGCGCCTACAAGGCGCACTTCCAGTACGTGGCCCACGACGTGTGGGACCTGGACGCCGTGTCCCCGCCCATCATCACCACGGCGAAGGGCAAGGACGGCAAGGACCGCAAGGTCGTGATCCACGGCGGCAAGACCGGCCACGTGTACGTGCACGACGCCAAGACCCTCGAGCTTATCCGCTTCTCCGAGGCCATGGTGCCCCAGGAAAACATGTGGGTGCTGCCCACCACCGAAGGTGCCCGCATGCTGCCCGGCGCCAACGGCGGCGTGGAGTGGAACCCCATGGCCATCAACCCGAAGCTGCGCATGGCCTATGCCGCCAACCTGCACCAGCCAATGACCTACCACGTGGAAGAAGCGGCCTACCCTGGCGGCGACAAGCTGTGGCTGGGCGGCGCCTTCAAGGTGATCCCGGGCGAGAAGCAATGGGGCCGGCTGGCCGCCGTGAACCTCGACACCGGCAAGATGGCCTGGAAGGCAGACACCGATCAGCCGCTCATGGGCGGCGTGCTCGCCACCGCCGGCAACCTGGTGTTCACCGGCGAGGGCAACGGCTGGTTCAACGCCTACGACGCCCGCACCGGCAAGAAGCTGTGGTCCTTCCAGTGCGGTGCCGGCGTGAACGCCCCGCCCGTGTCCTACACCGTCAACGGCAAGCAGTACATCGCCGTGGCGGCGGGCGGCAACACCCAGCTCGACTTCAAGCGCGGCAACAGCGTGTTCGTGTTCGCCCTGCCCTGATGCGCTGAGCTTCGTCCGGCAGGTCAAGGAAGGCCACCCCCCGGGGTGGCCTTTTCTCATCGACCCGCACTCCCGCCCCTGTTGATCGGATCCACGCCCATGAAGAGCATCATCGCACTGCTCGCCGCCGCGCTCTGGCTCGGCGCGCTGCCGGCCCGCGCCCAGGATGCGGCTGCCGGCAAGGAAAAATCCGCCGCCTGCGCCGCCTGCCACGGCGAGGATGGCAATTCCACCGTTTCCATGTTCCCCATCCTCGCGGGCCAGACCCCGCGCTACCTCTACCTGCAGCTCAAGGACTTCAAGGAAGGCCGGCGCAAGAACGATCTCATGTCGCCCATGGCCGCCAACCTCAGCAAGCAGGATATGCAGGACCTGGCCGCCTACTACTCGAAGCAGAAGATCAAGCCCAACGGTTTCAAGGCCGACGGCGCCAAGGTGGCCCGCGGCAAGAAGGTCAACGACGACGCCCTGTGCCCCATGTGCCACCTGGGCGGCTTCTCCGGCCAGAACGAGGTGCCGCGCGTGGCGGGCCAGCACTACGACTACGTGATCGCGCAGTTGCGGGCCTTCAAGCACAAGGAACGCACCAACGACGCCGGCAACATGCAGGGCGTGGTGCGCACCCTGCCCGACGAGGACCTGGAAGCCCTGGCGCACTACGTCGCCAATCTCAACTGATTCGCTCCTGACCGGGCCGCCCGGGCCCGGTCCGCTGCCGCCGGTCATGCCAAGCGCCTCTACCCAACCCTTCACCTCACGGCGCCTCGCCTGTCTGGGGCCCCACGGCTTTCACCGCATCGCCTACACCCAATGGGGTGACCCGGATAACGCCCATGTGGTGATCTGCGTCCACGGGCTCACCCGTAACAGCCGCGATTTCGACGCTCTGGCCCAGCGCCTCTGCGCCCACGCCCGGGTGCTGTGCCCCGACGTGGCTGGACGCGGCGCCAGCGACTGGCTGTCCCACCCCGAGGACTACGGCTATCCGCTGTACCTGGCCGACATGGCGGCGCTCATCGCGCGCAGCGGCGCGGCGCAGGTGGACTGGGTGGGCACTTCCATGGGCGGGCTGATCGGCATGCTCATGGCCGCCCAGCCTGGCAATCCGATCCGCCGTCTGGTGGTGAACGACGTGGGCCCCTTCATTCCCAAGGCGGCGCTGGAGCGTATTGCCACCTACGTGGGTGCCGAGGTCCGGTTCGATTCGCCACAGGCCCTTGAGGCCTACCTGCGCCGGGTGCACGCGCCCTTCGGCCCGCTCACCGATGCCCAGTGGGCGCACCTGGCGGCGCACGGATCGCGCACTCTGCCCGGCGGCGGCCTCGGCCTGGCCTACGACCCCGGCATTGCCAATGCCTTCCGCACCGCCATCACGGACGTGGACCTGTGGCCCGTGTGGCGCGCCATCGCCGCGCCCGTGCTCATCACCCGTGGCGCCCGGTCCGACCTGCTGCTGGCCGACACCGCGCGCGCCATGATCGACGCGGCACCGCAGGGTTCGCGCCTGGTGGAGTTCGAGGGCATCGGCCACGCCCCCACCTTCATGGCCGAAGACCAACTCGCCGCCGTGGAAGCGTTCCTGCTCGACTGACGCCGCGACCCTGCGGCTTCGGGTACCCTTGGCCGTCCATCAACGGAGGAATTCCATGCCCCTGCGCGATTTCCGGCGCCCAGATCCCACCCTCGTGGAGCAGTTCCGCGAGGTGGCCCGCTGCTACAGCGCCTCCTGCGTGTTCGCCGACGTGCAGCAGCGCGACGGCGTCATGCACAGCGCCATGAAGCCCATCTTCAACGCCAAGGCCGTGGGGCCGGCGCTCACCGTGAAGCTCTCCCCCGGCGACTTGCAGGACCCGCTGGCCGCCCTGCACGTGGCGCAACCGGGAGACGTGGTGGTGGTGGATGCCGGCGGTGAAACCGAAACCTCGGTGTTCGGCGGCCTCATGGGCAGCCTGTTCCTGAATCGCGGCGTGCAGGGCGCGGTGATCGACGGCGCCTGCCGCGACACCGACGAGCTGCGCGACCTGGGCTTCGTGGTGTTCTCCCGTGCCGTGACCGCGCGCGGCACTCACACCATGTTCTCGGGCCGCAAGGACGACGTGCAGCTCAACGTGCCCGTGCAGTGCGGCGGCATGGTGGTGAGCCCGGGCGACATGATCGTGGCCGACGAGATCGGCATCACCGTGGTCCCCGCGGACCGGCTCGAGGCGGTGCTGGCCGCCGCACGCGAGCAGGCCGGGCGCGAGGAGGCCACGCGCCGGCGCATCCGCGAGGGCCGCAGCTTCGAGCAACTGCTCGAGGAATTCGGCCGTATCTGAGCGCGCGGGGTCCCTGTGATCGCCGTGGACTGGGGCACCAGCGCCCTGCGCGCCTTCCGCCTCGACGTCCATGGCGCCGTGCTGGAGCGTCGCGAAGCGGCGCTGGGCATCATGGCGGTGCGCGAGGGGCGCTTCGCCGAGGCGCTCGAATCCCAGGTGGGCGACTGGATGACGGCGGGCTGCGGCCCGGTGGTGATGAGCGGCATGATCGGCAGCCGCCAGGGCTGGGCGGAGCAGGCCTACCTGCCCTGCCCCGCCGGGCCCGACGACATCGCGGCCCGCATGGGCCAGGTGCGCTGGGGCATGCGCGGGGGTTGCGCCTGGATCGTGCCCGGCCTCGTCACCCGCAACGCCCAAGGCCTGCACGACGTGATGCGCGGCGAGGAGACGCAGCTGGTGGGCGTGCTGGAGGCGCTCGGTCCCGGCGAGCATATGGTCTGCCTGCCGGGCACCCACAGCAAATGGGTCACGGTGCGCAATGGCCGCATCGCCGGCTTCGCCACCCACATGACCGGCGAACTGTTCGCCGTGCTGCGCGACCACAGCATTCTCGGCCGGCTGATGGCGAACGCTGGCGACGATCCGGCTGCCTTCGACCTGGGGCTCGCGCGGGCCGGGCTGCCCGGCGGGCTGCCTCACCTGCTGTTCGGGGTTCGCGCCGAGGGTCTGGCTGGCGCCCTGGGCGCAGAACAGGCCCACGAGGTGCTCTCGGGTCTGCTGATCGGCTACGAAATTGCCCATGCGGCGCCGCGGGAGGGCACCGTGCACCTGCTGGGGGCACCCGGCCTGTGCAGCCGTTACGCGCGCGCGCTGGAGCGCCGCGGCCTGCTTGCCCGCCTGCTGGACCCCGACGCGGCCGTGCGCGGGCTGCACCGCCTGGCTGCCCACCTGCCCGAGGGAGCCCCCCCATGTCCCGACTGAACCACTGGCTCGCCCAGTGTCCGCTGGTGGCCATCCTGCGCGGCATCACCCCTGCCGAGGTGATGGACGTGGCGACGGTGCTCCAGAAGGCCGGCTTTCGCATGGTGGAGGTACCCATGAATTCGCCCGACGCCTTCACCAGCATCGCGCTGCTATGCGGGCGTTTTGGCGACAGCCTGCTGGTGGGCGGCGGCACGGTGACCGAGACCACCCAGGTGGCGCGCATCGCCGACGCCGGCGGCAAGCTGGTGGTGATGCCCCATGCAGATGCGCTGGTGGTGGACGCAGCGAAGAAGAAGGGGATGGTGGCAGTACCGGGCTTCTCCACACCCACCGAAGCCTTCGCCATGATCGCGGCGGGGGCGGACGGCCTGAAGCTGTTTCCCGCGGAGGCCAATCCGCCACGGGTGCTGCGCTCGCTTCGCGCCGTGCTGCCCGCGGAGATGCCGGTGCTGCCGGTGGGCTCAATCACGCCCGAGACCATGGCCGAGTACTGGGCCGCTGGCGCCAGCGGCTTCGGCCTGGGCGGCGCGCTCTACAAGCCCGGCGATCCGGCCCAGGCGGTGGCCGACCGGGCGAGCGTGTTCATGCGGGTGCTGGGCGGGCTGGCTGCGCGCGCCTGAGGGGTGCCTCGGGTGCGGCTCAGATGCCGCCCATGCACAGGTACTTCACCTCCATGAACTCCTCGATGCCGTGGCGGCTGCCCTCGCGGCCCAGGCCCGACTGCTTCACACCACCAAAGGGTGCCACCTCGTTGGAGATGATGCCCACGTTGATGCCCACCATGCCCGACTCGATACCCTCGGCCACGCGCCAGATGCGCCCCACGTCGCGGGCATAGAAATACGACGCCAGGCCGAACTCGGTGTCGTTGGCCATGGCGATGGCCTCGGCCTCGGTGGAGAAGCGAAACACCGGCGCCACGGGACCGAAGGTCTCCTCGCGGGCCACCTTCATGGACCGGTTCGCGTGGGCGATCACGGTGGGCTCGAAGAACCGCCCTCCCAGCGCGTGGCGCCGGCCCCCGGTGACGATGCGCCCGCCCCCGGCCAGCGCGTCGGCCACGTGCTCTTCCACCTTGAGCACCGCCGCCTCGTCGATGAGCGGGCCGGTGGTGACGCCTGGCTCCTGGCCGTTGCCCACCTTGAGCGTTGCCACCTTCGCCGCGAGCTTCGCCACGAAGGCGTCGTACACGCCATCCTGCACCATGAGCCGGTTGGCGCACACGCAGGTCTGGCCGGCGTTGCGGTACTTGGAGGCCATGGCCCCCTCCACGGCGGCGTCCAGATCGGCATCATCGAACACGATGAAGGGCGCGTTGCCCCCCAGCTCCAGCGAAAGCTTCTTGATGGTGGGGGCGCACTGGGCCATGAGCTTCGCGCCCACCTCCGTGGAGCCGGTGAAGGTGAGCTTGCGCACCACGGGGCTCGCGGTGAGCGCGGCACCGATCTCCGCCGAGCTGCCGGTGATCACGCTGAACACGCCCTTCGGCACGCCGGCGCGCTCGGCCAGCACCGCCAGGGCGAAGGCGGAGAACGGCGTCTGGGTGGCCGGCTTGAGCACCATGGTGCAGCCCGCGGCCAGGGCTGGCGCGGCCTTGCGGGTGATCATGGCGGCGGGGAAATTCCACGGCGTGATGGCCGCGCACACGCCCACGGGCTGCTTGATCACCACCAGCCGCCGGTCGGCGGCCACGGTGGGGATCACCTCGCCGTAGGTGCGCTTGCCCTCCTCGGCGAACCATTCGATGAACGAGGCCGCGTAGGCGATCTCGCCCTTGGCCTCCGCCAGCGGCTTGCCCTGCTCGGCGGTCATGATGAGGGCCAGATCGTCCTGATTGGCCATCATCAGCTCAAACCACTTGCGCAGCACGACGGCACGGTCCCTTGCGGTGCGGGCGCGCCAGGCGGGCCACGCTGCGTCGGCGGCGGCGATGGCACGCAGCGTCTCGGGGCCGCCCATCCGGGGGATGGTTCCCAGCACCCCGCCGGTGGCGGGATTGACCACGGCGATGATGCCCTTGCCATCGGCATCCACCCATTGGCCATCGAGATAGCACTGCTGGCGCAGCAGCGAGGGATCCTTGAGCGTGAGGGTCTCCGGGACGAGAGGCGCATTCATGGCATGGCTCCGGTGAAAATGAGGCAGAGGCAGAGATGTCCGCGCCGGGGCGGCTGCGGATCTAGAAAGTGCCCGGATAGGCACCGCCATCGATGAGGAAGTTCTGCCCCGTGAGATAGGAGGCGTGGGCGCTGCACACGAAGGCGCATAGCGCGCCGAATTCCTCGATGGTGCCGAAGCGTCCGGCGGGGATGCTCTTGAGCCGCGACTCCTTGGCCTGGTCGAAGCTGATGCCGGCGCCACGCGCCATGGCCTCCACGCGGGAGAACATGGTGTCGGTGCCGAACAGACCGGGCAGCAAGTTGTTGATGGTGACGTTGTGCAACACGGTCTTGCGTGCCACACCGGCCACGAAGCCCGTCAAGCCAGCGCGCGCGCCGTTGGACAGGCCCAGGATGTCGATGGGCGCCTTCACCGCGCTGGAGGTGATGTTGACGATGCGGCCGAAGCGCCGCGCGATCATGCCGTCCACCGTGGCCTTGATGAGTTCAATAGGGGTGAGCATGTTGGCCTCCAGCGCGGCCAGCCACATGTCGTGGGTGAAGTCGCGGAAATCGCCCGTGGGTGGTCCGCCCGCATTGTTGATGAGGATGTCGGGTTCGGGACAGGCGGCCAACACAGCCTTGCGTCCCTCGGCGGTGGTGACGTCTGCGGGCACCACCTCCACCGCTCCGCCCGCAGCGCGAATCTCGCCGGCGGTCTGGTCCAGCGCATCGCGGCCCCGCGCCACCAAAGTGATGTGAACGCCCTCGGCGGCGAGCGCCACGGCGCACCCCTTGCCCAAGCCCTTGCTGCCCGCACACACGATGGCGCGGCGTCCCTTGATCCCCATATCCATGTGGTTACCTCTCCCTGTCCGTGGATGTTGGCGTGTTAATACACCAAAACGCATGACTGGTGCGGGGTTCGGGGATGGAAATCGCCCAATCCCGGCACCAGCGAATTGCCGACTGCCTGCCTGTACAGCGGGGGGATGTCAGCCTTGCCAATCGCGCGGTTCGCAAGGTTGTCCCCTCCTTGGCGGAGCACGGCCGCACATGACCGAGCGCCGCCAGGCAGAGGATGGCATTGCGCATATCGACCTCCCCCCGGGGGAAAGCAAACGTGCCGATGCTATAATCTTTTTCGTGCGTAAAACATTTCCATTCCCTGCGCCACGCAGCGCTGCCGCCCGTGCGGTCCTGCTGAGCGCGGTCATGCTGGCCGGATGTGCGGCGCCGGCCAAGCGCGTCGCCAGCGACCCCCTCGAGCCGCTCAACCGGGCCGTCTACCGCTTCAACGACGTGGCCGACCGCTACGCGGTCAAGCCCGTGGCGAAGGTCTATGACACGGTGATTCCCCGCATCGTGCAACGGGGCGTGCACAACTTCTTTTCCAATCTCGATGATGTGGGGGTGGTGGTCAACGACCTGCTGCAGGGGCGGCTGAACAACTTCGGCCACGACAGCGTGCGTCTGGTGGCGAACTCGGTGTTCGGCGTGCTGGGCATCGTGGACGTGGCGAGCATGCGGGGCATCGAGAAGCGCTCCGAGGACTTCGGACAGACACTCGCGGTGTGGGGTGTTCCTCCGGGACCCTATCTGGTGCTGCCTTTCCTCGGCCCCAGCACCCTGCGCGACGGTCCGGCGAAGTTCGCCGATTCCTTCATCGATCCCGTCTGGCAGATCGCCAACGTGCCCGAGCGCAACGTCGCCGTGGGGCTCCGGCTGGTGGATGTGCGCGCCAGCCTGCTGCCGGCCGAGCGGCTCCTGGAGCAAGCCTCCGTTGACCGCTACAGCTTTCTGCGCGATGCCTATCTGCAGCGGCGTCTGAACCTCATCTACGACGGCAATCCACCGCGGGCCAAGGACGACCTGGAAGACCCCGATGCCCTCGATGCGGAGGACTTGAGCTCGGCGCCAGACCGCGACCTCCCCGGCATCCTGCCGCCCTCGACGCTACCACTGGCGGTGCCGGACGTGGTACCGCTGCGCTAGGGCGAAGCGCGTCAGTTCAGCCGCGCCGCAGCCTTGCGCATCTCCACCACGCGGCCGCGGACGGCCTCGGCGTCTGGTGCCGCAGGACTAGCCGTGAGGTAGTGCTCGAAGTCGGTGAGCGCAGCGCGAAAGCATTCCAGTTCCTGGAACACGATTCCGCGGTCTCGCAGTTCATCGGTTTCTGAGGGAACCAAAGCCATGATCCACTCGATGGCGGCCAACGCCTGGGTTAACTCCCGCTCGCGCAGATAGTTGCCTTTCAGGTTGCGCAACACGCGCACCACCACGTCGCGCGGCGTGGCTGCCACCAGCAACTCCGACACGATGGCGCGCGATACTTCGCCGCCTCGGAACTCGCGCAGCCGCTTCTGCAAGTCTTCCAGCGACAAGGTTATGCCGCAGTAGTAGGGGTCGATCACCACCACTCCGCCATCCACGGGGCATTTCACCAGGAAATGGCCGGGAAAGGACACACCCTTCAGGTCCAGCCCAAGACGACGCCCCAGCGCGATGTACAGGATCGACAGGCTGATGGGAATGCCGCGGCGCCGCTCCATCACCTCGTTGAGGAAACTGTTACGCGGGTCGTAATAGTTGTCGGCGTCGGCGCGAAAACCCAGTTCCTGGAACAGCAG
Organism: Burkholderiales bacterium; assembly: GCA_044339985.1. Taxonomy (GTDB): domain Bacteria; phylum Pseudomonadota; class Gammaproteobacteria; order Burkholderiales. The sequence continues at coordinate 6,331 of JBIIUM010000046.1, read as the reverse complement.
GAAGTTCATGGCGCCGATCACCTCGGGCACCCCTGCGCCGGTACGCAATCCCGCGCGGATGCGACCTGCCCACTCCTCGATCTGGCCCAGGCAAACCGTGGGATCGAGCGCAGGGTATTCACCCTGAGCGATCTGCAGCGCCGCCTCGGCGAGGCACACCGACTCGGAGGGCGCATCGAGTATCTCGCGCAACCGCGCGGGGATCTTCGGTGCCACCCAACAGCCTTCAGGAGCCCTGACTGGCCGTTTCCGGGGCCGATCCAGCAGCGGCGACGGCCGGCGCAACAGCAGGCGGAGGTGCCGCGGGCGGCAGGAACAGCGCCGCCACCTGGCGGCGCGCGCCGGGCCGGGCTCCAGCGGGTGGAACCGCGGCGCGTGGGGCCACCGGCGCCTCTGCTCCCGATTCGTAGGGCCGGGAGAACAGAGGATCCGCCGGCGCCCGAGGGACGGACGGTCCGCCAAGTCCGCGGGGTGCGGGAGAGCGCTGGCCGCGTTCGCGGTCATGCCCGCCGTCGTGCTCGCGGCCGCGAGCGCCGCGCTCGTGGTGTACGGCACGCTCGGGATCGAACCCAGGCAGGGTTTGCACCGAGATGGTTGCCTTGAGCAGCTTTTCGATGCGCTCCAGGTACTCTTTTTCCGCGTCGCACACCAGCGATATGGCCTCGCCCGAAGCGCCAGCGCGGCCGGTGCGGCCGATGCGATGGACATAATCCTCGGGGGTGTGGGGAAGCTCGTAATTGATCACACAGGGGAGCTGTTCGATATCCAGACCGCGGGCGGCAATGTCGGTGGCCACCAGCACGCGCACCTTGCCGTCCTTGAAGGCCTGCAAAGCCTCCATGCGCTCCTGCTGGGTACGGTTGGAATGGATGGCCGTGGCATCCAGCCCATCTCGCACCAGCTGGTGCGCTAGCCGGTTGGCGCCGAAGCGCGTGCGCACGAACACCAACACCTGGCGCAGGTCTCGCTCGGTGACGAGCCGGGCGAGCAGATCGCGCTTGCGGGGCTCGGGAACGCGGTACACCGCGTGAGTGACGGTCTCGGTGACGGCATTGCGGCGTGCCACCTCCACCAGCACCGGCTGGTTGAGCAGCCCGTCGGCGAGCTTTCGAATCTCGTCGGAGAACGTGGCCGAGAACAGCAGGTTCTGCCGCTTGGGCGGCAGCAGCGACAGGATGCGGCGGATATCGGGCATGAAACCCATGTCCAGCATCCGGTCGGCCTCGTCGAGCACCAGGAACTCAACCTGGTTGAGCATCACCGTTTTCTGTTGCACGTGGTCGAGCAGGCGCCCGGGTGTGGCCACGAGAATTTCCACGCCGGCGCGCAAATCCTTGATCTGCGGGTCGATGTCCACGCCGCCGAAGACCACGGTGGCACGCAAGGGCATGAACCTGGAATAGCCCTTGACGCTGTCGAACACCTGGGCGGCAAGTTCGCGGGTGGGCGTGAGAATGAGCGCACGCACCGGATGGCGAGCCGGCGACATGCTGGTGTTGCCATGGTGACGCAGACGCTGCAGCAGGGGCAGCGTGAAGCCGGCGGTCTTGCCGGTGCCCGTCTGGGCGGCACCCATCACGTCCTTGCCGAGGAGGATGGGTGGGATGGCTTTCTGCTGAATGGGGGTGGGCTCGGTATAGCCCTGCTCGGCGACGGCGCGAAGGATCTCTTCGCACAGGCCGAGATCGGAAAACGGCATGGGTGTAAGTGTCTCCTGATGGCGAATCCCGTTAACCGCCACGAGGCTTGGCGCGGGACGGGATGGCCGGGTGAGCGCAGGTATCCGGTGGCCTGCAAAAAAATCGTGAACCGGACCCGGAGTTTACAGGAAGACCATTGATGCAGCGGGCCTTTCTTCCGGACGAACCCCCATAGACGGGCTTAGGGCCGAGGCACCACGCAGTCCCGGTACACATGCCACGAGGCATGGCCGATCAACGGCACCACCAGCACAAGGCCGAGCTTGCAGGTAAGAAAACCCAGCATAGTGAGCGCCACAATAGCCACGGCCCACAACACCATCGCCCACAGGTTGCAGCGAAGGGCTGCGAAGCTCGAGATCATGGCGGTGAGGGTGTCCATGCTTGGCCGATCGAGCAGCATGGGGATGGATACCACGCTGGTGGCGAACACCAGCAGCGCGAAACCCAGCCCGGCGGCAGCGTAGGCCGCCATGAACATCCAGCCCTCGGCAGACCCGGCGAGCTGGGCCATGACCCCTTCCTCGGAAGGCAGGTCGCTGGAAAAGAAAAGCGCCACCACCACCACCGACACGCGAATCCACACCGCCAGCAACAATGCCAGGATGAGCGCGTAGAAGCCGATGGCGGGGGCATTGGCCCGCCATGCGGTGAGCGTGGGCAGCAGTCGCAGCGGTTCCTTCAGGTGCCGGCGCCGGCTCAGGTCGTGCAGGCCAACGGCCAGAAAGGGCCCCACAAGCAGAAACCCGGTGACCAGCGCGAGTTCCACCGCTCGCGCCTCGAAGAACCGCTCCAGCAGGAAGCCCATCAGGGCGAACACCACACCATAGAAAAGGCTGGCGGGCAGCAACTCGCGAAAGTCTTCAGCCCCCCGGCGCACCCACGTCCAGGGGGCGCCGGGGGCGGCCCGTCGCGCTTGCGGGAACACGTTGCCCTGTTCCTCGCGCTGCACACGTTGAGCCCCGGCACCTCGCTCGGGCTCACGCATCATGGCGGCATGAGTTCCCACGAACCGCCAGGACGGCGGCAGTAGTTCCACTGGCCCCCGCCGTGATGTCCCTTGCTGGAGAGCGCCAGTTTCAAGTGACGGCAGCTCCGGCCCTCGTGCTCGTAGTCGGCGCCGGGTTCCACTGTGCCCTTGGCACCGGTCTTGGGGTTTTCCCAGGACACCGTCTCGCCCTCTGGGGCGGCGAGACCACGGTCGATGGCTTGCATGAGCAAACCCATATCGGCATCGGTGAGCGCCGCCAACGCGCTGTCCTGCAGAAACAGCGTATTGACCGCGCCCGCTGCGGAGGCCCCGAGCGCCAGCAGAAGAGCGAGGATCGTGGGCAACGTGCCGGGGGTCTGATTAAGGACTCTTGATTGCATGTGGTTTCACCTCCCTTTGTGCCATTATGCCGTGCTGTACCCGCCCGCCGCTACAGAGCCGACTGCCGCGCCCCGAGGACCTCCCAGCGCGCGTAGGCTTCGGCCAGAGCGGATTCCAGCTCCCGGAAGCGCGTCTGCGCACTGACCAGCCGCGCCGGATCATCCCGGTACAGCGCTGCGTCGCCCAGCAGCGCCGTGAGGTCTGCTTGCTCGGCTTCGAGGGCCTCGATGCGGGCGGGCAAGGCCTCCAGCTCGCGAGCTTCCCGGAACGTCAGCTTGGCGCGCAGCTCCCGCGGGCGCGGGGCAGCCACAGCCGGCCTCGCCGCGGCCGGGGCCGCGGCGGGCGGCGTCGGCCGCTGGCGCACCCAGTCGTCGTAGCCGCCCACGTATTCCCGCAACCGCCCGGCGCCCTCGAAGGCGATCACCTGGGTCACCACGTTGTCGAGAAAGGCCCGGTCGTGGCTCACCAGGATCACCGTGCCCTCGTACTCACAGATGAGCGACTCCAGCAGCTCCAGGGTATCCACATCCAGATCGTTGGTGGGCTCATCCAGCACCAGCAGGTTGGCGGGCTGGGCAAAGATGCGCGCGAGCAGCAGCCGGTTGCGCTCGCCGCCCGAGAGCGACTTCACCGGCGAGCGGGCGCGCTCGGGGGCAAACAGGAAATCCGAAAGGTAGCTCGCCACGTGCTTGCGCGCGCCGCCGATCTCGATCCATTCCGACCCGGGGCTGATCACGTCGGACAGGGCGGCCTCGGGGTCGAGTTGGGCGCGGAATTGGTCGTAGTAGGCCACGGCCAGCTTGGTGCCGACGCGAATACGCCCCGAGTCGGGTTCCATCTCACCCAGCAGCAGGCGAATGAAGGTGCTCTTGCCAGCGCCGTTGGGGCCCACCAGGCCCACCCGGTCGCCACGCAGGATGCGGCCGGAGAAATCACGCACCACCGCGCGCCCGCCAAAGGACTTGCCCACATGTTCGAATTCCGCCACCAGCTTGCCGGAGCGCTCGCCCTCGGACAGTGCCAACGCCACCTGCCCCGGTTGTTCACGGCGCCGGCCGCGCTCCACGCGCAATTGTTCGAGCCGCCGCACCCGCCCCTCGTTGCGGGTACGTCGCGCCTCGATGCCCTTGCGGATCCACACTTCCTCCTGGGCCAGCAACTTGTCGAACTTGGCGTTCGCCACCGCCTCGGCGGCAAGAATGTCGTCCTTGCGTGCGCGGTAGGCGCTGAAGTTGCCCTCGAAAGACTGCAAACGCCCGCGGTCCAGCTCGAGGATGCGGCGCGTCACTCGATCGAGAAAGCGCCGGTCATGGGTAACCACCAGCAGCGCGCCAGGGAAACCCTCCAGGGTTTCCTCCAGCCACTCGATGGAGTCCAGGTCCAGGTGATTGGTGGGCTCGTCCAGCAACAACAAGCCGGGCTCGGACACCAGCGCCCGGGCCAGAGCCACCCGCTTGCGCTGTCCGCCCGACAATGTGGCCACGCGCGCCTCCGCCTCGAGACCCAGGCGCGACAGCGTGGCCTCCACGCGAGACTTGGCGCGCCAGCCATCGCCATCTTCCAGCACCGCCTGCAGCGCGGAAAGCCGCGCCAGCGCTGCGTCCGTGTCGGTGGCCGGGTCGGCCAGCGACGTGGCCACGTGGTGATAGTCCAGGATGGCGGTGCGCACCGCCCCCAGTCCCTCGGCCACGGCCTCGAACACCGTGCCTCCCTCCTCCAGCGCCGGCTCCTGGGCCACCCGCGCCATGCGCAACCCTGGCGCGCGCCACACCTTGCCATCGTCCGGTGACACACCGCCCGCGACCACCTGCATCAACGTGGATTTGCCCGCGCCGTTGCGGCCGATGAGCCCGATGCGCTCCCCCGGCTCGATCACCAGACTGGCATGGTCCAGCAGCACCACATGGCCAAAGGCGTGGCTGACGTTGTCGAGCGTGAGCAGAGGCATGGAGGGAAATCAGCACGACCCCGCGCTGGGCGAGGCTTGGACGGTCAGCGACCAGCGAGGCGCTTGAGGTCTTCGAGGACTCTGTACGGATCGGCGGGCGGGTCAACGCCCAGGTAAGCGCGTGCCACCTTTCCCTGCGGGTCAATGAGGAAGGTATTGCGGCGCGAGAACCGCACCACGCGGAAGTCCACCAGCGACCCGTAGCGCCGCGCCATCTCTCCCTCGATGTCCGACAGCAGGGGGAAGTCGAGCTTGAGCTTGCGCGCGAAAGCGCCCTGAAGCGCCGCATCGTCGGTGCTCACGCCCACCACCCTGGCCCCCAAGGCATCCAACGCATCCCTGCTATCGCGATAACCGGCCGCCTGAGCCGCCGCCGGCGGCGTGTCGGCCTTGCGATAGAAAAAAATCACCAGCCAGTGGCCTTGGAACTCCCGCAGGTTACGGGCATTGCCATCCTGGTCGGGCAACAGGAACTCAGGCGCCAGGGTGCCGGCGGCAGGCGGCGCAATGGACTGGGCCGCAGCTGCTCCGGCCATCCCGGCCAGCACGGCAAGGCACAAGGCGAAACGCCCTAGTGCAGCGAACATCGAACACCACCCCCAAGAAGAGCGCACTTGCGCGGCGCCACAGCGGAACCATCGCCCAGCGCTTCAGGCCCATATGCTACCGAATAAGAAGGCAGCCGCAACGCAAACCGCCCCGAACCCTCGGGCCGCGCAGCCACCACCGGGCCTTTCCTCGCGCGCCATACGACCACCGGGCGCCGTTACAATGCCGCCTTCACGCCCCGGTAGCTCAGTGGATAGAGCAACCCCCTCCTAAGGGGTAGGTCGCACGTTCGATTCGTGTTCGGGGCGCCAGCGTTACCACGGCGTTGCCACTGCGCGACGCACGCGCACTCCAGGCACCATCAAACGGCAGCAGGGTGCTTCTCCCCCAAGCCGCAAACCTACGAATCGCCGTGTTCGATGGTTTCCAAGCCGCCCATGTAGGGGCGCAGCGCCACAGGCACCGCCACGCTGCCGTCGGCCTGCTGGTAGTTCTCGAGGATGGCCACCAGCGTGCGTCCCACGGCCAGGCCAGAGCCGTTCAGGGTGTGCACCAGTTCGGGCTTGCCCTTTTCGCCGCGCACCCTCGCCTGCATCCGGCGGGCCTGGAAGGCTTCGAAGTTGGAGCACGAGGATATTTCGCGGTAGGCCTGTTGGCCAGGCAACCACACCTCGAGGTCGTAGGTCTTGGCGCTGGAGAAACCCATGTCGCCCGTGCATAGCAGCATGGTTCGGTAGGGCAGGTCGAGACGCTGGAGGATGA
>JBIIUM010000045.1:0-20764 GCA_044339985.1 Burkholderiales bacterium | reverse complement strand
TGGTTCTACGTGCTGGATTACACCACTGGGAGCTATGCGACCGACATGAGCGCCAACGCCTCCGCCTTTTACAACGCAGCGTCCATGATCGCGGGCTTCACCATCGGCAGGTTCGGAGGAGTGGGTGCCGGGAGTCAAACCGATAGGGCCATCATCAAATACGCTGACGGTCACAAAACAGTCGATTTCATGACCATGAGCGAGAATTTCCGCCGGGCCACCTGGCGCATGATCGGCAACTAGCGGGGTCTTGCCGCGGCGGCCCACGGGGTGCGGGTTCCCTCGCAGCCCTCGGGCCGGCGGTGTTGTTGCGGCCGCGGGTCGAGCTTGAACCGGTGGAGGGCTTATACTGCGGTTGTCTTCACCTCTGCCCGCTCCGCCCGGCCGCCCGCATGGAACTGGTCGCCTTCGGCGTCAATCACCAGACTGCGCCCCTCGCCCTGCGCGAGCAGGTGGCCTTTCCTGCGGAGCGCCTGGAGCCGGCGCTGCACAGCCTGCGCGGTCTCGAGGGCGTTCATGAAGCGGCCATCATTTCCACCTGCAACCGCACCGAACTGTATTGCGCCACCGCTGCGCCGCGCCCGGTGGTGGACTGGCTCGCGGCTTACCACGCCCTGAGCGTGCCGCGGCTGGAGCCCTATCTCTACCAGTTGCCCCGCGAGCGTGCCGTGAGCCACGTGTTCCGGGTGGCCAGCGGGCTGGATTCCATGGTGCTGGGCGAGGCCCAGATCCTCGGCCAGATGAAGCAGGCGGTGCGCACGGCGGAGCACGCCGGCACTTTGGGCACGGTGCTGCACAAGCTCTTCCAGCGCACTTTCTCGGTGGCAAAGGAAGTGCGTACCCGCACCGACATCGGCGCCAGTTCCGTATCCCTGGCTGCGGCCGCGGTGCGCGTGGCCGAGCGGATCTTCCCTTCCATCCACGGCCAGAGTGTGCTGTTCATCGGCGCCGGCGAGATGATCGAACTCTGTGCCCGGCACTTCCACGCGCGCGGTCCTCGCCACGTGGCCTTCGCCAACCGCACCACCGGGCGCGCCGCGGCACTGGCCGGGCAGTTCGGCGCCGAGTCGCTGCCGCTGGCCGATGTGCCTGCCATGCTGGCGCGCCACGACATCGTGGTGTCCTGCACGGCCTCGCCGCTGCCCATCATCGGCAAGGGCATGGTGGAGCGGGCGCTCAAGGCGCGGCGCCACCGGCCCATGGTGCTGGTGGACCTGGCCGTGCCCCGGGACGTGGAGCCCGAGGTGGCGGGGCTGGGCGACGTGTTTCTCTACACGGTGGACGATCTGGGCCGTATCGTGCGCGAGGGCCTGGAGAGCCGCTCCGCCGCCGTCGACGAGGCAGAGTCCATCATCAGCGGCGGCGTGGCCGAGTTCATGCGGTGGCTGGAGAGCCGCGAAATGGTGCCCGCCATCCGCGCGCTGCGCGACCAGGCCGAGCGCATGCGCCGCCACGAAATGGATCGCGCGCTCAAGTCTCTTGCCCGCGGCGACGATCCGAAGGCCGTGCTCGAATCCCTCTCCCAGGGGCTCACCAACAAGCTCATGCATGCGCCCACTCAGGCCCTGCATGGCGCCGAGGCGGGGGAGCGCGACCGCTTGCAGGGCCTGATCTCCCGGCTGTTCGCCGTCGCGCGGGATCAATGAAGGCCGGCATCGAGGCAAAGCTCGCACAGCTCTGCGCGCGGCTCGAGGAGATCAATCGCCTGCTCGCCCACGAACGCGCCACGGCAGACTTGGACACCTACCGCCGCCTCACCCGCGAGCACGCTGAGCTCGAGCCGGTGGTGGCGCTGTACCAGGCGCGGTTGCAAGGGCAGCACGACCTGCAGACCGCGCAGCAGATGGCCTCCGAGCCCGAGTTCAAGGACTTCGCCGACAGTGAAATGCGCGCCGCCCGCGACCGCATCACCTGCATCGAGGCGGAACTGCGGGTCAAGCTGCTGCCTCGCGACCCCAACGACGAGCGCAGCACCTTTCTGGAGATCCGCGCCGGCACAGGTGGCGATGAGTCGGCGCTGTTCGCCGCCGACCTGCTGCGCATGTACACGCGCTTCGCCGAGCGCCAGGGCTGGCGTGTGGAGGTGATCTCCCAAAGCCCCTCGGAGCTGGGCGGCTACAAGGAAATCATCTGCAAGATCGTGGGCCAGGGCGCGTACTCGAAGCTCAAGTTCGAGTCGGGCGCCCACCGGGTGCAGCGCGTGCCGGTCACCGAGTCCCAGGGCCGTATCCACACCTCGGCCTGCACGGTGGCGGTGCTGCCGGAGGCCGACGAAGTGGATGCCGTGGTGATCAACCCCGCGGAGATCCGCGTGGACACCTTCCGCGCCTCTGGCGCCGGCGGCCAGCACGTGAACAAGACCGACTCGGCGGTGCGGGTGACGCACCTGCCCACGGGCATCGTGGTGGAGTGCCAGGACGACCGCTCCCAGCACAAGAACCGCGCCCAGGCGTTGTCGGTCCTGGCCGCCCGCATCAAGGATCGCCAGTTGCGCGAGCAGGCCGCCCGCACCGCCGCGGCGCGCAAGTCGCTCGTGGGCAGCGGCGACCGCTCCGAGCGCATCCGCACCTACAACTTTCCCCAGGGCCGGGTGACCGACCACCGCATCAACCTCACGCTCTACAAGATCGACGCCATCATGGACGGCGAGTTGGAGGAGCTCACCGGTGCGCTGATCGCCGAGCACCAGGCCGAGCAACTGGCCGCACTGGCGGAAGAGGCTTGAGGCCGGTACCCGCGGTCCCGGCTGCGCCATGCGTTGTGGCAGCACCGTCGCTGGGCGCGCGGTTGCGCGCCGATGCCGCCCGGCTGGCGGGCGTGGATTCAGCCCTGGATGGCGGCGAAGCGCTGCGCTGGGTGTTCGCGGTGCTGGAACACGCCCTGGGCCTGTCCTCCACGGCGCGAGTGCTGGCCGAGGGTGAGCCGGTGGCGCGGTTTTCCCTGGATGCCTACGAGCGCAGCCTTGCGCGGCTGCTTGCCGGCGAACCGCTGGCCTACGTGCTGGGTGAGCAACCCTTCCGCCACCGTGTCTACCAGGTATCGGCCGCGGTGCTGGTGCCCCGGCCGGACACGGAAACGCTGGTGGAGGCCGCCCTGACGCACCTGGCCCCGGATGAATCCGTGGATGTGCTGGACCTGGGCACGGGCAGCGGATGCGTGGCCGTGGAGATCGCCCTGGCGCGGCCCCGGGCACGTGTCACCGCCGTGGACGCCTCCGCCGCTGCGCTGGCCGTGGCACGCGGCAATGCGGCCCGCCTCGGGGCGGCGGGCGTGGCGTTTCTGCAATCCGACTGGTACGAGGCCCTGGCCGGCCGGCGTTTCCACCTGGTGGTTGCCAATCCTCCCTACGTGGCCGAGGCTGATCCCCATCTCGCCCGGCTTGCCGCCGAGCCCCGCACCGCCCTGGTGGCGGGGCCCGACGGTCTGGCGGATCTGCAATCCATAGTGGCCCAGGCGCCCGATCACCTCAACCCGGGCGGCTGGCTATGCGTGGAGCACGGCTTTGCCCAGGGCGAGGCGGTACGCGCCTTGTTTGCCCTGGCGGGCTTCGGGGCGATCACGACCCTGCGCGACGGCGGCGGGCGTGCGCGGGTGTGTGCCGGGCGCTGGGGCGGCCCGGCCGGGATGGCAGGCTGAACCGGCCGGCAGGCCGGTTTGCGGCCCCGGCGGGGAACCGTCTACCATTGCCGCTTGTCATTGCGCCTCAGGGGCGCTTTCGCCACGTACGCAGCCGGAGCTCATCATGGACGTGAAGGACATCATCCGCCAGCAGGTCACCCAAAATCCCGTGGTGCTCTATATGAAGGGCACGCCCGATGCGCCCATGTGCGGATTTTCCGCCGCGGCGGTGCAGATTCTCGAAGCCCTGGGGGTGGATGAGGTGGCCACGGTCAACGTGCTGGAAGACGCCGACATCCGCCAGGGCATCAAGGATTACTCCAGCTGGCCCACCATCCCGCAGCTCTACGTGAAGGGCGAGTTCGTGGGCGGCGCCGACATCATGCGCGAGATGTACCAGTCGGGCGAACTGCAGAAGCTGTTCGGCAAGTAAGCGCGCAGCCGCGATGCCTGTGCGGGCCGGCCTCCAGCCGGCCCGTTGTTTTTTCGGGGCGCCCTCCTCGCCCCCCCTGGCCGGGAGGCCCCATGGACGATCACCAGCAACTGCGGGCCGCCGTGCGCGCCCTGTGCCAGCGCTTCGACGGCGCCTACTGGCGCGCCCAGGACGAAGCGCGCGCCTACCCCGAGGCCTTCGTGCAGGCGCTCACCGAGGCGGGCTGGCTGTCGGCGCTCATCCCGGAGGCCTACGGCGGTGCCGGGCTGGGTGTCACCGAGGCGTCCGTCATTCTCGAAGAAGTGAACCGCTCCGGGGGCAATTCCGGCGCCTGCCACGCGCAGATGTACGTCATGGGCACGCTGCTGCGCCACGGCTCCGAAGACCAGAAGCGCCGCTACCTGCCCGAAGTGGCGGCGGGCCGGCTGCGGCTGCAGTCCTTCGCCGTCACCGAGCCCACCACGGGATCCGACACCACCCGGCTGCGCACCACCGCCGTGCGCCAGGGCGAGCGCTACGTGGTGAATGGCCAGAAGGTGTGGACCTCGCGGGTGCAGCACTCCGACCTGATGCTGCTGCTGGCGCGCACCACCCCGCTCGAGCAGGTGAAGCGCCGCTCCGAGGGCCTGTCCGTATTCCTGGTGGACCTGCGCCACAGCCTCGACCGGGGCATGAGCGTACGGCCCATCCGCAACATGCCAAACCACGAAACCAACGAGGTGTTCTTCGACAACCTGGAAGTGCCGGCGGAAAACCTCATCGGCGAAGAGGGCCAGGGGTTCCGCTACATCCTCGACGGCATGAACGCCGAGCGCATCCTCATCGCCGCCGAGTGCGTGGGGGACGGGTACTGGTTCGTGGAGCGCGCCACGAAGTACGCCAGCGAGCGGGTGGTCTTCGACCGTCCCATCGGCCAGAACCAGGGCGTGCAGTTCCCCATCGCCCGGGCATGGGTCAACGTGCAGGCGGCGGACCTGATGCGCTTCAAGGCTGCGGCGCTGTTCGATGCTGGGCAGCCCTGCGGCGCCGAGGCCAACATGGCCAAGCTGCTGGCGGCCGATGCTTCCTGGGAGGCCGCCAACGCCTGCCTGCAAACCCACGGCGGCTTCGGCTTCGCCGCCGAGTACGACGTGGAGCGCAAGTTCCGCGAAACCCGCCTCTATCAGGTGGCGCCCGTGTCCACCAATCTGATCCTCGCCTACATCGGCCAGCACGTGCTGGGCATGCCGCGCAGCTACTAGCGAGGCCGAGGTGCGCCACCCTGGCGCTGGCACCGGCCGCCATGACGGGGCGTGTGGCATTCCCAAAACGCTCCCCGCCGCCGGTACACTTCGCCAAGCCACCGCAGCTTGCAGGGCTGATGACGAATGCAGTCCCGATCCATGACCAACACCTTTTCCCGCAGGAAGACCGGCATGCCTCCAACCTGCCGTTGCGACACCCGGTGATGGTGCACCTGGGGGAGGCCAGGGGCCAGAGGCCGGCGTTCTTCGAGCGCCGCCGGGAGCACCCGCGAAGAGGTGCCCACCAAACCGCTGGTGGCGCTGCTTGTCTTGCTCGGGGCGCCGGTTCCGGCGAAAGCCGCCGGCCGCAGGCAATTGGTGCGAGGCACCGTTTCGAATCGCGCTGCTCGCGCACCGATGGCCAGCCCATCCTGACCCCGCATGTTCTCGTTCTGAGGCACTTTCGGGCGCCATGAAGACCGCCAGAGCCAGCATGCAGGGAGCCCCTCAGGCGGCGCGGCGTGCCCTGCAGGTTGCCGGGCACCCGCCCCTGGATGCAGCCTCGTGGTCGGCCCAGGGCGACCTGCTCGTGGGGGGCGGCGCCTTCGTGGACCCCGGCGACGGCCGAACGCTGCGCTATGTGCTCGTGGCGCTGGACTGGCCAGGCAGGAGGCTGTCACTCGTGGCCATCAACTTCCTGCCGCACGCCATCGCCATCCGCCCGGACAACCCGCAGCAGGTGGTGGCCTTCGAGAAGATTGGCCCCGGCTGCGCGGAATTCCACCTGCGAAGCGGCGAACTGCGCCGCTTCATCGCGCCCGTGCCAGGACGCTGGTTCTACGGACACGGCGTTTTTTCCGCCGATGGCACACTGCTCTTCTCCACGGAGACGGTGATCCAGACCGGGGAAGGCCGCATTGGCGTTCGCGATGCGCACAGCCTCCGGCCGCTGGACGATTTCCCGACCTTCGGGCACAACCCCCATGACTGCCACCTGGTGGAGGAGGGGCGTGTACTGGTCATCACCAACGGCGGGGGCAAGGCGGGCGCGGACCAGCCCTGCGTGACCTGGGTGGACACCGGCACGCGAAAACTTCTGCATCGCCTGGAGATTCAGGGCGAGCGCCACAACGCGGGTCATCTGGCCATCACGCCCGGCGGCACCCTGGCCGTGGTGTCGGCACCGCGCGCGGGGCTTGGCGAACAGGCGCTGGGCGGCTTGAGCCTGCGTCCGGGTGAGGGCGACGCATTGCAGTTGATCACCGGCCCGGCCGAGGTCACCGGCCGTATGAGCGGCGAGGCGCTGAGCGTGGAGATCCACGAATCCTCCGGCACCGTGGCTGTCACCCACCCGGTGGGCGGCATGGTCACCTTCTGGCGCGCGGCGGACCGCGGACTCAAGCGGGTTCTGAACATGGAGCGGCCGCGCGGCGTCACCCTGTCACGGGAAGGCGATCGGTTGTTCATCTCCCGCGGGCTGCAGACTGAAGTGCTGTCGCTGGATCCTGCGACGCTGGATCCGGCGGGCGCCCAAGTCATGGACCAGACCTTCCTGTCGGGATCGCACCTGTTCAACTGGACGCGTCTTACGAAAGGGCTGCGGCTCTGATCAGGAGCGGCTGGACCGGCATGGTCGCAGACCGCCAGCGCGAGACGCGCCATGACGCATGCCCGATCCGCCGCTAGAATGCGCGCTGGCCGCGCTGAAAGAGTCATTCCAAAAATGAGCGGCCACGCGGCCCGCGTCTCAAGGCGGGCGCACCCAGGGGAGGGGTTTCCGAGATGATGGGGCTGGTGCGGCTTGCCTTGCGGCGGCCGTACACCGTGGCGGTGCTGTCGCTGCTCACGCTGCTGCTGGGCGCGCTGGCGGCCACGCGCATGATCGTCGATTTCTTCCCCAAGATCGACATCCCGGTGGTGTTCGTGGGATGGAACTACCCCGGCCTGTCCGCCGAGGAGATGGAGCGCCGCGTGGTGATCATCTCCGAGCGCGCCTACTCCACCACCGTGTCGGGCATCGAGCGCATCGAGTCGAGCTGCATTCCCGGCACCGGCCTGGTGAAAGTGTTCTTCCACCCGGGCATGGACATCGGCGCGGCCATCGCGCAGATCAATGCCATCAACGGCACCGTGCTGCGCATCCTGCCGCCGGGCATCTCGCCGCCGGTGATCATCCAGTACAACCCGGCCACCGTGCCCATCGTGAACATGACCTTCTCCAGCAAGACGCTGCCGGAAGGGAAGATGTTCGACCATGCCTTCAACTTCGTGCGCGTGAAGCTGTTCACCATCCCCGGCCTGCAGGTGCCCGCGCCCTTCGGCGGGCGGCTGCGGCAGATCTCGGTGGACTTGAACCCCACCCTCATGACCGCCAAGGGCGTCTCGCCCAACGACGTGGTCAATGCCGTCCAGGCCTCGAACCTGCTCATCCCCTCGGGCACGGCGCGCATCGGCACCATCGACTACAACGTGCTGATGAACTCCAGCCCGGCCACGGTGGACGATTTCAACCGCATGCCGCTGCGGGTGGCCGGCGCCGTGCCCGTGGCCCTGGGCGACGTGGCGCGGGTGGAGGACGGCTTCGCGGTGCAGAACAACATCGTGCACGTGGATGGCCGGCGCGCCACCTGGCTCACCATCCTCAAGCACGCCGACGCCTCGAGCCTGGCGGTGGTGAACGGCGCGCGCGCCATGCTGGACAGCATCCGCGACGGCGCCAGGGCCGCCGGGCTCGACGATCTGGACATCACCCTGGACGTGGACCAGTCGCGCTTCGTGCGCGCCGCCATCGCCAACGTGGCCTCGGAGGCGCTCATCGCCACGGCGCTGGTGTCGCTCATGATCCTGCTGTTCCTGGGCAGCTGGCGCAACACCATCGTGGTGATCACCTCCATCCCCTGCGCCATGGCGGCCGGGGTGATCTGCCTGTATCTCACCGGCCACAGCATCAACCTCATGACCCTCGGCGGGCTGGCGCTCGCCACCGGCATCCTGGTGGATGATGCCACCGTGGCGGTGGAGAACATCCACCGCCACCGGCACCTGGGCCAGCCGCTCACGGTGGCCATCATCGAGGGCTCGCGCGAGGTGGCGCTGCCGCGCACCATGGCCACCCTGGCCATCTGCATCGTGTTTTTCCCGGTGTCGTTCCTCTACGGCGCCTCGCGCTATCTGTTCACGCCCCTGGCCCTGGCGGTGGTGTTTTCCCTGCTGGCTTCCTACGTGCTGTCCTTCACCCTCGTGCCCATGCTCTCGCGGGTGCTGCTGGCGTCGGAGCCGGTGCACGCCCAGGGCGGCGGGCGCGGCGTGGGCGCGCGCTTCAACCGCGGCCGCGACCGCCTCATCGACGCCATGACCGATTTCTATGGCCGGGTGCTGTCCATGGTGATGCGCCACCGGGGATTCATGATGCTGGTGGTGCTGGCCTTCGGTGGCCTCAGCCTGACGCTGGTGAAGGTGGTGGGCACGGATTTCTTTCCCACACCCGACGTGGGCGTGATGAAGCTGCACTTCCGCGCCCCGGTGGGCACGCGGCTGGAGGAAACCGAGAAGCTGGTGCTGCGCCTCGAGCAGGACCTGCGCGAGATCATCCCCGAGGCGGAGCTGGAGCGCATCAACGACATGGTGGGGGTGCCGCTGTTCTTCAACCTCGCCCTGGTGCCCACCGACAACGTGAGCGGCATGGATGCCGAGGTCACCATCATTCTCAAGAAGCCGCACCGGCCCGTGGCCGAGTACATGCGCGAGATCCGCCGCACCATCCCGCCCAAGTACCCGGGCTCGGAGTTCTATTTCCAGAATGCCGACATCGTCAGCCAGGTGCTCAATTTCGGCCTGCCGGCGCCCATCGACGTGCAGGTGCAGGACTCCAACTTCGATCGCGGCCAGTTGTATGCGGCGCGCGTCAAGCGCGCCATCGAGGCCACGGTGGGCGCCGTGGACGTGCGCCAGATGCAGGTGCTCAACTACCCCGCGCTCAAGGTGGAGGTGGACCGCATGCGCGCCGCGCGCATGGGCCTTACCCAGCGCGACGTGGCCACCAGCGCGCTGGTGTCCCTGTCCTCCTCGGCCATCATCGCGCCCTCCTATTTCCTGAACCCCAACGGTGTTAACTACACCGTGTCGGTGCAGACCCCGCCCGAGCGGTTGGCGAGCGTGGAGCAGCTCATGGCCACGCCCGTCACGCCCGTGGCCAACGCCATGCAGCAGCCGGCCGCCGCGCGCACGCCCATCCAGCCCCGCGGCGCGCCCGTCATCTCGCTGGGCAACCTCGCCACCGTGCGCCCCGAGGCGAGCTTCCAGTCGGTATCGCACTACACCGTGCAGCGGGTCATCGACATCGCCGCCAACGTGGACGGCCGCGACCTGGGCAGCACGGTGCGCGACATCGCCGCCCGCATCGGCGAGATCACCGCCGAGAAGGATTTTCCCAAGACCGCCAAGATCCTCATCCGCGGCCAGTACGAGGTGATGCAGTCCTCCTTCACCAGCCTGCTGCTGGGCCTGGCGCTCGCGATCGTGCTGGTGTATGCGCTGCTGGTGATCCTGTTCCAGTCGTGGAGCGACCCCTTCATCATCATGATGGCGGTGCCCGGCGCGCTCATCGGCATCCTGTGGATGCTGGCCCTCACGGGCACCAGCGTGAACGTGATTTCGCTCATGGGCGCCATCATGGCCGTGGGCATCGGCGTGTCCAACTCCATCCTGGTGGTGAGCTTCGCCAACGACCTGCGCGCCGCCAACCCGTCGCTGCACGTCATCGACGCCGCCGTGGAAGCCGCCCGCACGCGCCTGCGGCCAGTGCTCATGACGGCGCTGGCCATGATCATCGGCATGATCCCCATGGCCATGGGCCTGGGCGAGGGCGGCGAGCAGAACGCGCCGCTGGGCCGTGCCGTGATCGGCGGGCTGGTGCTGGCCACCGTGTCCACCCTGTTCGTCGTGCCGGTGGTGTATTCGCTGCTGCGCCGCCGGATGCCCACGCTGCACCTGCTCGACGCGCGCTTCGAGCGCGAGGCGAGCGGCGATGCCGTCTAGGAACCGTCCATGAATGCCGATCATCAGCCCACCGCCCGTTCCTTCGCGCTGTTCTACTTCATCGGCATCGCCCTGGTGGCCGGGTCGGCCTGGGCGGCGTGGACCTTCTGGACGGCGCGCGAGGCCCGCGAGGCCGCCGAGGCGAAGCAGCGCGCCGGTCAGCAGGCGGCCGGTCCGGGCGTGGTGGTGGCCAGGTCGCAGCGCGGCCCCAATGTGCGCCGGCTGGTGCTGGTGGGCGAGGCCTTGCCGGTGAAGAGCGTGACGCTCTACAGCAAGGTGAGCGGCTACCTGTCGCGCATCACCGTGGACGTGGGCGATCGCGTCAAAGCCGGGCAGGTGATCGCCGAGGTGCAATCGCCGGAGCTCGATGCGCAGATCGCCACCATCGTGGCGGGACTGGACAACAAGCGCCAGATTGCCCGGCGCACCGCGGAGCTGGCCTCCCAGGGCTTCTTCTCCCAGCAGGCGCTGGACAATGCGCGCACCGAGGTGCGGGTGGCCGAGGCGCAGATCGCCGAGCTTCGCACGCTGGGGGGTTACCGGGTGTTGCGCGCGCCCTTCGCCGGGGTTGTGACGGCGCGCTACGCCGACCCCGGCGCCCTGGTCACCAATGCCGCATCCAACCAGACGGCGGCATTGCCGGTGGTGAGCATTTCCGACACCGCGCGCCTGAAGGTGACGGTGTACGCCGAGCAGGCGGAGGCCACGGCCGTGCGCGCCGGTCTGGAGGCGGAGGTGGCCGACGCCGCCGCGCCCGAACGCAAGCGCGTGGGCACCGTGGCGCGGGTGTCGGGCGAGCTGGATGCGCGCACCCGCACGCTGCGCACCGAGGTGGAATTCGACAATGCCGATGGCGGATTCCTGCCAGGCAGCTTCGTGAACGTGGCGCTGTTGCTGCCGGCCACCAGTTACGTGGAGGTGCCCGCCGGGGCGCTGGTGACGCGCGACAAGAAGCCCATGGTGGGTACCGTGGACGGCGAGCAGAAGGTGCATTTCGTGCCGGTGCAGGTGGCCGGCACCGACGGCAAGGTGGTGCGCATCGCCAGCGGCCTGGAGGAAAACGTGACGGTGGCGTTGAATCCGCCGCCGGGGCTCGCCGAGGGCAGCCACGTGGTGGTGCAGGCGCCGCCCGGGGCGTCCAAGCCCGCTGCCGCGCCCGCCGCTTCCCCGCCCGCGCCCGCCAAGCCCGCGCCGGCCGGCGCCGAAAGCCCGAAGGCGGCGAAGCCATGAGCGCCATCCGGGGCGTTCACGACCTCGGCGGACTGCCCGCCGGTGAGGTGCAGGCCACCGAGCATGACTACGCCCTGTGGGAGAAGCGCGTGGACGCGCTCATGGTGCTGCTGTCAGGCCGGGAGTGCGCCCGCATGAGCGTGGACGAGCTGCGCCGCAACATCGAATCCCTGGGCCCCGAGGCCTACGAGCGCATGAGCTACTACGAGCGCTGGATGTTCGCCATCGCGCAGACGCTCATCCAGCGTGGCGTGATCGGCATCGACGAGCTGGGCCGCAAGATGGCCGAGGTGGAGGCGCGCGGTGCGCCGGTGTGATGCCGCGGGCGGCGCCGTGCCATGAGCGGCACCGCCGAAGCGGTGCGCTTCAAGCCCGGTGACCGGGTGCGGGTGCGCGCCGCCTGGCCGCCCGGCCACGTGCGCACGCCCTGGTACATCCGCGGCCAGGCCGGCGTGGTGGAGCGGTTGTGCGGCCTCTATGGCAATCCCGAGCAGCTGGCCTACGGGCTGTCGGGCGAGCCGCGCCAGCCGCTGTACCGGGTGCGCTTCGCCCAGCATGCGGTGTGGCCGGGCTACGAGGGCCCGCCATCGGACACCCTGGACATCGAGATCTACCAGCACTGGCTGGAGCCGGCCGGTGACGGCGAACGCTGAGCCCATGACCCACGACCACGATCACGATCACCCCCATCACCACCCGCACGGTGAGGGCGCCGCCGCCCACGACCCCCATGCGCCGCGTCAGGACCACGACGACACGCTCACCTACTACCGGGTGATGGAGATCGCCGTGCGCGAGTTGCTGGTGGAGAAGGGCATCCTCACCGCCGACCGCATCCGCCGCCAGGTGGAGGACATGGATGCGCGCACGCCTGCCCGGGGCGCGGCGGTGGTGGCGCGCGCCTGGACCGATACGGCCTTCCGCCAGCGGCTGTTGGCCGACGGCAACAGCGCGATCGAGGAACTGGGTCTCGATCGCGGCCCCTACAAGCTGGTGGTGCTGGAGAACACGCCCGGCGAGCACAACCTGGTGGTGTGCACACTGTGCTCGTGCTATCCGCGCTGGCTGCTGGGCCTGCCGCCGGACTGGTACAAGAGCCGCGCCTACCGTGCCCGGGTGGTGAGCGAGCCGCGTGCGGTGCTGCGGGAGTTCGGCCTCTCGCTGCCCGAGGCCGTCACCGTGCGGGTGCACGACTCCACCGCCGACATGCGCTATCTGGTGGTGCCCAGGCGGCCGCCGGGCACCGAGGGGTGGAGCGAGCCGCAACTCGCCACCTTGGTGACGCGCGACGCCATGATCGGCGTGGCCGAGGCCCGCACCCCGGGCTGACCCGCGGCGTCCGCGCCTTCAGGCGCGCCCTGGCCCCGCCCGCAGAAAGACCAGCAGCCCGATCCCCGCCAGCCCCAGGAAGCAGGCAAGCGACCATTCCGGGATGGACAGGCCGAGGAAAGTCCACACCACCTTGGCGCAGTCCCCCGAACCCTGGAACAGCGCCGGCAGCAACTGGGTGAGCGGGAAGGCCTCGAGCATGTATTCCAGCCCCGGGCCGCACTCGGCCACGGGCGGCGGGTTGTGCTGCAGCCACACCTGGCGGGCCGCCACGCCCAGCCCGGCCAGCGCCGTCACCGCCAGCAGCGCGGCGTAGGTACGCTGTCCGGCGCGGCCGCGGGGCCCATGCAGCGCCGCCGCCAGGCCCACCACTCCCGCCGCCACGAAGGCATAGCGTTGCAGGATGCACAGCGGGCAGGGCTCCAGCCCCAGGGCGTGCTGCAGGTACAGCCCGAAGCCCAGCAGCCCCGCGCAGCAAGCGAAGGCCGCCCCCATGAGCCGGCGCGGGTGCAGCAGCGAGTCCAGGTTCATGGGCGATCAGGCGCGGGTCAGATAGCGGCCAGGGCGCGCCGCAGGTCGGACTGCAGGTCGGCCAGGTCTTCAATGCCCACGGACAGGCGCACCAGATTGTCACCGATGCGCAACTGGGCGCGCCGCTCCGGCGGCAGCGAGGCGTGGCTCATGAGGCCGGCGTGGCCCACCAGGCTTTCCACCCCGCCCAGGCTCTCGGCCAGGGTGAACAGTTCGCAGGCCTCCAGGAAGCGCTTGGTGCCCGCCAGGTCGGTGGGCAGGCGCAGGCTGATCATGCCGCCGAAGCCGTTCATCTGGCGCTTGGCGATGGCGTGCTGGGGGTGAGAGGGCAGACCGGGGTAGATCACTTCGCCGGCCTTGGGCTCGGTTTCCAGCCAGCGCGCCAACGCCAGGGCGTTGGCGTTGTGGCGCTCCATGCGCAGCGGCAGCGTCTTGACGCCGCGCAGCGCCAGGAAGCTGGTGAAGGGGTCCATGATGGATCCGATGGCGTTCTGCATGAAGGAGAAGCGCTCGCGCAGACTGGCGTTGTCGCCCACCACCACGATGCCGCCCACGGCGTCGGAGTGGCCGTTGATGTATTTGGTGACGGAGTGCAGCACGATGTCGAAGCCGTGTTCCAGCGGGCGCTGCACCCAGGGCGAGGCGAAGGTGTTGTCGCACACGGTGAGGATGCCGCGGGCGCGCGCCAGACTGGCCACGGCGGCCAGGTCGGTGAGCTTGAGCAGCGGATTGGAGGGCGTTTCCACCCAGATCAGGCGGGTGTCGGGGCGCAGCGCCGCCTCGAGGGCGCCGGGCACGTCGGGGTCGGCGTAGCTCACCTTGAGGCCCATGGAGTGGCCGCGCACGCGCTCGAACAGCCGCCAGCTGCCGCCGTAGAGATCGTCCACCGCCACCATGTGGCTGCCGGCGGGCAGCAGTTCCAGCACGGTGGCCATGGCCGCCAGGCCGGAGGAGAAGCCCCACGCCTGGGCGCCCGATTCCAGGTCCGCGATGCAGCGCTCGAAGGCCATGCGGGTGGGGTTCTGGGTGCGGGCGTACTCGAAGCCGGTGTGGTCGCCGGGCGAGCGTTGCTTGTAGGTGGAGGTGGCGTAGATGGGCGGCATCACCGCGCCGGTGACCGGGTCGGGTGATTGGCCGGCGTGGATGGCGCGGGTGGAAAAGCCTGCAAAGTGGTCGTCCATGGGGGTCTCAGAGCGCCACGGTGCGGCGCAGGTGATTGAGGGCGTCGATGCGGGTGATCAGGCCGTGGAAGTGGCCGTTTTCCACCACGATGGCCACGTGCCCCTTGTCGAAGGTTTGCAGCAGTTTGGCGGCCGGCGTCTTCAGGTCCACGGTCTCCAGTTTCTGGCACATGGCGGTGCGCACCGGGTCGCCGAAACGCCCCGGTCCCGTCTGCACGTGGTGCAGCAGATCCCATTCGTCCAGCAGGCCCACCACGCGGTCGGCCTGCATCACCGGCAGTTGCGACACGTCGTAGAGCTTCATGCGGGCGTAGGCGGTGGTGAGCAGGTCGTCCGGGCCGATGGTGACGGTGGCGCCCTCGTCGAAGCGGCGGGTGATGAGGTCGCGCAGGTCGCCGTGGCGCGGGCGCTCCAGGAAGCCCTGATCGATCATCCAGTAATCGTTGAACACCTTGGAGAGATACTTGTTGCCGCTGTCGCAGATGAAGGTGCAGACGCGCTTTGGCGCGGTTTGTTCCCGGCAGTAGCGCAGCGCCGCCGCCACCAGGGTGCCGCTGGAGGAGCCGCCCAGGATGCCTTCGGCGCGCAACAGCTCGCGGGCGGTGTTGCAGCTTTCGGCGTCGGGGATGGAGTAGCCCCGGTGCACGCGGGAGAAATCGGCGATGGGCGGGATGAAATCCTCGCCGATGCCCTCCACCACCCAGCTGCCGGCCTCGCCGAAGCTGCCCTTGGTGATGTAGTCCACCAGCACCGAGCCCACCGGGTCGGCCAGCACCATCTCGGTCTTGGGCGAGGCCTTGGCAAAAAACCGCGACAGGCCGGTGATGGTGCCTGCGGAGCCCACGCCGCACACCATGGCGTCCAGGTCGCCATCCAGTTGCGCGAGGATTTCCGGGCCCGTGCCGGTTTCGTGGGCGCGCGGGTTGTGGGGGTTGCCGAACTGGTTGATGAACACCGCACCCGGTGTTTCGTCGGCGATGCGGCTGGCCATGTCCTGGTAGTACTCCGGGTGGCCCTTGCCCACGTCGCTGCGGGTGAGGCGCACCTCGGCGCCCATGGCGCGCAGGTGGAAGATCTTCTCGCGGGCCATCTTGTCGGGCACCACCAGGATCAAGCGGTAGCCTTTGGCGGCCGCCACCAGCGCCAGGCCCAGACCGGTGTTGCCCGCCGTGGCCTCCACCAGCGTGCCGCCGGGCTTGAGGCGCCCCTCGCGTTCCGCGCCCTCGATCATGGACAGGCCGATGCGGTCCTTGATGGAGCCGCCGGGGTTCTGGCACTCGAGCTTGACGAACAGGCGGCAGGGGCCCGTGTCCAGGCGCGTGATCTCCACCATGGGCGTGTCGCCGATGAGATCGAGCAGGCCTCGCGTGGGCATCGTGGACTCCTGAACGTCGGGGGAGGCGGAGTTTACATGCGAGATAAGCGCGTCATGCCGTCCGGCTGCGGCCGTGGGCGCGCCCGCCGCCGCGTCTTTCCCAACCCGGGGCCGGGCTGTCCGGTTCAGCCCGCGCGAACCTGGCCCCGGTCGATGCGGTAGACGGTGTCCAGCAGGTCCCGGGAGTGGGACAGGTCCGACTCGGTGAGCACGATGGACACCCCCGCCTGCCTGAGCCCGGCGATCACCTCCGCCAGACGCCGGGCCAGTACGGGCGCCACCCCTTCGAAGGGTTCGTCCAGCAGCAGCAGCCGTGTGCCGGACACGAGCGCCCTGGCCAGAGCCACCAGCTTCTGCTGGCCCCCCGACAGTTGCAGGCCCTTGCGGGCACGGAAGGTCTGCACCTCGGGGATCATCCGGTACACGCGCTCCAGGCGGGCGGCGGCGTCGGTGCGGGAGCCCGCCCAGGCGGGCAGCAGCACGTTTTCCTCCACCGTGAGCGTGGGCACCAGCCGCCGGTCCTCCGGCATGTAGCCCATGCCGGCCCGGGCGCGGCTATGGGTGGGAACGCCTGCCAGCGAGCGCCCCTCGAAGCGCATAGTGCCGGCGCGCGCCGGCAGGATGCCCATGATGGCGCGCATCAGCGTGGTCTTGCCGGCGCCGTTGCGCCCGATCAGCCCCACGAAATGGCCTTCGGCCACCTGCATCTCGACACCGCGCAGGATGCCCACGGAGCCGATGGAGACATCGAGGCCGGATATCTCAAGCATGGCGGTCTCCGGCCGGGGGGTCCTGCTCGCCGATCACGAAGCGGCGCACCTCCACGTCGCGCAGCACCTCCGCGGGGGGGCCGTCGGCGATGATGCGGCCCTCGTAGAAGGCCAGTATGCGCTGAACGTAGCGCTCAACCACTTCCATGTCGTGCTCCACGAACAGCACCGTCACCTGCATGGCGCGCACCGCCGCCATGACCATGTCCATGAGCGCAAACTTCTCGTCGGCGGAAACGCCGCTGGTGGGCTCGTCCAGCAACAGCACCCGCGGCCGCACCACCATGGCCATGGCGATGTCCAGCAGCTTGCGCGTGCCTTCGGGCAGCAGCCCCGCCTGGTGATGACGCAGTCCGGCAAGGCCGAACTGCTCCAGCATGCGGCTCACGGCCTGCTCGGGGGGCCCGTCCAGGGCATTGGAGGCGGCCCAGCCCCGCCCGCCCGAGGCCACGATTCCCACTCCCACCATCAGGTTCTCCGCCACGCTCATGCTGTTGTAGAGCTGCGGGATCTGGAAGGAGCGGCAGATGCCCTGCTGGGTGATGCGGCGCGGCTTCTGGCCGGTGATGTCGCGGCCGTCGAACAGGATGCTGCCAGCATCGGGCCGCAGATAGCCGGTGACCATGTTGAGGAAAGTGGTCTTGCCGGCGCCGTTGGAACCGATCAGGCCCACGATGGCGCCTTGCGCCACCGACACGTTGATGTTGCTGGCGGCGGTCACGGCGCCGAAGCGCTTCTCCAGGCCGCGTGCGTCCAGGATCACGGCCATGGGGTCAGCCGCCCGTCCGGGCGCTGTCGGGCCGGCCGCGCAGCCGGCTGGCAAGCGACCACAGCCCGCCCGGGAGGAACACGATCACCATCAGCATGGTGACCCCCAGCACCATCTGCCAGGTGTCGGGGGACTTCTCGTAGGCATAGGAGCGCACCGTCTCGAACACCACCGAACCCAGCAGCGGCGCGAACACGCTGCCGGTGCCCGAGAGGATGCCGATGAACACGAACTCGCCCGACTGGGGCCAGTAGGTCATCTCGGGGTCGATGTGGCCGATGTGGATGGCCATGAGGGCACCGCCCACCCCCGCGAGCACCGCGGAGATGACGTAGTTGAGGTGCACGGTGGCGAATACGGAGGCGCCCATGTATTCCACCCGCAGCTCGTTGTCGCGGATGGCCTCGGCCAGCCGGCCGCGGTGGGAGCGCAGGTAGGCGTCGAGCAGCAGCGCGCACAGCGCCGCCGTGACCACGATCACCGAGTACACCCCCAGGCGATGGGCATCGCCCTCCACGGCGAAGCCGGCGATGGATTTGGCGTGCACGTTGAAGCCGTCGGTGGAGCCGAGATCGGCGCTCTTCACCAGCAGGCCGTAGAGGATCATGGAGAAGGCCAGGGACAGCATGGCGAAGAAGATCTCACGGTACTTGGCCAGCAGCAGCCCGAGCACCGCCGACACCAGCAGTGCCGCCAGCGCGCCGCCCGCCACCATGGCCAGCATGTCGGGCGCGCCGAAGCGGTTGCTCGCCAGCCCGGCGGCGTAGGCCCCCAGGCAGTAGTACAGCCCGTGGCCGAAGGACACCAGGCCGGTGCGCATGAGCACCATCATGCCCAGCACCACCACGCCGATGCCCAGGGAAACGTTCACCAGCGACACGGCCCAGTTGGGAATCACAGGACCCAGCGCCAGCAGCGCCCCGGCCGCCGCCACCAATCCCACGGAGGTGCGGTGGACGTTCATATCTTGCGCACCTCCGCGCCGCTGAACAGCCCCTTGGGACGGGCGATCAGCACCGCCGCCATCACCAGGTAGATGCTGAACAACTCCAGTTCGGGCTGGTAGTGCACCGCGGCGGACCGCACCAGGCCCACGATCACCGCGCCCAGCGCCGCGCCGCCCAGGCTGCCCAGTCCGCCGATCACCACCACGGCGAAGGCGGTGACGATGACCTCGGCGCCCATGCCCGTGACCACCGAGATGGTGGGCGCCGTCAGCGCCCCGCCCAGCGCGGCGAGGAAGGCGCCGACGGTGAAGGTGACGAAGTAGGTGAGCCCCACGTTGACGCCCATGGCGGCGCTCATCTCGCGGTCGTGGATCACCGCCAGCAGCATCTTGCCGGAGCGGGTGAAGCCGAGCGCCCACCACAGCGCCAGGCCCACGACAATGGCCGCGGCCACCAGCACCAGCGTGTAGGTGGGGTAGGTGAGCCCGGCGATCTCGAAATTGCCCAGCAGCCCGTAGGGTTCGGCCACGAACATGGGGTCCACGCCCCAGGTGAGCTTGATGGCGTCCTCCAGGATCAGGAACAGGGCGTAGGTCACCAGCACCAGCACGATCTCGTCCTTGGCGTACAGGAAGCGCAACAGGCCGCGCTCGATGACCGGGCCTGCGATCAGCCCCACCAGCAGCGCCGCCAGGGCCAGCATGGCGTAGCTGCCCAGGGGCGCGTAACCCTTGGCGAGCCAGCCGCCGGCCAGCGTCACGGCGCTGTAGGCGCCCAGCGCGTACAAGCTGCCGTGGGCGATGTTGAGGATCTTCATCACGCCGTAGATGAGCGTGAGGCCCACGGCGATCACGAACAGCCACGAGGCGTAGACCACGGCGTCGGCAAGGACGGCGGGAATCTGGCTCATGGGGCGGGGGCTGCGCGCGCGGTGCGGAAGGCCGGGTGCCTGGCGGTCACTTGGCGGTGGCGCGGAAGCCCGACTTGATCCAGTCGAGCGAACTGACGCCCTCGGGCGGGTTGACCCGCTCGGCGGGGTAGTACTTGATGTTGCCCACCTTCACCACGCCGTTCTCGAAGCGGGTGGTGCCATAGGCGGTGCCGGTGACGGCCTGGTGGCCCTTGCCGAGCGACATCTGCACCTTGCCCGAGGGCGTGTCGAAGGAGAGCTTCTCGAACATGGCGATCACCTCTTCCTGGGTGGGCGGGGCGTAGGCCTTCTCCATCTCTTCCTTGACGTTCTTGTTGGCGCCCATGGGGATGGCCGAGCCCACTTTCTTGGCGGCCGCCTTCTCCCAGGCGGCCTTCACGCCCAGAAGAGCGTTGGCCACGCTGTAGGCGGGGTAGTTGGGCTCGATGCCCGCCTTGGCCTTGTAGAGGTCCACGAGCCAGCGCTTCAGGGCCGAGTCGGCGGCGAACACGCCGTTCACGCCCCGGGCGCCCACGATGGTGCCGTCGGGAATCTTGCCGGGCAGGCGGTGCAGGTAGGGCTCGCCCGCCACCAGCACCAGGATGTTCTTCTTGAACAGGTCGCGGGGCTGGGCCTGGAGCATGAAGGCCTCCAGGTCGCCGCCCCACAGGCTGGAGTGGATCACGTCGGGGTTGGCGCCCCCCAGGGCGGAGATCTCGGCGCCGTACTGCCCGGCGCCGAACTTCGGCATCTGCGAGGTGACGATCTCCACCTCGGGCTTGAGCACCTTGATGGTGGCCTCGAAATCGTTCCAGGAATCCTGGCCGTAGGCGTAGTTCTGGTTGATGCCGGCGATGCGTTTCACGGCCGGGCGGTTGTCCAGCAGGTAGAGCGTGGCCGCCACGGCGTCCATGGTGGCGTGGGGGCGGGTGCGAAACACATACTTGTAGGAGGCTTCCTCGAAGATGCGCGGCGTGCCGCAGTCGAAGAACACCGTGAGCTTCTTCAGCTCCTCGGCCACCGGCGCGATGGCCAGGCAGTCGCCGCTGCCGATGTAGCCGATCACGAAGTCCACCTCCTGGCGCTGCACCAGGGTGCGGTATTCGCTCACCTGCTTGGTGGCGCCGCCGGCCTCGTCGATGACCACCAGCTCGAGGGGCAGCCCGCCGATGCCCTTGATCTGATACGGCGCGGGTGCCTTGCCGGCATTGAGGGACTCCACGATGGCCTCCGCGGCCTGCCGGGCGGGCACGCCGAAGGGGCCCGCGGCCGGCCCGGACAGGAAGGTGACGAAGCCCACCTTGATGCTGGTTTTCTGCTGTGCCATGAGCACCGGTGCGCCCAGGGCGAGCACGATTGCAGTGGCTGCGGCGGCGAGACGCGACGGCTTCATGGCCTTGATCATGGTTTT
>JBIIUM010000182.1:0-6338 GCA_044339985.1 Burkholderiales bacterium | reverse complement strand
ATCCGGGCCAACCCCGCCCAGGCCGGCGGCGTGAACTTAAGCCTCAGCATCGGCGCCAGCCAGAGCAGCAGCACCAGCGTGCAGACCACCGACCGCGCCGCCGGCTCCTCCGTGGTGGCCGGCGGCGATATCCACATCCGCGCCACCGGGGCGGCGGGCGAAAGCGTCATCCTCATCCAGGGCAGCCATGTCCGGGCCGAGCACAACCTACGCCTTGAAGCAGAGCAACAGGTCCAACTTCTCGCCGCACGGAACACTGCCGAGCAAAGCGGCTCGCAAAGCAGCAAGAGCGGCAGCGTTGGCATCACAGTGGGCACGGGCGGATTGGGCTACACCGCCAGCGCCAGTGGAGGCGGCGGCAGTTCCGAGGGCAGCGATCTCACGTACACCAACACTCACCTGGGCGCCGGCGGCCAAGTGCTCCTGCGCTCCGGGAGTGACACCACCCTCCAGGGTGCCGTGGTGCAGGGGCCGCGGATCATCTTCGATGTGGGTGGGCAACTGACGATCCAAAGCCTCCAGGACACCAGCACCTACGCCAGCCGCCACGGCAACACCGGTGGCAGTCTCACCGTGGGCGCCACCCCCAACGCGAGCTTCAGCCTGAGCCGCGGCCGCGTCGACAGCGAGTTCGCGAGCGTCATTGAACAAAGCGGTCTCGTGGCCGGCGATGGCGGCTTCACCGTGCAGGTTGCCGGCAACACCAGCCTTGTGGGAGGGGTCATCGCCAGCAGCGACCGTGCGGTCCAGGCGGGCCTGAACCGGCTGACCACGGCAACCCTGACAGTTACCGACCTTCAAAACAGCGCTAGCGCGAGCGCCAGTGCTAGCGCCATCGGTCTGTCCAGCGAAGTGCTCACACAAGGCAAGTATGGCGAGACCAAGGCCGTGCTCACCAATGTGCTAACCACCTCCAAAGAAGCCGTGGAAACCAGCGGCGCCACTCGCGCTGCCGTCAGCGGCGCGATAGTGGAAATCACGAACGACGCCGCGCAGCGCGCTACTACTGGGCAAGGAGCCGCACAAACCGTGGCCGCGCTAAATCGTGATGCTGCCGGCGCGCACACGGCTGCGGATCGCCCGGCGGCGGAGGCAGTGGAGCGCGCCGTGCAGGCCAGTTTGGCCATCAAGCAAGAGGCGGTGACGCAGGTCACCATGCTGACCGACGAAGCCTACCGCTCGCGCTTCTTAACCACGCCCACCTTGCTCAAGGGAACCTGTCCGGCAGGCGTCAACTGTGAAGCAGACCCCACCAAGCTCACCTTCCGGCGAGCAACCCCAGAGGAACTCGCAAAAGCCGAAGCCGGGACCGTGCTGGCGGTGAACGGGATTCTTAACGACGAGAAGCGCGCCGTGGAACTGGCATATCAGAATCTTGAGCCAAAGGTTGACGCTGGAAAACCGCGTTCCTTCTTTTTGATGCACATCGCCCCGGCGCAGAACTCCATCTCGGAGTTGCTCGCAGTGGCCTACGAGAAAGTCGTGGCCTCTTCGGATTACGGACTGGCAAACTTCCTCGGCTACACCAACGGACAGGAGATGTATGCCGATCTATTGCGCAGTCGTGGCAACCAGGCAACACTGTCGCTGGGCCATAGCCGCGGTACCCTGGTACAAGAATCGGCGTTCACCATTTTGAACCATCGCCCCGATGGCGCCGGTAGCGCATTCACGAATCCGAGTCTGAGTGTGCGGGGTGTTGGCGGGGCAGCGGCAGCCGATGCGTATGCAAACAAAGCAGTCAAGGTCATAGGCGAGGAAAACAGAGACAACATCACTTTCAGTTACTTCAAGAACGATCCGGTGTCCGTGCTTGCTGGCGGCAATCCCGGCGTGACAACCCTGTCGGATATCTGGAAGCTTTTCACCACCAACGACAGCATGCACAGCTGCTACGGCACTGGAACCGAGGGTTGCACGCAGGTCGAAATTCCAACACCTCACGGCAATGCCGGCACACCGGAAGGCAACGCCAAGCTGATCCGGTTCAAGGGCGGCGTTCAGGTCGATGCGCAGGGAAATCCCATAGCGACCATGCCACAGGAGAAGAAGAAATGAGCCGACTCAGCTTCGCCGTAACCATCGCGCTTCTCGTGCCAGGCTGCAGCATCGAGGAAGGCCTTCGCCGAAACGAGGATCGCTATGCGGTGCGCGGCGCCCTGGACTTCCCGCTCACGGGAATCTACAGCACTTACCAGTACGACCTCATCGGGCGCTACCGCATAACCCACCAGTGGCTGAACAGTTCCTCATGCCAATACGGCGCCATTGAGCGGCCGGCGCCGCCGGGCGCGCGCAGATCCAATTTTTACGATGTCCGCCCACTCTATGAAATCGATGGCATCACAAAGCAGGTGAATGAAGGAGCGCGAAACTTCAATCGCTTTGTTTCCAGCTGGCCCCAAATCAGCCGCGAGAAAGAAACCCGCGGAGAAACGAAGGACTGGGGATTCGAGCCCATGTGCTTCGAGAGTTGGGCACGAACAAGTCACATGCTGCGCGCGCGCCTGCATCGCATCGATCCGGCGACCTGGAGGCGCATGGCCGAAACCGAGCGTAATCCCGCGAACGACCTACCATTGCGCTGGCGATTTTCCTATTCACCATCGGCACACTGGACCGAGCGCACCGTGGGACAGTACACCTGGACGGTGATGGAGGTGGCCGAGCAAGACCTGGTGGCCCCGCCGCTCAATGGCAGGGGCGGCGCCTACCGCGCCTGGCTGCTGCCGCTTGCCGACAGCGGCTATACGCTTTCCTTCGAACTGGGCGCCAACACCGAGTCCCTGCTCGATCCGCAGGCGAACGCCCAGTTCCTCGCGGTCTTGCAGCACCTCGTGGAATCGGTTCGAATCGAACCGCTACCCGCCGCCACACCAGCGGCAACACGCTAACTCGAGGCTCATCGTGCACCCTCGCCCGCTTTTCGCTGCGCTCCTCGCCACCGCACTGCTCGCTGCCTGCGCAACCCCTTCCCGACCAGTGCGCCCGTTCGGCGACGAGCTGGCCGGCTGCATCAAGGCCACCGGCCAATCCCAAGCCTATCTGCTGGACGTGCCCGCGCCGAACAATGCGGTGTCCACGCAGATGGCCATCGCCACCCTCGAAATGGGCGGCTCGAGCAGTGTCGATGAGCTCGTTTGGCTGCTCAAGGGGGCGCAGGTCAAGGCGCTGGCGGTCACCGGCGCGAGCGATGCGCTGACCGCCGCGACGCTGCGCACCGCCTTGGGCCGGCTCCCCGCGCGCACCGATCCCGTTGCCACCTCCGTGTGTTTTGCAGGCGATGCGCGGTACGCCGCGGACCTGCGCACCGCCGCCCAGCGGGCCGGCGTGCCGATCTTCTTCACCGCGGCACCATGACCATTCGCTGCACATGGGTGGCCCTTGGCGCGCTGCCCGTGCTGCTGGGCGCCTGCGCATCCCCCGCGCCCGAGCGCTTCGACCCGGCGAGCCAGGCACGCCTTCGCGTCTACCACGGCGCCAGCGCCCACCTGATCATCCACCACGGCTGCGGGAAGACAGAGTCCATCCACGCCGCGGCGGGCGGATTCTCCTATCTGGCGCGCAACAAGACCCTGGGCATGCCGCGCCCGCCATCCATGCCCTCCTTTTCGTTCCACGAGTACGCCTTGCCGGCAGGCAAGCCCGTCACCGTGAGCATGTTCTGGCAAATGCAGGACGCCAGCGGCGTGTGGCGCCGTTGCGGACCATCTGAATTGATCTTCACCCCCAAGGTGGGGCAGGACTACGAGACCTTCATGCTCGTCGATTCGTGGTCGTCGACCTGCAAACACGTGGAAGTGCGCCGCCTCGTACGTGCGGCCGATGGACGCATTGAATTCGATGACGTGCCCCTCGTGGCCAGCACCCGGCGGCCTCTCTGCCCTGAACCACCGGCGCGGTAAGCGCTGGGGCAAAGGGGGGGGCGACGGCTACGACCGCCAAACGCGACCCGTGATACCTTGCGCTTCAACGTCGCTTCGGGCCTCAGCTGGACCACGCCAAGCCTTCACCGCCCGTTCGATGCCCATGCTGGGCACAGTTCTGCATGCGGGCGCTCATGCGTCCCCCTCGGCTGTGTTCTTGTTCTGATCGAGTTGCCGCAGTAGCCGATCAAAGTCGCTCTCGAACAGCCTATCCTGCACAATGCGGTATTTCTCGAACTCGGTTTCGGCGTGTGCGCGAGCGATCTCTGCTGTAACTCGGCCTGCGTCCTGCAAAACTTCCCGGTTGGCCACGTCGATGAACTGGTTCAGTCTCCCCTCCCAGTCCTGCATGGTCATGGGCAAGCGCCGTTTTGCCATGTCTTCGGCAATGTCAAGATAAGCGTTCACGAGGCGCGAAAGCTGCGCCATTTCATCTTCGCTCAGATAGTTCTTCGCAACCGCCACATCGAACTTCTGAATCTTTCCGAGCGGCGCATCCTGCCAGGTGGTCAGGCCCATGTTGGGCTTTTCGGCGTCAGCACGGGCAACGATGACTTCCGCCGCCGTCTGCCCGTGGATCGCCCAGTGCAGCTTGTTCTGTACCGTGGCGAAAAACCGCTTGGTGGCCTGCGCCATCACATCGTAATCGATGGCCGTGGCGTAGATGTCCGTGATCTTCTGGTAGAACTTGCGCTCGGACAGACGTATCTCGCGGACACGCTGAAGCTGCTCCTCGAAATACTGTTCACCCAGGATGGAACCGCCGCGCTTCAGGCGCTCGTCATCCATCGTGTAGCCCTTGATGGAGAACTCCTCAACGATACCCGTGGCCCACTTGCGGAACTGCACGGCCCGCTCGGAGTTCACCTTGTAGCCCACCGCGATGATGGCAGCGAGGTTGTAGTGCTTGGTGTCGTAGCCCTTGCCGTCGGCGGCAGTTATTCGAAAAATTCTAATAACTGCCTCCGGCTGTAACTCACTGTCGTCAAAAACCTTTTTCAGATGGTAGTTGATGGTGGGCACCTCAACGTCGTAGAGCGCAGCCATCATCTTCTGCGTCAGCCAAACATTCTCGTCGGCATACACCGCCTCCACGCCGCCCTGCCCGCTGGCCGCCACGAACGTCAGATACTCCGCAGCCGAAGAACGGATGATGGAGATTTGCTGCTTCTTCTTCGCCATCAAACCGCCTCCCCGCTGTCGCCAAACAAATCCGGCTTGGGCGTGGCGCTGGCCGTTAAATGCGGCCAACTCAATGATCCTGCCTTCATGCTCGGTCCGCTCGACTTGGCTCAGGCAGGCTTTCGTTCAACCGCACGAATCCGCGACCGGTTCCAGCGTTTTGCCCGCTGCCTGAACCTTCACGGCTCCGTCCCATAGTCATCGGAACGATCCGCATCCATATCGCACACCCGGTCAAACATAACGGTCGCAAGGTGCGAGCAAGCGGCTTTGACCGTCTGCCAGTCGTGCCAGCGAGACGCGAGGCAGTTCCGCCGACCAGCACGGCATCCGGCGGAATACGCTGGAGCCGTGCAGCAGAGGACAAGACAAGTTCCCAGTCAGGTAGCGGTGTGGTGTTTGTCGACATAGTGCATCCAGAAGTGGTGGCGCCGTGCGTAGGGGTCGGACGCGTAGGGGCGGCAGACCCGCTCCACCTTATCCAGCAGGGCGCGGTCAGACAAAGCAGCCCGGCGCAGTTCAGCCCACTCTCGCCACCGCCCGCGTGAAATCACGTCGTCGATAGCGGCGAGAGTGAAGCGCTGATGGTTGAGGTGGCGATGCAACATCGCGAACAACACACTTTTGCGATTGTCGAGAGCGGCATCTTACGTGAGTGGTGCGAGCCCTCAGCCTGGACAGCGGCGCCAACACCACCGTGCGCGGCGCCCTGCTATCGGCTGATCGCATCGAGGCCACCGTGGCGGGCAACCTGCTGATCGAGAGCCTGCAAGACGCCAGCACCTACCAGAGCCGCCAGAGCAGCACCGGTGGCAGCCTCACCCTGGGCCCCGCCCCCGGCGCGAGCCTGAGCCTTGGCCGCGGGCGCATCGACAGCAACTTCGCCAGCGTCATTGATCAAAGCGGTCTCGCCGCCGGCGATGGCGGTTTCAGCGTGCGCGTCGCCGGCAACACCACGCTCATGGGCGGCGCTATCACCAGCACCCAGGGCGCCCTGGATCAGGCTCGCAACCGCTTCGAGACTGGCTCGCTCGGGCTGGGCGATGTGCTCAACCAGGCGGGGTTTTCTGGGGAGAGCATGGCGCTGAACCTGGGCAGCGCATCCAGCACCGGCTTCGGCCGCGACAGCGCCCAGGCCACGAGCCTTACCCAGGCCGCCATCAGCGGCATCGCGGGCAACAGCAGCGCGCGTACGGGCGATGCCCCCACCGGGCTTGCACCCCTCTTCGA
>JBIIUM010000181.1:0-6351 GCA_044339985.1 Burkholderiales bacterium | reverse complement strand
AAGGGGCTCTAGGCGTTCGCCGGCGCCAGCGGCGCGCAGAATTCCTATAATGATCCCGAGAAAACGCCTCGACTCCTCGATCGACTCCTCGAAAGAAAGTCCTTCCATGAACAGACTCACACCCGCCGCCATCGCCGCCACCTGCGCCCTGTTGCTCCCGTCGGTCTCGGCCCACAACGGCGATGACCAGCACCTTGCCGACGCCCGCGAGAATTTCGGAAAGCTTCCAGTGCGTTTCGAGAACCCCGAAAACCCCATCACCCCCGAGAAGGTCGAGCTGGGCCGCATGCTGTTCTTCGAGCCGCGTGTTTCCCTGGATGGCACGGTGAGTTGCGCCCGCTGCCATCAGCCATCGCTCTACGGTATCGATGCGCTGCCCACGTCCTTCGGCGCGCAGAGTCGGCCCGTGCCGCGCAACGCCTCCACAGTGCTCAACACGGCGGGGCAATTCGTGCAGCACTTCGGAGGCAACCGCAAGGACGTGGAGGAGCAGGCTTGGCGCGCACTCACAGGAAAGGTGTCCTACGCCAACCCCGATCTGCCTTCTGCCATGGCGAAGATCAAAGCCATTCCCGGCTACCGGCCGTTGTTCGAAAAAGCCTTCCCTGGGGAGGCGGACCCGATCACGCCCGAGAACTGGGGCAAGGCCATCGGCGCCTACGAACGCACGTTGTCCACGCCCGCACCCTTTGACCGCTATCTCTCAGGGGACGTGGGGGCGCTCACCCCCCAGCAGCGCCTGGGCATGGTGAAGTTCATGAACGCGGGTTGCGGCGCCTGCCACCGCGGCCCACTGCTGGGCGGCACCATGTACCAGAAGTTCGGTCTGGTGGTGGATTACTGGACCGTGACCAAGAGCAGCGAGGTGGACAAGGGCCGATTTCTGGAAACCGGAAACGAGGCTGATACCTACGTGTTCAAGGTGCCCATGCTGCGCAACATTGCGCGCACCGCCCCCTATTTCCACGATGGCTCCGTGACATCGCTGTCCGAGGCCATCCGCGTCATGGGGTTGACGCAACTGGGCAAGCGGCTGTCGGACGAAGACGTGGAAGACATGGAGCTGTTCCTGGAAAGCCTCACCGGAGAGATGCCCGCCCACTTCCGCGAGCCACCAGTGCTGCCGCCCGGGCCCTTCAGCGCCAACGCCAAGTAACCCCTCAGCATCGCGGCGGGTCAAGCGGCCCGCCCGCGGTGCGGCCTTCAACGCACGCCAGGCAACATGCCGCGCATGCCGCGCATCAGTTTTTGCATGCCGCCGCCCTTCATCATCTTGGCGATCTTTTGCACCTGCTCGAATTCCTTGAGCAGTCGATTGACTTCCTGAACCTGCACCCCGGCGCCACCCGCGATACGGCGCTTGCGGGAGGCCTTGAGGAGCTCGGGCCTGCGGCGCTCCAGCGGGGTCATGGAATCAATGATGCCCACGGTGCGGGCAATCTTGTGGTCACCCAGGCGGGCCTGGCCCGCCTGGGCCGCCTGGGCCATTTGGGCGGGCAACTTGTCCATGAGCGCTTCCACACCGCCCAGTTTCTTCATCTGCAGCAGTTGCGCGCGGAAATCGTCCAGGTCGAAGCCACCTCCCGCCTGGACCTTGCGAGCGAATTTCTCGGCTTCCTGCACGTCCACCTCGCGGCGCACGTCCTCGATGAGCGACAAGACGTCGCCCATGCCGAGGATGCGCGACGCCATACGCTCGGGATGAAAGGCTTCCAGGCCGGAAAGCTTCTCGCTGGTCCCCGCGAACTTGATCGGTGCGCCGGTCACCTGTCGCACCGAGAGTGCTGCGCCACCGCGGGAATCGCCGTCAAGCTTGGTAAGCACTATGCCGGTAAGGGGCAATGCCTCTGAGAATGCCTTCGCGGTGTTGACTGCATCCTGACCCTGCATGGAATCCACCACGAACAGCGTTTCCACCGGGGAGAGGGCCGCGTGCAGGTCGCGAATCTCACGCATCAGCGCCTCGTCAATCGCCAGACGCCCCGCCGTGTCGACGATCATCACCTCGTGGTAATGACGCTTTGCCCACTGTTGGGCGGAAAGGGCTATATCGACCGGCCGCTGATCTGGTGCGGCAGGAAAGAAATCCGCCTCGGCCTGGCCAGCCAGGGTGCGCAACTGCTCCATGGCGGCTGGCCGATAGACGTCGCAGGACACCAGCAGCACTTTCTTCTTTTGGCTGCGAAGCAACCGGGCAAGCTTACCTGCGGTGGTGGTCTTGCCGGAGCCCTGCAAACCCGCCATCAGAACCACCGCGGGGGGCACGGCGGCGAGGTCCAGCGCCGCGGCATCGCCCCCCATGAGCGCCTTGAGCTCGTCGAATACCACGCCCACCAGCGCCTGGCCCGGCGTCAGGCTGCCCACCACCTCCTGACCGAGAGCCTTATCCTTGACCCGCGCAATGAACTCGCGCACCACCGGCAGCGCCACGTCTGCCTCCAGAAGCGCCATACGCACTTCGCGCAGGGCATCCTGGACATTGGCCTCCGTAAGTCGGGACTGGCCGCGCAGCGTCTTGATGACGCCGGACAGGCGATGGGTCAAGGCATCGAGCATGGAGCGGAGGAGCGTGAGGGTTAGTTAGGGGGGGCTGCGTATAATCGGAAAAGCTAAGCTCGGTGCGCGCCGGTACGCACATCACTTGCATGTACTTGTTGTCGTCACTCTGGTTGCGCGGAATCTATAGTGGCCTTGATTCTACTTCACCTGTTCGCAGCATCGCTTTACGCCGCACTGGGATTCGTGCTGTTGCGCGCCGTTGCGTCGCCCTCGACCGTCGTTTCCGCGCCTGGCTGGGTGAGGTGGACGGTGCTCATTCCCTTCGCGGTGCACACGTGGTTGCTGCGGGATCTGGTTTTCGGCGCTGGCGGCATGGCCCTTGGACTGGGAGTGGTGGTGTCCATCATCGCGTGGCTGTCCGTGCTCATTTATTGGAGCGGCAGTTTCTTTCATCGCCTCGACGGACTTCAAACGCTGGTGATTCCGGTCGCGTCCTTCGCAGCGCTCGTGCCCATGATGGTCCCGCCCCCACGCCTCGTGGAAAACGCCGCGATGCCGGGTTTTCGCTTTCACCTCGCCGCTTCCATGCTGGCCTACAGCCTGTTCACCATTGCATCGCTGCATGCGATGCTGATGGCGGTCCAGGAGAGACGCCTGCGCGAAGGCAATCCGTCGCCGCTGTTGCGAAGCCTTCCGCCCCTGCTCACCATGGAGAAGTTGCTGTTTCGCATCATCGCTGCCGGGTTCGCGCTTCTCACCTTGTCTCTGGCCAGCGGCATGTTGTTTTCCGAACAGGTGTTTGGAAAGCCGCTGCAGTTCAACCACAAAACCGTCTTTGGCATCCTTTCTTGGCTGATCTTCGGCGGACTGCTTCTGGGGCGCGCCTTGCGCGGCTGGCGAGGACGCGTGGCATTGCGCTGGACCCTGGCGGGTTTCTTCGCATTGGTTCTCGCCTACATCGGCAGTCGCTTCGTGCTCGAAGTGATCCTGCGGCGGTGAATCATCGTAGGCGTCGGGGACCTTGAACGAAATCTCCACCGGCGAGTTGATTGCCGTGTTGATTGTACTGCTGGTCATTTCGGCGTTTTTCTCCACTGCCGAGACCAGCATGATGGCGATCAACCGCTACCGGCTAAAGCATCTCGTACGCGTGGGACATCGCGGCGCCAGACTCGCAGCGGCGCTGTTGGCTCGCCCGGATCGTCTGCTGGGAGTGGTTCTTCTCGGCAACAATCTGGTCAACGCCGCCGCGGCAGCACTGGTCACCTACATTACGTTCCGGCTGTTCGGGGAGTCCGAGTTCACGCTATCCATGGCCACGCTAGCGGTGACCTTCTTCATCCTGGTGTTCTCGGAAATCACACCCAAGGTGATCGGCGCAAGCCATCCTGAGCGCATTGCCTACCCCGCGGCCTACATCCTCACGCCATTGCTCAGGCTTGCCTACCCGGTTGTATGGTTTGTCAACCTCTTTTCCGCGGCTCTGCTTCGACTCCTGCGCGTCAACGCAACCCAAGCGGGCTCTAGCCAAAAACTCACCCTTGAGGAGTTACGCACCCTGGTTCTGGAGGGCGGGAACTTCCTGCCGCAGAAGCACCAGAACATGTTGCTCAACCTGGTTGACCTCGAGTCGGTCACGGTCGATGACATCATGGTGCCCCGCAATCAGATCGACGCCCTCGATTTGCGCAATCCGGCGGCAGAACTTCGCCGCCAGCTCGCCACGTCGAACCACACGCGGATTCCCGCTTTCGATGGTTCTATCGAGAATATCGCTGGTGTGCTCCATGTACGTAAGATTCTCAACCTGGGCGAGGAAGAGGCGCTGGACGCCGAACGACTACGCTCGGTGATGCGAGATGCCTATTTCATTCCGCAAGGCACGCCCCTGCTGACCCAACTGCAGAACTTTCAGGAGCGTCACGAACGCCTCGGCCTGGTGGTGGACGAGTACGGCGAACTGCTGGGGCTTGTGACGCTCGAAGACATCATCGAGGAGATCATCGGCGAATTCACGACTCACTCGCCACTGGCCATCACAGGCAGTCTGCGCCGGCAGGGAGACGGGTCGGTGATTGCAGAAGGAGGCTGCCTGTTGCGCGACCTGAACCGCAAACTCGGCACGCGTTTTCCCCTGGATGGGCCAAAGACCCTCAATGGCCTCATCCTCGAGCATTTCGAGGATATTCCGGAACCTGGCATGAGCATGAAGGTCGCGGGGCAAGCACTAGAGATACTTCAGGTGCAGGATCGTGTGGTGAAATCGGTTCGACTCCTATCCATGGACGGAACATGACGCGCGATCCAAGCGGTCATTTCAGGGTTTTCGAAGCATTCGGGGGCGCCTCGGGATGCCAACGGATCGCGTTGCTGCCGCCATGCTGAGCGTCAAGACAACCCTGTCCGGCCTGGCACGGGCTCTGGTGCAAAGAGGCAAGCTTTTGGAGCGTGAAGCCGAGGCGCTACAGTCAAAGGCCGATGCGGCAGGGAAGAGCTTTACCGAGCAACTGCTCTCGGCCCGGAAGATCAACGAACTCGAACTCGCCGAATTCGCGTCCCAGACCTTCGGTTTGCCTCTTCTGGACCTTAACTGCCTCGACACGGCGCTGCTTCCCGCCAAACTGGTGGACGAGAGGCTCATGGTCTCGCGCCGGATACTGCCGCTGTGGCAAAGGGGCAACCGTCTGTCCGTTGCCTTTTCGGACCCCACCAATCGAACAACGTACGACGAGATCAAGTTTCAAACCGGTCTGCAGGTGGACCCCGTGGTCGTGGAGGACGGCAAGCTAGGCGCCCTCATCCAGGCTGTTCTCAAGGCCACCGACACATCCCTGACCACCCTGATGGGCGAGGGTCTTGACGACGACGCGCTCGTCGAACCGATGGCAGACGCCGAAGCCGAGGCGCCGCCGGCCCAGGAGATCGACGACGCGCCCGTGGTCAAGTACATCCAGAAGATACTTCTCGATGCCATCAATGGCGGCGCCTCGGATATCCACTTCGAGCCCTACGAGAAGTTCTACCGCGTGCGCTTTCGCACGGACGGCGTGCTTCACGAGGTCGCCCAGCCGCCGATCGCCATCAAGGAAAAGATCGCGTCGCGGATAAAGGTCATCTCCCGGCTTGACATTTCGGAGAAGCGGGTGCCGCAGGATGGCCGCATGAAGCTGACTCTCTCCAAGAATCGCGCCATCGATTTTCGTGTCTCCACCCTGCCAACGCTGCACGGCGAGAAAATCGTCATGCGCATCCTGGACCCCTCCAGCGCGACACTGGGTGTCGACGCGCTGGGATACGAGCCCGAGCAAAAGCAGGCGCTGCTGCACGCCATTGGCCGCCCATACGGAATGATTCTGGTGACAGGCCCCACCGGATCCGGCAAGACGGTGTCGCTCTACACCTGCCTTAATCTTGTGAACAAGCCTGGCATAAACATCTCCACGGCCGAGGACCCGGCGGAAATCAACCTGCCCGGCATCAACCAGGTCAACGTCAACGACAAGGCCGGACTGACCTTCGCCGCCGCGTTGCGCTCTTTCCTGCGCCAGGATCCGGACATCATCATGGTGGGCGAGATACGCGATCTGGAAACAGCCGAGATCGCAGTGAAGGCTGCGCAGACCGGTCATCTCGTGCTTTCCACCCTGCACACCAACGATGCGCCAACCACCCTCACCCGGCTGCTCAACATGGGCGTAGCGCCCTTCAACATCGCCTCGAGCGTGCACCTGATCACGGCGCAGCGACTGGCGCGTAAGCTATGCGCCTGCAAGCGGCCGGCGGATCTGCCCCGCGAAGTGCTGTTGAGGGCGGGGTTCCAGCCCGAAGAACTCGAGAGCGACTGGTCACCCT
>JBIIUM010000044.1:0-21029 GCA_044339985.1 Burkholderiales bacterium | reverse complement strand
CCACGGGCGGCTGCAGGTCGCGCACGCCCGCCGCCCGCACCAGCCCGGCATCCACGCCGCCGCCGGGCAATAGCTCCACTCGCGCAGCACCCGCCGCGGCCGGGTCATCGGCCAGGCGGAGCTGGTAACGCCCGGGGCCCGCCTGCCGCAGCCGCAGGGTGCGCGGCGCGGCACCCGGCACGCTCACCCGCACGGCGGGGGCGAGGCCATCGCGGAAGGCGCCGTCTGGACTCAGTGCCGACAGACTCACGCTCACCACGCCAGCCTCACGCGTCACTTCGAGGCTGCCGGTTTCGGCGCGCTCGCGGCGCATCACCTCGCGCGTCAGCTGCGACCAGAACGGTCCGTAGCCCTTCCATCCGCGCCAGTCGGCGGCCCAGCGGTTGCCCGCGTCCGAGGCGAACACCGCGCCGCGGCCCAGACCCACCTGCCAGCGCGCCAGCAACGGCGCGCCGGTCTCGGTGGACAGGGTCACCTCGGCCGCCTCGCGCGCCTTGAGGCTGGCGTAGCCCTTCAGCGGCGGCGCGCTGTCGAAGTCGATCCCGCGCAGCAGCTCCGCCTGGCGGCGCGGCACGGCGCGGGCGGGCTCCTCCACGAAACTCTCATTCACCAGCCGCTGGGTTTCCTCGATGAAGATCTTCGGCACGCGCTCGGCGCTCTCGGTGAAGTAGAAGCGCCCGTTGCCCCACTTGGAGATGTTCTCCAGCAGCGCCTTGTCGGCCTCGCCGCCGATGGCCACGGTGGTGACGGTGATGCCGTTGTCGGCCATGCGCTTGACCAGCCGCTGGAAATCCGCCGGCTGGGTGTCGCCGTCGGAGAGCAGGATCACATGGCGCGAGCGCACCTCCTTCTGGTCCGCCAGCACCCGGTAGGCGGTCTGCAGCGCCGGGTAGATGTTGGTCTGGCCGCTGGCGGTGAAGCGCGAGATAAGGTCTTCCGCGCGGCGCTTGCTGCGCACGGGCGCCAGCGGCACCGTCATGTCGGGCTGCGCGTCGAAGGTGATGACGCCGAAGCGGTGGTTCTCATCCAGCAGGTCGAGGGCGCCCAGGGTGGCGGCCTTGGCCAGGTCGAGCTTGCGGCCCTTCATGCTGTAGGAGCGGTCCAGCACGATGAGCAGGGCGAGATCGCGGCGCTTCTCCCGTGCCTCGAACGTGACCGGCAGCACACGCTCCAGGGCCGATTCGCGCCAGCCCGACTCGCCGTAAGTGTTGGGTCCGGCCACGAACAGCACACCGCCGCCCTGGTCGCGCACCCAGGTCTCCAGGGCCGTCATGGCCTCGGGCGCCATGTCGCGCGCGGCCACGTCGTCCAGCACCACCACATCGCGCGCCGCGAAGCCCGCCGCCTCCCGCGGCAACTGTGCCGGCGCCTGCGCCGCCACCTCCAGGCCCTGCTTGCGCAACACCTCCGCCAGCGCGCCACCGGCGGCCGCGCTGCCTTCCACCAGCAGCACCCGCGGACGCTCGCCCACGGTGACCGTTTGCGTGACGCCTGCCGCCGCCGGCTGCGCCGCTGATTGCGTTGCCCCCGGATGCGGTTGCACGCGGGCGGTGAGCGGCACCGGACCGGCCTCGGGCAGCTTCACCGTGAGCGCGACGCGGTTCAGGCCCGGCGCCAGCGTCACCTGCTGGCCGGCAATCTCGCGGCCGCCGCGGGCGATCCAGACCCGCGCCAGCTGGCGCGACTGGCTGTACACCCGCACCGTGGCCAACACCGGCTCGTCGCGGCGCGGATCGGCGGGCAGGTCCAGACCTTCCACCCAGGCATCGTTGCCGGCGCTCACCAGCGCTGGCACGGTGAACACCCGCACGCCCTCGCGGCGCAAGCGCTCCACCGCTCGCCAGGTGTCGCCTGCGGTGGCATTGCCGTCGGTCATGAGCACCACGCGCTTCACGGCGTTGGGCTCGAGCCCCAGCCACGCGCCGTCCAGGGCCGCCTCCAAATTGGTGACCGAGCGCGCCAGGGGTGCGTCGGCGCCCGGCACCGGCACGGACCGGTCGGTGAGCGGCGTGCGCAGCAGCGCCCCCGGCGAGTCGGCGAAGCGCGCCCGATCCGAGAAGGCCAGCACGCGCGAGCGCACCGGCCGCCCGGCGGCGTCGGCGACGGCCATCCACTCCAGGGCGGCGGCCTGGAAGGCCGGCGCCACGCTGCGCGATACATCCAGCGCGTACACCACCGACACCTGGGCGCTCGGCGCCAGCCACGTGGGACGCATGAGCGCCGCCGCCACGCAGGCAAGCGCCGCCGCCCGCAGCAGCAGCAGGGGCGCCATGCGCCCCTGGGCCAGGCCGGCCCGGGAGCGCCGCCACGCCAGCCACACCAGCGGCAGCGCCAGGGCCAGGGCCAGCAAAGGCCACCACGCCTCCACGGCCAGCCGGGCGCTCATGGGAGCCTCATTGCGTCACCCGCCGGTTCCAGGCAAGCCACTCGGCCAGCATCAGCGCGCCAGCCAGGGCCAGCAGCCACAACCACGGCGGTGCCGCGCCCTGTCCGCCGCGCCCGGCAGGCAAGGCACTGGCCTGCAGCCGCGAGGCGTTCACGTCGCTGCGCGCCGCGTCCAGGGACTGGGCGATGACGCGCATGCGCCCCTGCCCGCCCTCGGCGGTGAACAGCGTGGCCTCGCGCGCCTCCACCAGCGTGGCGCCGGGCACGTGGCGCACGGGCGGTGTCTCGCCGCCAGGCGTGAAGATACGGGCGTTTTCCATGGGCACCACCAC
This sequence comes from Burkholderiales bacterium, assembly GCA_044339985.1. Taxonomy (GTDB): domain Bacteria; phylum Pseudomonadota; class Gammaproteobacteria; order Burkholderiales. The sequence goes on along the minus strand of JBIIUM010000044.1, from coordinate 18,312 downwards.
CGTGCCCGGATCACGCAGCACCGCCGGCGGTTCGTCTGACAACCACTGCACGGCGTTGGCCAAAAGCACGGGAAAAGAGGCGGTGTCGGCAAAGGCGGAATCGGCCAGGGCGAATCCCACCGCCAGCCGCCGCGGTGCCGAAGCCGAGGCCGCCACCAGCGCCGCCCCGTCGCCCGCCCGCGCCAGCACCGTCCACGGCTGCGCCGCGGGCGCCACGCCCTGCGGTACCTCGAAGCCCGCGGCGCGCTCGATCTGCGCATCACGCAGCGAAACGTTGTCGAGCACAGGGTGACCCTCCAGCCAGTTCTCCACCGCAGGCTTGACGCGCTCGGGCAGCAACCCGGGCAGCCACGGGCTGCGCGGCGGGCGCCACAGCATCGCCGGCACACTTGGCGCCTCGGCGGGCGCGAAGCGGTCGAACACGTACAGGTCGACACCCTCGCGCGCCCGGAAGCCGGCCGGGGTAATCACCGAAACCTGCAGGCGCCCATCGAGCCGCAGGGCGCGCTCCAGCGGCGCGTTGCCCGCTGTCACCAGCGCCACCCGCAGGAAGCGGTTCAACGGCAGGAAGGCCCAGGCGGAATCGTCGCCCGCGAAGGCATCGCCCGCAGCGCGCACCGTGGCGCGCAGCGCGCCGCCTGCGAAGCCGCTCACGGGCACGCTGAAGGCGCGGTAATCGCGCGCAGGCACGGTGAGGTCGCGCTGCACCGCATCGCGCCCCGCCCCGGCGATGGACACACGCACCGCCACGGCCTCGCTGCCGGCGTTGGCCACCTCCATGAAGGCCTCGAAGCGCCGCGGATCAGTGGCCGCGGCGCGCACCTCGAAGGCGGTGATGCCCACGTTGGCGGCAGGCTCGAACACCGACACGGTGCGCGCATCAACTGGCAGCGCCTGAGGCCATACGCCGTCGGTGATGAACAGCACCGGCGTCCCTGCCACCGCCCCGGCCAGCGCCGCCAGGTCGGGCAGCCGCGGCCGTCCCGCGGCCGCGGGTTGCAGCGCCTCGGCCGCCGCCAGGGCCGCGGCGGCGTCCTGGAACGAGGGCGCGCCGCCCATGCCCATGGTGTCCAGCAGCGCAATGCGGTCGCCGCGCCCCCCTTCCCCCAGCAACCGGCGCAGGGCCTCGCGGCCATGGTCGAGCCGGCTGCGGCCATCGGCGCGCAACGTGGCCATGGAGGGCGCCGTGTCCATCACCACGATCAGCCGCCGCGGCGCCCCGGCGCCACCGGGTTCGGGCTGCAGGGCCGCGGCCGCCAGCGCCAGCGCAATGGCCAGTGCCAGCGCCAGCGACAACCACCAGCGCCATGGCTCGCCGTGGCGCTGCTGGCGCGCCAGCACCCGCGCCCAGATGAGCCGCGATGCCACCACCACGCGGCGCGGCGGCGGACGCAGCAGGTAAAGCCCCAGCACCGCGGCCGCCACGGCCGCCAGCAGCGCCATGGACAACCCCGGCGCCAGCGCGGTGAAACTCATCGCAGCACCCCCTGCTCCCGCAGGGCGCGCAGCAACGCCTCGTCGAAGGCGGTGTCGGAGCGGGCTTGCAGCCAGCTCCAGCCGCGCCGCTGGCAGACCGCCCGCAGCGCCTGGCAGTGAGCCTCCAGCGCCTCGCGGTAGGCCGCCAGCAGCGCTGGCGTGACCTGCACCAGGTCGCTGCCGCCGCCCTCGGCATCCTCCAGCAACGCCTGCTCGGGCAGGTCGGGCGCCAACTCCTGGGGCGAGAGCACCTGCAGCGCGAACAGCTCGTGCCCGAAGCGCGCCACCCAGTCGGCGGCGCCCTCGAAGCCCGCCGGGTCCATGAAGTCCGACACCAGCACCACCAGGCCGCGCGGCCGGCGCGGACCGAAGCAGGCCCGCAACGACGCCTCCAGGCTGGTGCCGCCCGCGGGCCGCAGGCCTTCGAGAAAACGCATCACCGGCCACACCGCCGAGCGGCCGCGGCGCACCGGCAGCTCGCTCGCCACGCCGTTGTTCCAGGCGACGGTGGTGACACGATCGTGATTCACCAGCGCGAGCCAGGCCAGGGCTGCCACGGCGCGGCGGGCGAAGTCGAACTTGGGCGGCTCGCCGCAGCCCATGGAGGCGCTGGCGTCCAGCAGCAGGTAGACGGGCAGGTCGGTCTCTTCCTCGAACAGCCGCAGCACCAGCCGGTCGAGGCGCATCCAGATGCCCCAGTCGAGGTTGCGCAGGTCATCGCCCGGCACGTAGGGACGGTAATCCGAGAACACCATGCCGCCGCCGGTGCGCCGCGAGCGGTGCACGCCGCGCAGATGGCCCGACACCGGCGCGCGCGTGGCGAGCGTGAGGTGCTCGAGGCGCCGCACGAAGTCCTCGGAAAAGGGGGAAGCGCTGCGATCCATGCGAGGGGCGTAGAGGGCGTGTGCCAGCCGCGGGGCTGGCACGGGCGCGGCTAGCTCAGGCGCGCAGGTCCTCGAGGATGCGGCCGATGATGTGGTCGGCGCTCACGCGGCCGGCCTCGGCCTCGAAGTTGAGCATCAGCCGATGGCGCAGCGCCGGCAGCGCCACGGCGCGGATGTCCTCGATGGCCACGTGCACGCGGCCGTTCACCAGCGCATTCACCTTGGCGCCCAGGACAAGGGCCTGGGTGCCGCGCGGGCTGGCGCCAAAGCGCACGTAGCGCCGCGCCAGCTCGTGGCTGGTGTCCGCTTCGGGGTGGGTGGCGAGCGTCAGCCGCACGGCGTAGTCCTGCACGGCCCGCGCCACGGGCACCTCGCGGGCGGTTTCGCGCATCTCCAGCACATCGCCCTGGCGCAGCACGCGCTGCACCGCCGGCTCGCCGGAGCGGGTGGTGCGCTCCACCACCTCGTGCAGTTCGTCCACGCCCGGAAACCCCATGCGCAGCTTGAACAGGAAGCGGTCGAGCTGCGCCTCGGGCAACGGGTAGGTGCCCTCCATCTCGAGAGGGTTCATGGTGGCGAGCACGAAGAAGGGCTGCTCCAGCGGCCGCGTGGCGCCGCCGGCGGAGACGGAGTTCTCCTGCATGGCCTCGAGCAGCGCCGACTGGGTCTTGGGTGTGGCGCGGTTGATCTCGTCGGCCAGCACCAGGTTGGCGAACACCGGCCCGGGCTGGAACTCGAAGCGCTTACGGCCAGCCTCGTCCTCGCGCACGATGGAGGTGCCCACGATGTCACCCGGCATGAGATCGGGCGTGAACTGGATGCGAGAGAACTTCAGGTGCAGCGCATCAGCCAGGGTCTGCACCAGCTTGGTCTTGCCAACCCCGGGAATACCCTCCAGCAGCACGTGGCCGCGCGCCAGCAGACAGGTCATGACGCCCGCGATCACCTCCTGGTTGCCCACGATGACCCGGCCCACCTCCTCGCGCACGGTGCGGAAGTTGTCCTGAAATTGCTGGATGCGGCTGTCGAGGGTGGCAGTGGTCATGGCGTGGCGCTGCTTTCGGTGGGACGGTTGAAGAATTCGCGCACCAGGGCGCGATGACGCAGGGTGATGCGCTCGGGGCTCATGGCCTGCTCGCTGGCACCGCGGTATACGGGCATCGCCGCGCTGACGGGCACGCGCGCCTCGCCCTGGCGGCTGGCGGCGTAGAACACATCGTCCACCTCGGCCGCCTCGGCACCGGGCCGCTCGGCGATGCGCTCCAGTTGATAGGTGGCCTTGGGGCGGGGTGCCGCCTGCTCGCCCACCACCTCGCTGCCCTGGGCGCTGCCGCTGGCATCGCCCGCCCGGCCGCCTTCACGGGCGCTGGCCTCTTTTTCCTGCGCCACGGCGCCCATGCGGAACATGGTGCCGCCGGAGATGTTGGCCGAGCCGGTATCGGGGGCGCCGTCGCCCGAGGGCGTGCCCTCCTGCTGGCCGTAGCGGTTGGCCGCCATGGATGCGGCACGTTGCAGGGAAAGGGATTTTGCGTCGAGCTTGCGCGCGGCTTGATTGGCCCGTTGCTGCAGGTCGAGCTTGGCAGCCAGTTCTTCCAGCCCGCGCACGGCTTTCTGAAACCGCCCGGAGGTCTCGCCCTGGGTCTCGCGCGTCTCCCGGGCGGCGCCCTCCAGCGCCTCGGCCAGGGCCTCGGGTTTGGACTGCGCCCCGGCGCTCTGGTCGGGCTGCGCGCTTTCGCCGCGCTGTCCGGCGAGCTTGCGCAGCGCCTCGGCGGCCCGGGCCGCATCGCGATCCTTCAGGGCGCGCGCCACCTCGCGCATCTCCGGCCGGCCCTCCAACGACTGGGCCACGCGGCGTAGTTGTTCCCATTGCGCCTCGGTTTCAAGGGCGCTGCGCCCCAGCGCATCGCGTGCCGCGTCCAGTGCGCGGCGGCGCTGCGCATCGCTCTGGCCCTCCTGATCCAACGCGGCCAGGGCCGCGTCCAATTGCGCCCGCGCCGCCTCGTCACCGCGGCGGGCGGCCTCCTCAGCCAGAGCGCGCAGCTCGCCGGCCAGCGCCGCGTCGTCGCCGCGCACGGCCGCACTCGCCTGACCCACCGCCAGCACCGCCACGCGCGGCGGCAGCGACCACAGCCCCGCCAGCACCAGCAGCAACGGCACCGCCGCCGGCGCCAGCAACGGCAGCTGCACCGGCACCAGCCGGCTGGGATCGAGGGCCGCGGCCGCCTCGGCGGCACGCTGCTGCACCAGTGTGGTCCAGGGCGTGGCCGCCTGGGTGGCACGGAACTCCAGCGCCGACACCAGCAGATCCTGGGTGCCACCGCGGCGGTCGGCCTCCCGGGCGGCAGCGGCCCGGCTTGCGCGCTCCCACCGGGTGGGCCATGCAATCACCGCCGCGCCCGCCAGCAGCCCCAGCAGCACCACCCCGCTGAAGCCCAGCGGCCCGCGCCCCACACCCGGCCCCAGGGACCATTGCAGCCACGCGGCCACGATGCCGCCGGCCAGCGCCACCAGGACGGCACCGGTGGCCGCCCGCAGCACGCGGTTACGCTGCAGGCGCGCACTCACTGCATCAAGGGTGCGAACGAGAATGTCGGGCTCGGCCATGGCGATTCGATGCTAGCACACGGTCCCTCGCAGGCCTTGGACACGCGCAGCCTGGACAACACGCGCCGCAAGGGCCTCGCGGTGTGCAGTAACATCCCTCATCACCCCTCGCCACGCAACGTCAACCGCGATCCATGGGCTCAGCTTCCGCATTGTTCCCGCGCCTGCCACTCAGCCTTGCCGCCGTGCTGTTGCTGGCGCTCGCGCTGCCAGGCTTCGCCGCCGCCGCGCCGCGCCCCCACGTGGTGATCCTGCTGGCCGACGACCTGGGCTGGCAGGACCTGGGCTATCTGGGCAAGGAGATCCGCACCCCGCGCATCGATCGGTTGGCCGAGCGTGGCGTGCGCCTCAACCAGTACTACGTCACGCCCTGGTCCACCCAGACGCGCGCCGCGCTGCTCACGGGCCGCTATCCCATGCGCTACGGCCTGCAGACCCAGTCCATCCTGCCCGCCAGCGGCTATGGCCTGCCGCCGGATGAAAAGCTGCTGTCGCAAACCCTCAAGGAGGCGGGCTATCGCACCGCCTGGGTGGGCAAGTGGCAACTGGGCCACGCGCGGCCCGAGCAGCGCCCCAACCGGCGCGGCTTCGATCACCACTACGGCCCGCTCATGGGACAGGTGGACCCCTTCAAGCACGGCAACGCCCTGGGCCCCGACTGGTGGCGCAACGACAAGCCGCTCAAGGAAGAGGGCTACGCCACCACCTTGCTGGGGCGCGAGGCCACCGCCGTGGTGGCGCGCCACGACCCCGCCGCGCCGCTGTTCCTGGTGGTGTCCTTCACCGCGCCGGCAGCGCCCCTGGCCGCGCCCCGGGAGTACCTCGATCGCAACGCCGCCATCCGCGACGAGACGCGCCGCACCTACGCCGCCATGGTGAGCGCCCTCGACGACGCCGTGGGCGCGGTGGTGGACGCCCTGGAGAAGAAGGGCATGCTGGCCGACACGCTGCTGCTGTTCCACACCGACAACGGCGGCGCCGTGCCGCGCAAGTTCCCCTCCGGCGACGGCGACGTGGAGCGCGGGGCCGCCGACAACGGCCCCTACCGCGAGGGCATGGGCGGCCCCTACGAAGGCGGCTCGCGGGTGCCGGCGCTGCTGCACTGGCCGGCGCAACTGGAGCCGGGCATCGCCACCGGCCTGATGCACGTCACCGACGTGTATCCCACGGTGCTGGCGGCCGCGGGCATCAAGCTGGACCAGCGCAAGGCGCTGGACGGCTTCGACCAGTGGAAGACCATCCGCGGCAGCGCCCTTTCGCCGCGCAAGGAAGTGCTCATCGCCCTGGACGACCTGCACGGCGTGCTGCGCATGGGCGACTGGAAGCTGGTGGTCACCGCCGGCCTGCCGGGGCGCGTGGAGCTATACGACGTGAATCGCGACCCGGGCGAAGAAGACAACGCCGCCGACCGCTTCCCCGAGCGCGTGGCCGAGCTCTCCAAGCGCCTCAACGACTACGCCTGGGAGATGGTGGCCTCCCAGTTCCTCGCCGAGCTGTCCGGGGCGCGCCGCGTGGCCGTGCCCATGGTGTGGGGCATCAACCCGCTGCGCCACGGCGCCGGCGCCGATGCCGATTCGCGCCGCGACCCGTCGCTCACCGTGGAGCGCGCAGACCAGCCGTCGCGATGAACGGCGCCCTCAACATCGCCGACCTGCGCGCCGCGGCGCAGCGCCGGCTGCCCAGGGCGATGTTCGAGTTCGTGGATGGCGGCGCCTGTGACGAAGTCACGCTGCGCGCCAACCGCGAAGACTTCGATCACTGGCGCTTCCTGCCGCGGGTGCTCACGGACGTGAGCGTCTGCGACCTCTCCACCACCGTGCTGGGCGGCACGCTGCAAGCGCCGCTCATCCTGGCGCCCACGGGTCTGGCTGGCCTGTTGCACCGCCGTGGCGAGTTGAGCGCCGCGCGTGCCGCCCAGGGCCACGGCGTGCCCTACTGCCTGTCCACCATGGCCACCTGCTCCATCGAGCAGATCGCCGCGGCCAGCAACGCGCAGCGCTGGTTCCAGCTCTACGTGCTGCGCGACCGCGGGCTGACCCGCTCCTTCATCGAGCGCGCCCGGGCCACCGGCTGCCACGCGCTGGTCCTCACCGTGGACACCAAGGTGCAGGGCCCGCGCGAGCGCGACGTGCGCAACGGCTTCACCGTGCCGCCGCGTTTCGGGCCCGGCACGCTGGTGGATTTCCTGCGGCACTGGCGCTGGCTGCTGGACGTGGGCCTCGGCCCCAAGGTGAGCTTTCGCAACTTCGAGGGCACGGCGGTGGACAACCGCAGCGCGGTATCCATCGGCCAGTTCATCACCGGGCAGTACGACCTCACCGTGTCGTGGCGGGACGTGGCGTGGTTCAAGTCGTTGTGGGGCGGGCCGCTGGCGCTGAAGGGCGTGCTGTCGCCCGAGGATGCGCGCATGGCCCTGGATCATGGCGTGGACGCGCTGATCGTATCCAACCATGGCGGGCGGCAACTGGACGGGGCCGTGTCGGCCCTCCAGGCGCTGCCCGCGGTGGTGGAGGCGGTTCAGGGCCGCGCCGAGGTGATCCTGGATGGCGGCGTGCGCCGCGGCTCCGATGTGGTGAAGGCCCTGTGCCTGGGCGCGCGCGCCTGCATGGTGGGCCGGGCCTGGCTTTACGGCCTGGCGACCGCCGGCGAGGCGGGCGTGGACAGGGCGTTACAGATTCTGGTGACGGAAATGGCGGTCACCCTGCGTCTGCTGGGCCGCACGCGCCTCGATGAACTGGGCCGCCACTGCCTGGTGGAGGCGCCAGGAAGGCGCCCCGGGTGAAACGCCCCGCAGGCCGGGCGGATCAGGGCTGACCCAGGTTGAATTCCCGCGCCACCGCCGCGCCCACCGCCTGGCCCACCTGGCCGAAGGCGGACCGATCGAAGGCCGCGCCGAACACCCGGCCGTTGTAGCGCACGTGGCGCACCAGCGCGCCGTCGGATCGCCGATACAGCCGCGCCGCCACGGTGAGCTCACCGGCATAGCGCTGCCGCAACCCCCGCCCCAGCCCTTGGTCACGCCGCCCGCCAGGGTACTGCTCGGGGATCAGGCGGATCACCAGCCGGTACTGCGCATGGGCGTCCTCGTCCAGGGTGCCCGGGTAAGCGGCATCGAACTGGCCTGCCGCGTGGGGCAGCAGGCGCACCCCCGCGCCCAGGGCTGCGGTGAACCCCTCGCACAGGGCTGTGCGGTGCACGTCCACGGTGCGGCTCAGGGCACCCAGCCCCGCCTCGCAGCCGGTGCTGAAGCTGTAGGCCACCAGCGGCCCGGGCACCACGCCGGGCGCAAGCGCATCCATCACCACCAGGCGCGGCGGCGGCGGCACCGGCACCGCCGGGCCGGACACGGCACACCCGGCCAGACACAACACGACGCAGCAGGCGAGCAGACCACGGGGCGGACGGGGCAGCATGACGGGCTCTCGATCGAGTATCGAAGCCGCTTCGATGCCGCCGGCGGCGGCGGGTTCAGTCGTCGGCGCGCGGCGCGCCGGGGCCGCTGCTGGCGGCGCGCGCCACCCGCTCCCGCACATAGTCGATGTGCTGGCGCAGGGCGTAGAGCTGATCGGCGTAGGCCAGCGGCGGCTCCAGCGCATCCACGGCGCGCTCGATGGCGGAAATGCGGTTTGCCAGCTCGCGCCGTTCACCCTCTGCGGCGACGCCGCGCACCGCGTGGTCGATGAACATCAGCTCGCCGTACCAGCGGTAGATGCGCCGCCGCACGCGCCAGCGATATAGCGGCGGCACCACGCGGAACAGCGGGAACGCCACCGCCAGAATGGGCAGCCCGAGCACCAGCAGTCGATCGATGAGATTCGCCACCCAGAAGGGCAGGTAGCGTTGCAGGAAAGGCCGCCCCGAGCGGTAGTAGCGCAGCGCGTCGTCGGACAGCGGGAAGTCCACCACCTCGGCCCGCGGCAGTTCGCCCGGGCGATGGAACAGGCCGCCTTCGCCGTGCACTTCCCGCGCCGCCTGCAGCAGCAGCATCTGGATGGCAGGGTGCAGGTCGCGTTGCACGAGAATTTCCGTGGCCGCGGCCACCAGACGCGTATCGCGCGGCGGCAGATTGCGGGCCAGATCCACGGCGCCCTCGGGCAGGGTGACGGCGGAGAGGAAATGCAGCCGGCGGGCATAGGCATCGGCGCGCGCGAAAGGCATGAGGCTCACGCCGGGCGCCCGCAGCAGCCCGCGCACCGCCTCGGCCTCGGGCGCGCTCACCAGGAAGGCGCAGTCCACCTGACCGCCGGTGAGCGCAGCGGCCGCCTGCGCGCCACCGCTGTCCACCAACCGCACGTCGCCGTCGGTAAGCGCGTTGGCGGCGAGCAGGTCGTAAACCAGTTGTCGCGTGCCGCTGCCCGGGGCGCCCACAGCCAGCGCGCGACCGCGCAGCGTCGGCAGCCGGTCCACGGGCGGGCCCTTGCAGAACACCCACAGCGGCTCGATGGCCACCTGGCCCAGGGACACCAGACCGGGGGCCTGGCGGGCTTGGATCACGCCGCCCTGCACCAGCCCGGCGTGCAGGCCCGAGGCCGGGTCGGCCAGCCGCTCGGCGTTGTCCACGGAACCTGCCGTGGCCACCACATCCAGTGTCACGCCGTCACGGGCGAGGATGTCACGGTAGCGCTGGGCGAAGCGTTCGTAGGCACCGCCCGGCGCACCGCCAGCAAACGCGATCCGGCGCGGCGGCGCCGGCTGGGCGTAGTGCAGCGCGAACCATACCGCTGCCGCCAGCAGCGCCGCCGCCGGCAGGCCCACCATGAGCGCGTCGCGCCACACCAGCCGCGGCTCGCGCCCATGTTCCGCACCGCGTTGCGCCATGGCGTCAGCTCGCCTGCGGCCCGGCCGCGGGCGTGGCGCGGGCCGCCTCGGCGATCTGCTCGAGGCGGTGCTGAACGAAATCGATGTGCTCGCGCAACGAGTACAGGAAGCTGGCAAAAGCGAGCGGCGGGTGCAGCGCGTTCACCTCGCGCTCGATCCAGTCCAGGCGTTCGCCGAAGTCGCGCGTCTCGCCGTGGGAGAGTTCCCGGCGCATTTCGTTCTCGATGTACATCAGCTCGCCATACCAGCGATAGATGCGCCGCCGCACATGCCAGGCATACAGCGGCGGCAGCAGGCGCACCAGCGGGAACACGATGGCCACCACCGGGATCAGCAACACCACCAGGCGGTCCGCCAGGTTGGCCAGCCAGAAGGGCAGGTAGCGCTGCAAGAAGGGCCGGCCGCGCTCGTAGAAGCGTTGCGCCTCCGCCGAGAGCGGAAAATCAAAGCGGTTGGCCACGGGCAGTTCGCCGTCGCGGTTGAACAGGCCCACGGCGCCGTGCACTTCCTTGGCGGCCTGCATGAGCAGCATCTGGATGGCCGGGTGCAGGTCTTCGTGGGCCACGATCTGCGTCTGCGCCGCCAGCAGCGTTACCGGCCACCCGGGCAGGTTCTGGGCAAGGTCGATGGCGCCCTCGGGCAGCGTGACGCGCTGCAGGAAGGGCATCTTCTTGGTGTAGGCCTCGGCGCGCCGGCTGAAGTCCACGATCTGGGCCTGTGGGGCGTACAGCAACGCCTTGAGGATGCCGGCCTCCGGCGGCTCGAGCAGGAAGATGCAATCCGCCTTGTGCGCCAGCAAGGCCTCGCCAGCCTCGGCGCCACCCACCTCCAGCGCGGTGAAGTCGTCCTTTTCGATCCCGTTGGCGGAGAGCAGATTGCGCACCATGCGACGCTGGCCAGCGCCCGACGCCCCCACGGCCACGGTCTTGCCGCGCAGGTCTGGCAGGTCGTCGAAGGTGCGCTTGCCCCGGCAGAACACCCACAGCGCTTCGTAGGCCACGGTTCCCAGGGACATGAGCCGTGGCGCCTCCTCGACGCTGCCGATGCCGCCGCGCACGAAGCCCGCGTCAATGCGCGCCCCGGCGCCGGACTGTCGCGCCTCTCGCGAGGCGCTGGCGGAGGACACCAGGGCCAGATCATCCTCCTCGGGCAGGTCGCGCAGGCGCTTGTAGTTGTCGCGCGCGCCCCGGGTGACCACCAGTTCGAGCTTGACGCCTTCGCGAGCGAAGACCTTGGCGTAGCGCTCGCCGAACACCTGATAGGCCGAGCCCGCGGGCCCGGTGGCCAGAACCACATGCTTGGGCGGCGCGGGCTTGAGGTAGCGGGCCGCGATCCAGACGGTGAGGAGCAGTGCCAAGGCCACGGGCAGACCCACGAACAGCCACTGCTTCCACGGAAAGGTCTGTGTCCAGGCCAGGGGCCGGAAGGCGCGCGCCCGCGCCAGCACGTTACGCATCGGCACCACGCAAGAAATCGAAGTCAGCGCCCTCGTCGGCCTGCAGCACGTGGTCGGCATACAGGCGGCGGTAGCCGCGCGCGGCGAGCACTGGCGGCGCAAAGCCGGCGCGGCGGCGTGCGAGTTCGGCTTCGTCCACCAGCAGCTCGAGACGGCGCTCGCGCACCGAGAGGCGGATGCGGTCGCCATTTCGCACGAAGGCGAGCGGCCCGCCCGAGGCCGAATCGGGCGACACGTGCAGCACCACCGTGCCGTAGGCGGTACCGCTCATGCGTGCGTCGGAGATGCGCACCATGTCCTTCACGCCCGCCTGGGCGAGCTTGCGGGGAATGGGCAGGTAGCCCGCCTCGGGCATGCCGGAGCGGCTGCGCGGGCCGGCGTTCTGGAGCACGAGGAAATCGTCCGCGGTGACGTCGAGAGCCGGGTCGTCGATGCGCGCGGCCAGATCCTCCAGGGAGGAAAACACCACCGCGCGCGCCGTGCGCTCGAACAGCCGCGCATCGGCCGCGGAGCGCTTGAGGATGGCACCACGCGGCGCCAGCGAGCCAAACAGCGCCACCAGCCCGCCCACGGGGTCGAAGGGCGCGGCCCGAGTACGGATCACGGCCCGGTCCACGAAGGCCGGCTCGCGCAGGCGCTCGCCCAAGGTACGGCCATCCACCGTCGGGCAATCCAGGTGGAGCAGATCGCGCAGCTCCCACAGCAGCGCATCCATGCCGCCGGCGGCGTGGAAATCAGCCATGTACTGGCTGCCGGTGGGCTTGAGGTCCACCAGCACCGGCGTTTCGTCGGACAGCGTGTTGAGGCGCTCCAGGGAAACCGGGATGCCGCGCCGCCCGGCAATGGCGGTGAGGTGCACGATGGCATTGGTGGACCCGCCGATGGCCAGCAGCACGCGCAGCGCGTTCTCCACCGAACGGGGCGTGACGATCTGGGAGGGCAACGGCCCGCGGCCGGCCATGGCCACGGCGCGCGCGCCGCAAGCCTCGGCAGCGCGAAGCCGGTCGGCATGCACCGCGGGGATGCCAGCGGTGTTGGGCAGGCTCATGCCCAGCGCTTCGGCGATGCAGGCCATGGTGCTGGCGGTGCCCATCACCGCGCACGTGCCCGCGGTGGTGGCGAGGTTGGCCTCGATGGTGTCGATGCCGGCGTCGTCCACCTCGCCGGCGCGGTACTTGGCCCAGAAGCGCCGGCAGTCGGTGCAGGCGCCCAGCCGCTCGCCGCGGAAGGGCATGGCCAGCATGGGACCGGTGACCAGCTGGATGGCGGGCACGTCCGCCGAGCACGCACCCATGAGCTGCGCCGGCACGGTCTTGTCGCAACCGCCCACCAGCACCACCGCGTCCATGGGCTGGGCGCGGATCATCTCCTCGGTGTCCATGGCCATGAGGTTGCGGAACATGAGGCTGGTGGGGCTGAGGAACACCTCGCCCAGGGAGATGGTGGGGAAGTCCAGCGGCAGCCCGCCCGCGGCCAGCACGCCGCGCTTCACCGCCTCCACCAGCTCGGGCACGCCGCGGTGACAGTTGTTGAAGCCGCTGTCGGTACGGGCAATGCCCACGATGGGGCGGTCCATGAGATCGCGCGAGAAGCCCATGGACTGGGCGAAGGAGCGGCGCAGGTACAGGGCGAAGCGCCGGTCACCGTAGTCGGTGAGATTGCGCCGGTAGCCCCGCGGGGGCGCCTCGCCATCGTGGCCTTCGCCATCGCTGCTGTGTGTCATGGAGGAGTCTCCGGCCCTTGGGCTTGCCCCGCGTCGCGGAGCCATGGTGATAGAGCGGCTCGATTCTGCTGACCGGAGGAGCAATGAGCAAGACCACCCTTTCCAGCCTGGCCGCGGTGGCGGCCCTGCTCGCCAGCGCCATCGGCGCTTTCCGCGAGCGCGCGGCGCGTATTGCCGAAGCCTTCAGGGCGCGCGGCTGGCGGGTGCGCGATGTGTCGCTGAACACCGAGGGCGGCGTGCCGCCCGTGCCACGCCTCATGATGGCCGCCCGCACCGCCATGGCCGACGAAGCAGCCACGCCGCCTTCGCTGGAGGGGGGCACCAGCCGTGTGGTGGTGGCGGTGAGCGGCACGGTGTAGCTGGTGTAGCCCCCCCCGCGCCGACCCGCCGGGGACACCGGTGGTCATGGCGCCAGCGGGGCCGCAGTGTCAGCGCAATGCTGTCCAGCCGATTTCCGCGGCGGTGGCCGGCCCCACCAGCACGTCGGCGAGGCTGGCCGGAATCTCGGCCCGCTCGCGGCTCACGGGCACGCGTCCGGCCATGATCTCGGCGAAGCTCTGGGGCAACAGCGGCTCGCGCCGCGGTTCGGCATAGCCGTCGGGCCAGTCCGGAAGATTGGTGGCCGGATCGTACTTGTCGGTGGCGCCCACGGTATGCAGCAGCTCGTGGGCAATGACCACGGCATTCTGTGGGGCGTGAGCATCTCCCGCGAAAGCGTTCACCACGCCGATCATGCCCTTCTGCAAGCCCAGCGAATGGCCGACGCTGTCGCGCAAGGCCGGATCGTGGAAGAGCACGAACAGCCGCACGTGCGAGGTGGGCCCATCTTCGTTGCCGTGGCGCCAGGCATACCATCGCATCTTCAGGCTCCAGAACATCACCGTCAGGCCCCGTTCGCCATGGGGTGGCGCGGGCGGGGCCTGCGTCACCTCGCGCGCCACGCGCACTTCCACCGGGCTCGCGAGCGGCAGGCCGTGGCGCGCCGCCTCCTCGCGGAAAAACGCCTCGATGGGCGCCAGCCGCTCGCGGTCGAGACGGCGGATATAGCCCGCCGTGACCGCACTGGTGTCGGCCGCCACGGGGAACACGGCCACCCGCAGCGGCACGTCCCACGCCGCGGCACGCACCCGCGTGAGCCAGGCGCCGGCGCCCACGTTCAGAAGCACGAACAGCAGCAGGGCAATGCGCAGGCTCTTGAACATGGCGCCCCCGCGGGCGCGACCTCAGCCCAGCCGCTCGACGATGGTGGCAGTGGCCTGGCCGTGGCCGATGCACATGGTCTGCAGGCCGAAGGTGCCGCCGGTTTTCTCCAGCCCGGCGAGCATCTTGGCCATGAGACCCGCGCCCGTGGCGCCCAGCGGGTGGCCGTGGGCGATGGCCCCGCCCCAGGGGTTGAGCCGATCCATGGAGCCGCCCAGCTCGCGCGCCCACACCATGGGCACCACGGCGAAGGCCTCGTTCACCTCCACCCAGTCCATGTCGCGCAGCGTGAGGCCGGCTTTCTTGAGCGCGAGGCGCGAAGCTTCGATCACGCCGGTGAGTTGCAGCATGGGGTCGGAGCCCACCACCACACGGGCGCGGAAGCGCGCCTTGGCGCGCAGGCCGTCAGCCTTCGCCACCTCGGCATTGGCCACCAGCACCGCCGAGGCACCATCGGAGATCTGGGAGGAATTGCCAGCCGTCACCACGCCCTTGCCTTCGGGACGGAAGGCGGGCTTCAGGGCGGCCATCTTGGCCTCGTCGAGCACGGCGCGCACGCCTTCGTCCCTGTCGAGCATCATGGGGCTGGCGTCCGGCGCAACGCCGGGCACAGGCAGGATCTCGGCATTCCACCCGCCTGCCTGAGCGGCGGCGGCGCGGCGATGGCTTTCCTTGGAGAACTCGTCCACGTCCTGGCGCGAGAAACCCCAGCGATCGGCGATGCGCTCGGCGCTCTCACCCTGGTGGATGAGTTCGTGGCGGCGGAACAGCTCGGGGTTGAGGGCGTTGAAGGCGTTCAGGCCCTCGCGGCCCAGGGACACATCGAGAAACATGGGCGTGCGCGTCATGCTCTCCACGCCAGAGCCGATGGCGTAGTCCATGTCGCCCGCGGCCACGGCCTGGGCGGCGAAATGAAAGGCCTGCTGGCTGGAGCCGCACATGCGGTTGAGCGACACGCCCGCGGTGGTGACGGGAAAGCCCGCCAGCAGCACGCCCAGCCGCCCCGGGTTGGCGCCCTGCTCCCCTGCCAGGGTGACGGTGCCGTTGACCACGTCCTCCACCCGGGCCGCGTCGAGCCCGGCGCGGTCCACCACGCCGCGCAGCGCCAGCGCCAGCAGGCTGTCGGGACGGGTTTCGCGCAGCGCACCGCCGCGGCGGCCGAAGGGGGTTCGGACGGCTTCGAGGATGACGGCTTCGGCCATGGCGGGGATTCCTTTCGCGGTCAGACGCGCGCCAGTTCGCGCGCGATGATGGTTTTCTGGATTTCGCTGGTGCCCTCGTAGATCTGCAGCACCTTGGCATCGCGGAACAGCTTCTCCACCGGATACTCGGTGCTGTAGCCCATGCCGCCGAACACCTGCACGGCCTCGGTGGCGCAGTGCATGGCGCTGTCGGCGGCGAACAGCTTCGCGTAGGCCGCCTGCAGCGTGTTGGACTTGCCCGCGTCCATGAGCGCGGCGGCCTGGTACACCAGCAGGCGCGAGGCTTCCACGCGCACCGCCATGTCGGCCAGCTTGTGGCCAATGGCCTGGTGTTCGATGATGGGCCTGCCCATGGTGTGGCGCTGCTTCGCGTAGCCCACCGCCTCGTCGAGACAGCGCTGCGCCACCGACAGGGCGAGCGCCCCCACCATGGGGCGCGAGCGGTCGAACACCTTCATTGCGATCATGAAGCCGTCGCCCTCGTTGCCGATCAGGCGGTCGGCAGGCACCGCCACGCCTTCGAAGAACACTTCGGCGGCGGGTGCGGCGCGCTGCCCCATCTTGCCCAGGGCCTTGCCCAGCCGCAGGCCGGCCATGCCCCGGTCCACGATGAAGGCGCTGATGCCGCGGTGGCCGGCCGCCGGGTCGGTCTTGGCGAAGACGATGAAGAAATCCGCCAGCGGCGCGTTGGAGATCCACACCTTCGAGCCGTTGATGAGATACGTGTCGCCGCGGCGCTCGGCCCGGGTACGGATGGCCGCCACGTCGGAGCCGGCCGAGGGTTCGGTGACCGCGTAGGCGCCCCACTGGCCCTCGAGCATGCGGCCGAACACCAGCCGACGCTGGGCCTCGGTGCCCGCGCAGTGGAACACGTCGGCAACGATGGAATTGATGCCGATGGCGCCGCTGATGCCGGCGCAGCCCCAGCCGATCTGCTCGGTCACCAGGGCCAGCTCCATGCAGCCCAGGCCCAGGCCGCCGTAGGCCGCGGGAATGGTGACGTTGGCCAGGCCCACCGCGCGCAGGCGCTCGTACACCTCCATGGGGAAGCGCGCCTCGCGGTCGCACTCGGCAGCGATGGGGGCGATCTCGCGGCGCGCGAACTGACTCGCGAGGTCGCGGATCATGGTGTGCTCGGCGGAGATCTGGAAATCCATTGTCTCGTCCTCGGGTGCGGGGATCAGGAGGCTTCCTGCCAGTCCCACGTGGGGTACATCTCGCGCAGCTTGGTCTTCTGGAACTTGCCCGTGGAGGTGCGAGGGATGGACTCCACGAACGCGAAGGCGTCGGGCACCATCCACTTGACCATGCGCGCCGACAGGAACTGCTGCAGCTCCGCCTGGGTGGCCCGCTGGCCCTGCCTGAACACCACCACGGCCAGCGGCCGCTCGGCCCACTTGGGATGCGGCACGGCGATCACCGCGGCCTCGGCCACGGCGGGGTGTCCCATGATGGCGTTCTCCAGGTCCACGGAGCTGATCCACTCGCCGCCGGACTTGATGAGGTCCTTGGTGCGGTCGGTGATCTTCACGAAGCCCTCGGGCGTGATGGCGGCCACGTCGCCGGTGCGCAGCCAGCCGTCGGCGGTGAAGCTGTCCTGCGATGCCGGCAGGTCGTGGTAGGACCCGGTGATCCAGGGCCCGTGCACCTGGATCTCGCCCACGGACTTGCCATCCCAGGGCTGCTCGCCCTCGTCGCCCATGATGCGGATGTCCACCAGCGGCACGGTGTAGCCCTGGCTCGCCTTGGTGGCGAACATCTCGTCCTCGCTCACCTCGCCCTGGGTGTGCAGCAGCCTGGAGATGGTGCACAGGGGCGAGGTCTCGGTCATGCCCCAGCCCTGCAGCACGTCGATGCCGTGGCGGGCGAAACCGCGGATGAGCGACTCGGGGACCGCGGAGCCGCCCACGGTGAGCCTGAGTTCCGGATGCAGCTCCCAGACGCCCACGCCGGCCTGGTCGAGCACCTGCACCATGCCCAGCCAGATGGTGGGCACGCCGCACGAGACCGTGACCCGCTCGTCGCGCAGCAACGGCAGCAGGTCGTCGGGGTGCAGGTGCGGGCCGGGGAACACCAGCTTCATGCCCAGCATCACCGCCGCGTAGGGGATGCCCCAGGCGTTGGCGTGGAACATGGGCACCACCGGCAGCAGCACGTCGCGCCCGGACAGGCCGATGGAATCGGGCAGGCACTGCGCCAGGGTGTGCAGCACCTGGGAGCGGTGCGAATACACCACGCCCTTGGGACGACCCGTGGTGCCCGAGGTGTAGCACATGGCGATGGGGTCGTCCTCGTCCATGGGCGGGTAGTCCCAGTCGCCCGTGGCGGTGGCGAGGAAGGACTCGTATTCGTCATAGGCCGCGGGCACCGGCTTGCCGGTGAGCGACACCACGATCACCTTGCGGATCTTCGTGGCGGCCTTGAACTGTTCGAACAGCGGCAGCAGCACGTCGTCCACGATGATGACCGTGTCCTCGGCGTGGTTGGCGATCCAGCCGATCTCATCGGGCGCGAGGCGCAGGTTCAGGGTGTGCAGAACGGCGCCAGCGGCAATGATGCCGAAGTAGGCCTCGAAGTGGGCATAGTGGTTCCACATGAGCGTGGCCACGCGGTCGCCGTTCCTGACGCCGGCCTTCTGCAGGGCCTCGGCGCAAAGCCGCGCTCGGCGGTGAAACTCGCCGTAGGTGGTGCGGTGGAGCGACTTGTCCGGCATGCGCGAGACGATCTCCACCGTGCCGAACATCTTCCCGGCCCGGTCGAAGAAGCTGCACATGTTCAGCGGGACCCGCTGCATGGTGGCCTGCATGTGTTTCCTCCTGTGCGCCGTGCGCCGTGCGCCGCGGCGCGCCGTCGAACAACCCCCCGGTCTTCCCGCCGGCGGGACTACGTGGTGAGCACCACCTTGCCGCTCACCCGCTTGTTGGCCACCTCGCCCAGCGCCTCCGCGGC
>JBIIUM010000043.1:0-21036 GCA_044339985.1 Burkholderiales bacterium | reverse complement strand
CCCGTGGCGGCGCCTCGGGCGTGCGTTTCGCCTGCTGGGCGCCCAATGCCGCACGGGTGAGCGTGGCGGGTGACTTCAATGGCTGGGACGGCCGCTGCCACCCCATGCAGGTGCACGGCGGCAGCGGACTTTGGGAGCTGTTCGTGCCAGGCCTCGGGCCCGGCGCGCTGTACAAGTTCGAGATCCGCCACCGCGACAGCGGCGCGGTGCTGCTCAAGACCGATCCCTATGGCCGGGCCTTCGAGCTGCGCCCCGGCACCGCGGCCCGCGTCACCGCGCCACCGGCCCACGCCTGGAGCGACGCCGCCTGGATGCAGGGGCGTGCCACGCGCGACTGGCTGCGCGCGCCGCTCAACATCTACGAGGTCCACGCCGGGTCCTGGAAGCGCCATCCCGGCGGGCGCTTCTGGAACTGGGGCGAACTGGCGCAGGACCTGATTCCCTACGCGCTGGACATGGGCTTCACGCACCTGGAGCTGTTGCCGGTCACCGAGCACCCGCTGGATGAGTCGTGGGGCTACCAGTGCACCGGCTACTTCGCGCCCACCAGCCGCCACGGCTCGCCCGACGACTTCCGGGCCTTCGTGGACCGCTGCCACCAGGCCGGCCTGGGCGTGATCCTCGACTGGGTGCCAGCCCACTTTCCCCAGGACGATTGGGCGCTGGCGCGCTTCGACGGCACCGCCCTCTATGAGCACGAGGACCCGCGCCTGGGCCTGCACGCGGACTGGGGCACCCACGTGTTCAACTTCGGCCGCAACGAGGTGCGCAGCTTTCTGCTTTCCTCGGCGGCATACTGGCTGTCGGAGTTCCACGTGGACGGGCTGCGCGTGGATGCAGTGGCCTCCATGCTGTATCTCGACTACTCCCGCCAGCAGGGCCAATGGCTGCCCAACCGCCATGGCGGGCGAGAGAACCTCGAGGCCATCGACTTCCTGCGCGAGCTCAACACCCTGGTGCACCGCGACTTCCCCGGCGCCCTCACGCTCGCCGAGGAATCCACTGCCTGGCCCATGGTATCGAGGCCGGCCTACCTGGGGGGCCTGGGATTCTCGCTGAAGTGGAACATGGGCTGGATGAACGACACCCTCGCCTACATGAGCCACGACCCGGTGCACCGGCGCTTTCACCACGACCGGCTCACCTTCGGCCAGCTCTACGCCTACAGCGAGAACTTCCTGCTGCCGCTGTCCCACGACGAGGTGGTGCACGGCAAGCGCTCGCTGCTGGACAAGATGCCGGGCGACACCTGGCAGAAGTTCGCCAACCTGCGCCTGCTGCTCGCCCTGCAAGCCGTCAGCCCGGGGCGCAAGCTGCTGTTCATGGGCGGGGAATTCGGCCAGGGCCGGGAGTGGCGCGCCGGCGGCGAGCTCGACTGGGCGCTGCTGGGCACCGACTGGCACGCCGGGGTGCAGCGCTGCGCCGGCGATCTGATGCGCCTGGTGCGCGATCATCCGGCGCTGCACGAACTGGACTTCGAGCCCCAGGGCTTCGCCTGGATCGATTGCCACGACGCCGAGCAGTCGGTGATCGCGCTGCTGCGCCGCAGTGGCGAGGGCCGCCAGGTGCTGGCGGTGCTCAATTTCACGCCCGTGCCTCGCCCGGGGTATCGCATCGGCGTGCCGCAGGGCGGCTTCTACCGCGAGCTGTTCAATTCCGACTCGCGCCACTACCGCGGCGCCGACGTGGGCAACGCCGCTGGCGTGCACGCCGAGCGTCTCGCCTGGATGGGACAGCCCTTCTCGGTGGTGCTCACGCTGCCGCCGCTGGCCGCGCTGATTCTGGAGCCCATGCAATGAAGGTGCTGTTCGCCACCTCCGAGGCCGCCCCGCTGGTGAAGACAGGCGGCCTGGCCGACGTGAGCGCCGCGCTGCCGGCGGCGCTGCGCCGGGCCGGGGTGGACGTCCGGGTGCTCATGCCCGGTTACGGTGCGGTGCTGGGTTGGGTGGAGGGCCGAGCGCGGCCGGCCGGGGTGCTCGCGCTGCCGCCCTTTCCGGCAGCGCAGTTGCTGGAATCGGCGCTGCCCGATGGCACCCCGCTGCTGGTGCTCGACTGCCCCGCCTACTACGCCCGCGACGGCGGCCCCTACCACCAGCCCGGCGGCGCCGACTGGCCCGACAACGACCTGCGCTTCGGCCTGCTTTCCCGCGCAGCGGCCGAGCTGGCGCGTCCGGGGCGCGAGTGGGTGCCGCACGTGCTCCACTGCAACGACTGGCAGACCGGGCTCGCCCCGAGCTGGCTGTCGGTCCTGCCGGGCCCACGGGCGGCCACGCTGATGACCGTCCACAACCTCGCCTACCAGGGCATCTTTCCGGCCGCCGCCATGGAGCGCCTGGGGTTGCCCTGGTCGCTGTTCCAGCCCGACGGGGTGGAGTTCCACGGCAATCTCTCCTTCCTCAAGGGCGGCCTGTTCCACGCCGACCGGCTGTCCACCGTGAGCCCCACCTACGCCAGGGAGATCCAGGAAGAGCCCCTGGGATTCGGCATGCAGGGGCTGCTGGCGTGGCGGTCCGGTCAGCTCCACGGCATCCTGAACGGCATCGACGCGACGGCCTGGAATCCGGGCGCCGACCCGCTCATCCCCCGCCGCTACGGCGCCACCACGCTGGCGCGCAAGGATGACAACCGTGCCGCGCTGCGCGAGCGCTTCGGCCTGTCGCCCGCGCCGGGCAGGCCGCTGTTCGGGGTGGTCAGCCGCTTCGCCCACCAGAAGGGTCTGGACCTGCTGGCCGAGGTGGCCAGCCGGCTGGTGGCGCTGCCTGCGCAGCTCGTCGTGCTCGGCTCGGGCGAGCCGCCGCTGGAGGTGGCGTTTCGCGCACTGGCGGCGCGGCATCCCGGCGAGGTGGGCGTGGTGGTGGGTTTCGACGAGGCGCTGTCGCACCTGGTGGAGGCCGGCGCGGATGCCTTCGTGATGCCGTCGCGCTACGAGCCCTCGGGCCTGAACCAGATGTACAGCCAGCGCTATGGCACCCCGGTGGTGGCCCGCGCCACCGGCGGCTTGGCCGACACGGTGGTGGACTGCACCCCTGCCACGCTGGCCGCGGGCACGGCCACGGGCTTCCTGTTCACCGAGGCCACGCCCGAGGCGCTGCTCGCGGCCCTGGCCCGGGCCGTGGCGGCGTTTGCCAGCCGGCGCACCTGGCGCGCCCTGCAGCGCAACGGCATGGCCCGCGACTTCAGCTGGGACGCGTCGGCCGCCCACTATGGCGCGTTGTATGCCGAAATGACGTCCTCCCCCGGGGGGTGGCAAAATGCGGGGCTCGGCGCGTGAGTGCGCCGGGGATGGGCGTGGGCACGCGCCCGCCACAACCTTCGGAGGGGTGAAACCATGATCGGCGATCGCATCGAAACCAACATCGCGGGCGGACTGGACGTTGCCCTGCCGCGCATGGTCCACGTGCGCCAGAAATTCCAGACCCCGCGGGTGAAGAACGTGGCGGCGGAAGTGGCGGCCCAGTTCCAGCGGCCCGAGGTGCGCGCCCAGGTGAAGCCCGGCATGAGCATCGCCGTGGGCTGCGGCAGCCGCGGGATTGCCAACGTGGCCGAGTGCGCGAAGCAGGTGGTGGCCGAGCTCAAGGCGCTGGGCGCGAAGCCGTTCATCTTTCCCGCCATGGGCAGCCACGGCGGCGCCACCGCCGAGGGTCAGCGCGAGGTGCTCGAGGGCTACGGCATCACCGAGCAGAGCATGGGCTGCCCCGTGCACTCGCAGATGGAGGTGGTGGAACTCGGCCGGCTGCCTTCCGGGATGCCGGTCTACATGGACAAGCTCGCGGCGGCCGCCGACGGCGTGGTGCTGGTGTGCCGCGTCAAGCCGCACACCAACTTCCGCGCGCCCATCGAGTCGGGCATCGTGAAGATGATGACCATCGGCATGGGCAAGATCATCGGCGCCACCGAGCTGCACACCGAGGGCATGGATGCCTTCGGCCGCCTGCTGCCCGAGGCCGCGCGGCTGATCATGTCCAAGCGCAACGTGCTGCTGGGCGTGGCCATGGTGGAGAACGCCGCCGACGAGACCGCCCTCATCGAGGCCGTGCCCGGCCCGGCCATCTTCGAGCGCGAGCCGGTGCTGCAGCAGAAGGCCAAGGACATGATGGCGCGGTTGCAGTTCGACGAGATCGACGTGCTGGTGGTGGAGAAGATCGGCAAGAACATCTCAGGCTCCGGCATGGACCCCAACATCACGGGGCGCAACTGCCGCCACACGGAGTGGAACATGAAGCCCTTCGTGAAGAAGATCGTGGTGCTGGGCCTCACGCCCGAGACCCACGGCAACGCCACCGGGCTGGGCGCCGCCGACGTGATCACCATGCGCCTGTACCGCGACATGGACGTGGCCAAGACCTACGCCAACGTCATCACCTCCACCTACCTGGACGGCGCGGCCATCCCCATCATCATGAACACCGACCGCGAGGCCATCCAGCTTGCGGTGAAGACGGTGGTGCGGGTCAAGCCCCAGGACACGAAGATCGTGCGCATCCCCAACACGCTGCAGATCATGGACCTGCACGTGTCCGAGCCCATGATGGACCTGGTGCGGGCCAATCCCTCGGTCTTCGAGGTGATGGGCGATCCCGAGGCCTTCCGGTTCGACGCGAAGGGCTCGCTCTACCCCATGCTGGGCAAGGCGCACGCCCACGCGGAGGCCTGAGCCCGGCGCGCCCGCTGCGCCGCGGGCTCTCCCATGGTTTCCCACATCCACCTCGACGCCGTGGGCGGCATGGCGGGCGACATGTTCATCGCCGCCATGACCGACGCCTTCCCGCATCTGCGCGAGGGCATGCTGGCGGCGGTGCGCGCCGCCGGCCTGCCTGCGGAGGTGGACTGCGGCTTCGAGGCATACGCAGACCACGCCCTCACCGGCAGCCGCTTCCGGGTGAACGTCCCGGTGGCGGGCCACGGCCATGTGCACCGCCGCCACCTCCACCACTCCCACCGCGATTTCGCCGACATCCGCACCCACCTGCTCTCCGCGCCGCTCGATGCCGAGGTGAAACGCCGAGCGGTGGACATCTTCACGCGCTTGGCCGAGGTGGAGGGCCGCATCCACGGCAAGCCCACCGAGCTGGTGTCCTTCCATGAGCTGGGCGAGTGGGATTCCATCGCCGACATCGTGGGCGCCGCCTGGCTGATCCACGCCACGGGCGCGCAGTCCTGGTCTGTCGGCACGCTGCCGCTGGGCTCGGGTTTCGTGAAGACGGCCCACGGAAAGCTGCCCGTTCCGGTGCCGGCGACGGCTATGCTGCTGGAGGGCTATGCCTTCGCCGACGACGGTGTGCCCGGCGAGCGCGTCACGCCCACGGGAGCTGCCATCGTGCGCCACCTGGGCTGCAGCCAGTCACGCGCCAGCGGCGCCCTGAAGCTCGGTCGCACGGGTCATGGCTTCGGGACCAGGGTCTTCGCCGGGCTTTCCAACGTGCTGCGGGTGGTGTGTTTCGAACCGGTGGAGGCCGACTCCGACGCCGCCGATGCGCCCGTGGCCGTGATCGCCTTCGAGGTGGACGACCAGACGCCCGAGGATCTCGCCATCGCGCTGGATCGCCTGCGCAGCCACCCGGCTGTGCTCGATGTGCTGCAGAGCCCCGTGTTCGGCAAGAAGGGCCGTATCGCCGCCTCCATCCAGGTCCTGGCGGATCCCGCCCAGCTCCAGGCGGTCACGGACGCCTGTTTCCTCGAGACCGCCACCATCGGCCTGCGCTACCAGGTGGTGCATCGCAAGACGCTGCCGCGCGACCTGCGCATGGTGCTGGTGGGCAACCATGCCGTGCGCGTGAAGGTGGTGCAGCGGCCGCAGGCCGCCACCGCCAAGGCCGAGAGCGACGACACCGCGCAGGTGGAGGGGTTTGCCGGCCGCGCCGCGCTGCGTCGCGCTGCCGAGGACGAGGGGCTCGAGTGAGTGCCGTGCACGGCACCCAGGCCGAGGCGCTGGAGCGTGTTCTCTCCGGCATGGGCAGCATCGCCGTGGCCGTGAGCGGCGGCGTGGACAGCCTCACCCTGGCGAGCTTCGCCCATCGCCGCCTGCCCGGACGCGTGGCCATGTTCCACGCCACCTCGCCGGCCGTGCCGCCGGATGCCACCGAGCGCACCCGCGAACTCGCGGCCCTCGAAGGCTGGGCGCTGGAGGTCATCGATGCCGGCGAGTTCGCGCGCGACGAGTACCGTGCCAACCCGGTGAACCGCTGCTTCTTCTGCAAGACCAGCCTGTACGGCGCCATCGTGCCGCGCACCGCCGCGCAGGTGGTGTCGGGCACCAACACCGACGACCTGGGCGAGTACCGCCCCGGCCTGGAAGCCGCGCGCGAGCACGGCGTGTGCCATCCCTTCGTGGAGGCGGGCATCGCCAAGGCCGGCGTGCGCGCCCTGGCCCGCGACCTCGGCCTGGGCGGCGTGGCCGAACTGCCCTCCTCGCCCTGCCTGTCGAGCCGCATCGAGACCGGCATCGCCATCGACCCGGACATGCTCGCCGCCGTGCATGCGGCCGAGCGGCTGGTGGACGCGGCCCTGTCGCCCCGCACCGTGCGCTGCCGCGTGCGCGCCGCCGGCGCGGTGATCGAACTCGACGCCGACACGCTGGCCTGCACCGAGCGCCCGCGCCGCGACGCGCTGGCCGCCGAGGTGGCCGCGCTGTTCGCCCTGCGCGGCTTCCACCACGCCGTGAGCTTCGCGCCCTACCGCACCGGCAGCGCCTTCCTGGTGCGCGAACTGCGCGTGGCGGGCGCGGCCTGAGACACCGGGCTTCGTCCGTCGCGGCGAGGCCTTTCCGATCATTCCTGCCGCGTCCGCGCGGCGCACCCCACCGCACACGCCATGGATCTGCACAAGGACATCCGCCTCGACTTCGACCGCCGCAGCCGCATGGGCCTGGAGGAAGCCATCCTCGCCAGCGGCAAGACGGTGGCCCACCTCAACACCATCCTTGACGAGGCGGCCGAGAAGCGCGCCCGCTTCCTGATCACGCGCCTGGCCGTGGAGCAGCTCGACGCCCTGCCCGACCACCACCGCAACCGCATCCACTACGACGCGCTGTCGCGCACCGGCTACTTCGGCGATCCGGAACCGCTGCGCAACGACACCCGCGTGGCCGTGGTGGCGGCCGGCACCTCGGACGTGAACCTGGTGCGCGAGATCTCGCGCACACTGGGGTGGTATGGCGAACCCACGCTCGAGGTCACGGACGTGGGCCTGGCCGGCATCTGGCGGCTGCTCGAGCGCCTCGAGGAGATCAGGACCATGCCGGTGGTGATCGTGGTGGCCGGCATGGACGCGGCCCTGCCCACGGTGGTGGGCGGGCTGGTGCCCGGGGTGGTGATCGGCTGCCCGTCCTCGGTGGGCTACGGCGTGGCCGAGAAGGGCAGCTCGGCGCTCAACGCCATGCTGGCCAGCTGCGCGGCGGGGCTGCTGGTGACCAACATCGACAACGGCTTCGGTGCGGCCTGTGCAGCGTTGCGGGTGCTGCGCGCGCTGTCCCGGTAGCGCGAACTCGGGGTGTAGTACAACATCGCGGCCCGCCACGGCTTCGGCCTTTCTTCCGGGCGACTGTGTGGGGACGATTCACGGTCCTTGCCAGCTTTGCAGTGTTTGTGATGCTGGGCATGGCGTCACCTGTATCCTGTTCGGGCATGGTGGATGCCGTCGGCGCCGCATGGACCTGGGCGGGCTTGCGCCGCTCGTCCCGGCCATAGAGAAGCGCCCCGGCGTGTTGCGGTGCGTTCCGAAGCACAAGCGCACCGGCGTCGGATACGCTCGGCTTGCGTGACAAGACGACGCCAAATCCCATCCTGAGGAGATCCCGATGAGCGACGTGCTGACTGGCCTTGCCGAACGCCTGAATCTCGATGCAGTGGGCCACCCCAACAACCTGTTCAACAGCGTGGTTTTCACGCTGATCGAGGATTACCCGGGCGGCCTGCAGGGCCTGCTGGACCGCTTCGCGAGCCAGGGGTATGCCGATCATGTGGCGTCCTGGCTGTCCGACGGCAGCAACGAGCCCCTCGCGCCCGAGGATGTCCTGAAGGTGTGCAGCCGCGAAGGCGTAGCCGCCCTGGCCGCCAAGCTCAACCTCACGCCCGAGCGCGTGGCGGGGGGATTGGCGGAGAAGCTGCCCGACCTGATCAACCGTCTCACCCCCTCCAATCGGGTGGACGAGGCCTTCATCCGCGACAGCCTGCCGCTGCTCACGGGCCGCGTGTTCGGCTGATGCGCGCGCGGCCGGGCGGCGTAGCTGTCCCGGCCGTGCTGGTGTGACGCTCGCCAGGCCGCAGCTGCCCCTTCAGGTGGCGGTGGCCTCGGCCTGGTGCAGGCAGTCGTCGCCGAGGCTCTGCAGGGGCGAGAAATCCCGGTTGGCGAACCACTCGGCGCGGTGGCTGCGGGTAGGGTTGTCCACCGAGGCCACGTTCAGGTAGGCGATGGTGCGCTCCAGGGGCGTGATGTTGCCCACGGAGCCGTGCACCAGATTGCAGTGCATGAACAGAACCGTGCCCGCCGGCCCGGTGACGGCCTCGATGCCGCCGCCGTCGGCCACCAGCCGCTCGATGGTCTCGCGCGGGATGTCCATCACCGTGTAGCCGCTGCCGTCCTGATCGGGGTTGGTGCGTTCGATGTGGCCATAGGTGTGCGACCCGGGGATCACCATGAGCGGGCCGTTGGCCGGCGTCATGGGGTCGAGGAACACACCGATCATGAGGGCCCTCGGCGCCTGCATGCCGTCCTCGAAGCGCCAGGTGGCGTAGTCCTGATGCCACCACCATCCCTGGCCATCGAAGGCGGCCTTGGGATTGATGCGCAGCTGGTGGATGTAGAGATGGCCGCCCAGCAGTTGCCGCGCTGGCTCGATCCACCGCGGGTGATGGGCGAGGCGTTTCCACGTGTCGTCGAACAGGTGGGCGCCGTAGATCAGGCGCACCGACTGGTTGGTGCGCTCGCGCACCACCTGGGGCCTGTGGGCGGCGCTCTTGATGCGCGCCAGCGCCGCGCGCAACGCGGCGATCTCGGTTTCGTCGAACAGCGACGGGACGGTGACGTAGCCGCGTTCGTCGAAGGCGGCGAGCTGCCGGGGGGTGAGCTTCATGGCGGGTTACCCGTGGAGCGACGGTGACCGGGAGCCGGGATTATCGCCGCTGCGGCGGGGCGCGCCTTCAGGCGTCGTGCCCGCCAAGGTAGGCGGCGCGCACTTCCTCGTTGTCGAGCAGCTCCTGCGGGTGGCCCTGCAGGGTGAGCGTGCCGGTCTCGAGCACGTAGCCGCGGTCGGCCACGGAGAGCGCCATGTTGGCGTTCTGCTCCACCAGCAGGATGGTGGTGCCGCGGGCGCGGATGTCGCGGATGGCGCCGAACAGGTTCTGCACGATGAGCGGCGCGAGGCCCAGCGAGGGCTCGTCCAGCAGCAGCAGCTTCGGTTTGGCCATCAGGCCGCGGGCCACCGCCAGCATCTGTTGCTGGCCGCCCGACAGCGTCCACCCCAGCGCGTGCTCGAAGGGCTTGATCTCGGGAAAGATCTCGAACTTCTCGTCGGCCTCGGTTTCGAGCCGGCGGCGCGCCACGCCCTTGCGGTTGGAGCCGCCCAGCAGGATGTTCTCGCGCACCGTCAGGCCGGGGAAGATGCGCCGGCCCTCGGGCACGTGACTGATGCCCAGGCCCGCGATGGCCTCGGGCCCCAGCCGATGGATGGGCCGGCCTTCGAAGAGCACCTCGCCGCGCACCGGCGTGATGAGGCCCGAGATGGTCTTGAGCGTGGTGCTCTTGCCCGCGCCGTTGGCGCCCAGCAGGGTGACCAGTTCGCCCGCCTCCACCATGAGGCTGATGCCCTTGAGCGCCTGGACGTTGCCGTAGGCGCTGGCCACGTCGCGCAGTTCGAGCAGGGCCATCAGTTCACCTTGCCCGCCGTGCCCAGGTAGGCCGCGATCACGTCGGGATTGCGCAGCACCTCCTGGGGAGATCCCTCTGCAATCTTGCGGCCGAAGTTGAGCACGGTGATGCGGTCGGAGACCTTCTCCACCAGCCCCATGTCGTGGTCGATGAGGAAGATGGTGAGCCCGTGGCCGCGCAGGCGCCTGAGCAGATCCACGAACTCCATCTTCTCGGTCTGGTTGAGGCCTGCCGCGGGCTCGTCGAGCAGCAGCAGGCGCGGATGGCCGGCCAGCACCCGGGCGATCTCCACCAGGCGCTGGTGGCCGTAGGGCAGGTTGCGCACGATCACGTGGGCCCGGTCGGCCAGGCCGACGAACTGCAGGGCGCTCATGGCCCGGGCGCGAAGCGCCCGGTCGCCGCGCGGGATGGGGTTGCGGTCGCGCTGCGCGCCCACCATCACGTTCTCCAGGGCCGAGAGCGTGGCGAACAGGCGGATGTTCTGGAAGGTGCGGCCCATGCCGCGCCCGGCGCGCTGGTGGGGCCGCAGCAGCGACACGTCCTGCTCCCCGAGGATCACCTGGCCCGCGGTGGGCTTGTAGATGCCGCTCACCACGTTGAGCGAGGTGGTCTTGCCCGAGCCGTTGGGGCCGATGAGCGCGTGAACGGTGCCGCGCTTCACCTCGATGTCGATGCCGTCCACGGCCTTCAGGCCGCCGAAGTGCTTTGCCAGCGCCTTCACGCGCAGCACCGGCTCCTCGCCCGCGCCCGGCACATCGAAGTCGAGCGGCGCCACGCCGGCGGTGTCGGTCTTCTCGACGGGCTTCACGAAGCGCGCCCGTGCCGCCTTGATCAGGCCCCAGATGCCCTCGGGCAGGAACACCATGATCAGGATCACGCCGATGCCGTAGACGGCGAGGTAGACGTCCTTGATGAAGCGCAGCGACTCGGGCAGGTGCTTGAGCCACTCGGGCATCTGCACGATCAGCAGGGTGCCGATCACCCCGCCGAAGGGCGACTGGGCGCCGCCCAGCAGCACGGCCGTGAGGAATTCCACCGACCTCGCGAAATTGAAATTGTCCGGGCTGATGTAGGCGAAGCCGCCGGCGTACAGCCCGCCGCCGATGGCGCCCAGCAACGCCGAGAGCGAGAAAGCCACCACCTTGGTGCGCAGGGTGTGCACCCCTACCACCTCGGCCGCCAGCTCGTTCTCGCGCACCGAGCGCATGGCGCGGCCCAGCCGCGTGTGGGGCAGCCACCACACGGCACATACCAGCACGTAGAGCACGACCGCGCAGAACACCAGGTAGGCGCGATCGTCGGCGAGCTCGAAACCCGCCAGCGAGGGGCGCGGGATGCCGGCCACGCCATCGGGCCCGTGGGTCACTTCGATCCAGTTCACCAGCACCAGGTCCAGTATCTGCTGGAAGCTGATGGTGATCATGGCCAGGTAGTGACCGCCCAGGCGGATGGTGGTGAGCCCCAGGGCAAGCCCGGCGCCGGTGGCCACGGCCGCGCCGGCGGCCAGAGAAACCCAGAAGCTCCAGCCGCCGCTCACCGTGCCCAGCGCCACCCCGTAGGCGCCCAGGCCGAAGAAGGCTGCCTGGGCAAGGTTGATCTGGCCGGTGTAGCCCAGCACCACCACCAGGCCCAGCACGGCAATGGAGTAGGTCACCGCCTGCATGAACATCTGCACCACGTAGGCGCTCACCTCGAAGCGGTACGGGATGAGCGGCAAGGCGATGGCCACGAAGGTCAGCGCCACCAGCCAGGGCTTGGAAATCTTGGGCGGCATGATGGGGCTAGGCCTTCTCCGAGACCTTTTCGCCGAAAATGCCCTGCGGGCGCACCAGCAGGAACAGGAACAGCGCCAGGAAAGCGTAGGCGTCCTTGTAGGGCACCGAGATGTGATAGGCCGCCAGGCTTTCGATCACGCCAAGCAGCAGCCCGCCCACGATGGCGCCGGTCACGTCGCCGAAGCCGCCGATGATGGTTGCGGCGAAGGCCTTCAGGGCGATGATGGACCCCATGCCGATGGACACGAACAGGATCGGCCCCACCAGCACGCCGGCGATGCCGCCCAGCACCGCGCTGTAGACAAAGGTGATGGAGATCATCAGCGCCACGGGAATGCCCAGCAGCCGCGCCATGTCCTTGTCCTGGGAGGTGGCCTGCAGCTTCTTGCCCAGCAGCGTCTTCTCGAAGAACAGGTAGGTGCCCAGCACCAGCAGCAACGTCACCGCCAGGATCACCAGGTACTGGCTGTCCAGGAACACCCCGCCCACGTTGATGCCGTCCACCGGCAGGGTCTTCTCCAGCGGCCGGGGTTGCGGGCCAAACACCGCCAGCACCGTGTTCTGCAGGAAGATGGAGGCGCCCAGGGTGGAGATGAGCACCGGCAGGAAGGAGCGGTGGCGCAGCGGGTAGTAGACGCCGTAGTTGAACAGCACCCCGAAGATGGCCATCACCACCAGCGCCGCCACCAGCGCCAGCGCGTACGGCCAGCCCAGTGCCGAGAAAAACAGCACCATGGCATAGCCGCCCAGCATGGCGAAATCGCCCTGGGCGAAGTTAACCACGTTGGTGGCGCGGATGATGAGCACGAAGCCCAGCGCCACGAGTGCATAGATGCTGCCCAGGGCAAGGCCCTGGAAGATCACCTGCAGGTTGTTGGTCAGGGCTTCCACGGAGGGTTTGTGCTCAGGGTCGGGGGCACGGGGGGCGCCAAAGGACGGCAACCGGTCTCGCGGCACGGGCCGCGCCGGGCCGGATTCTCAAGTGCCCGGCTCCGGCGCGGTGAAGGCGCTCTCCCCTTGAAGACCTCAGT
Organism: Burkholderiales bacterium; assembly: GCA_044339985.1. GTDB lineage: Bacteria > Pseudomonadota > Gammaproteobacteria > Burkholderiales. The sequence goes on along the minus strand of JBIIUM010000043.1, from coordinate 8,366 downwards.
CCTTGAAGTCGATGTGCTTGATGAAGCCCACCTTGCCGTTGTCGATGCGCACCACGTTGTAGCCGCGCAGGCCGTCGCCCTTGTCGTCGAAGCTGTAGGTGCCTTCCACGCCCTTCCAGCCCTGGATGCCCACGATGCCCTTGCGAATGGCCTCGGGCTCGGTGCTTTTCGCATCGCCGATGGCACGGGCGAGGATGCGCATGGCGTCATAGGCCCAGCTGGAATAGACATCCGGATCGAGCTTGTAGGCCGCCTTGTACTTGGCCGTGTAGGCCTTGGACTCGGCGCTGGCGTCGGGTGTGAAGTCGGCCACGCTGTGCACGCCGTTGAGCGCCGGCCCGGCCAGCTCCATGGCTGTCACCGAAACCAGCGAGGGCGATCCCACCCAGTCGGCCGTCACGCCCAACTGGCGCAGCTGCTTGGCGAAGATGCCCACGTCCGGCGAGTTGGTCATGTAGGTGCCGATGATGTCGGCGCCGGATTTCTTCACCGCCAGCACCACGGGGGTGAAGTCCTGGGAGTTGTTGGTGTAGCCCTGCACCAGCACCGGCGTGACGCCCAGCGCCTTGAGCGACGCGGTGAGGGCGTTCATGCCGCCCGAACCGAAGGCGTCGGTGGAGTGCACGATGGCCCACTTCTGCTTCTTGAGGGTGTTGACCCCGAAGTCGGCGATCACGCGGGAGCTGTAGGAATCGTTGGGCCGGCCGCGAAACACCCAGCGGTTGTTCACCTTGGTGAGGCTGGGGTCGGTGCCGCCGATCATGGTGGGGATGCCGGCCTTGGCGATGGTGGGCGAGGCCGCCTGGATCTGGGTGCTGCGAATGGGGCCGATGATGGACACGATGCCTTTCTCACCGAACAACTTGGAGAAGGCCAGCACGGTGCCGGGATTGGTGGACTGGTTGTCCTCGGGCTTGAGTTCGAGCTTCTTGCCCAGCACGCCGCCTGCGGCGTTGATCTCCTCGAGCGCGAGCTTGGCGCCGTTGAGGGTGAACACTCCGGCTTCGGCGTTGGGGCCGGTGGCCTCCACCACGATGCCGATCTTGATGGTGTCCTGGGCCACGGCGGGCGCCGCGGTGAGGATGGCCAGGGCCGCGACGGCGGTCAGCGAGACAAAGCGCATGAGAATCCTCCCTGCTCCGATGAGTCCGCCGAATGTTGTGAATCCGCGCATCGAGATCGAGCACGGACGCTCACGATGGAGCGATTGCGGTCGGTTTCCTTGACGCCGAAAGCGTCACGAGCGGCCGTTATGCTATGTGTCTGGTGAAACCCCTGTCAACGCGCCCGGCTTTCATCGGCCCTTCAAGCCCCATGCCAGTTTCGCCTCCCGACACCACGGCGCGCTTCACCGGACGCGTGGCCGACTATGTGCGCGCCCGTCCCGGTTATCCGCCCGAATTGGCGGTGCGCCTGGCCACCGCCTGCGGTTGGAATGACGCCGTCACCATTGCCGACGTGGGCAGCGGCACCGGCTTGCTTGCGCAAGTGCTTCTCGATGCCGGGCATCGTGTCATCGGGGTGGAGCCCAACGGCGAGATGCGCGCCGCGGGCGACGCGCTGCTCGGCACCCACGGCCGTTTCTCCAGCGTGGGCGGGCGCGCCGAGGCCACCGGCCTTGCCGCCGCCAGCGTCGATCTGGTGAGCGCTGGCCAGGCCTTTCACTGGTTCGACCGGCAGCTTGCCCGCGCCGAATTCACCCGCATCCTGCGCCCCGGCGGGCATGTGGCCCTGGTGTGGAACGACCGGCGGCTGGACACCACGCCCTTTCTTCACGGCTACGAGGCGCTGCTGGTGGCCCACTGCCCCGAGTACCTGAAGGTCGTGCACCGCAACGTGGACGAGGCGGTGCTGGCGGAATTCTTCGCCCCGGCAACGCCGGAGAACTTCGTGCTGGATAACCGCCAGGAGTTCGATTGGGAGGGGCTGGTGGCCCGGCACCTGTCCAGCTCTTTCGTGCCGCGCGAAGACCGCACCGGACACATGGCTGCCCTGCGAGCCCTATGGGACCAACACCAGCGCCATGGCCGCGTGGCGTTCGAGTACGACGTGCGGATGACGGTGGGCAGGCTGGGCGCCTGAGCTTCCCCCCGCCCCCCGCGGCGTCCGCGCAAACCCGCCCAGCGGCCAGTGCGCCTCGCAAGGGCGGGCAGCGGACCTTCAGCCGTTCATGCAGTCCTCCATGAATTTCGTTTGCTCCACACCCTTGAGCGCCATGGCGCTCGCATCATGGGTGCACTCGGCAATGCGTTCCTGGGGAGAGAGTTTCGGCGGGTAGGCCGCCGTCGACGCCTGGCCCTTGAGGCAGGTGTTCATGAAGTTCGTGCGATTCTGGAACATCATGCGTTCTTCGTTGGCAATCTGCCGACAGTAGCTCATGGGGTCCCGTTGTTTGGAACGGCCCGTGTCGGCTGCACGCGTGGGCATGGACACCATCGTTGCCAGCAGAGTCGCGGCGAGCGGTCCGGCGATTGTGCGGTGCATGATCGTTCTCCTTGGTGGCGCCCCGCCCGGGTGAGCGGGAATGACGCAATGGCTGGAATATGCCACAGCGCCTGCGGGTAGTGCGCCTGTCGTGGCCGCCGCGGGGCCAGACACCGCGGGCCCAGGGGCCCGCTTGCGTCGCCGGCATGTCCCGCGGGTGGTCCCTCGAGGGCGCAGAGGAACCCCGCCCGGCCTGCTGATGTCTGTTAGCTCATCATGAGACGAGTCCGATTCATTGCCGCGAGCATCCTCGTGGCGGTGCTCGCCGCGCCGGGTTGCTCGCGGGTGCAGTTCGCCTACGGCCAGGCCGAGCGCGTGGTGGCCTGGACGCTCGAGAGCTACGTGCCGCTCGGTGAGCGCCAATCCCTGGCCCTCGCGAGTCAGCTGGCGGATTTCAAGCAGTGGCATTGCCGCACCCAGCTGGTGGCGTATGCGGGCTGGTTGCGGCAGACGGATGCGGCGTTGCGCGCAGGCATCACGGCCGCCCAGGTAGAAGCGCGTTTCGCCGACGTGCGTGGCTTTGGCCGCACCATGGCCCAGGAGGCCAGCCCGCGGCTAGCGCTGCTGGCGTCCAGCCTCACCGACCGGCAGCTCGAGCAACTGGGCCGCGCCCTGGAAAAGGGCAACAGCAAGTTCCGCCGGGAGTTCGTGGACGCCGCCCACGCGGATGTGGCCGCGGCGCGGGCAGCGCGCACCCGCGAGCGGCTGGAGTTCTGGACCGGGCCTCTCACCCGGGAGCAGCGTCAGGTGGTGGACCGGTGGAGCGCGGCGCTCGATTCCTCCCAGGCCGAGATGCTCCATAGCCGCGAGCGCTGGCAGGCTGGGTTGCGCGCGGCATTGGCCGGGCACCGTGACCAGCCCGAGGCATTGCGGCCCCAGCTCGAGGAGCTGTTCGCCGAGCCCGAGCGCTGGTACACCCCGGCGTTGCGCGCCAAGCTCGAGATCAACCGCGCCCGCAGCTTCGCCATGATTGCCCAGGTGTCGTCCCTCATGACCGATGCCCAGAAGCGCCGCTTGAGCGAAACATCCGCCGCCCTGGCGGCGGATTTCGAGGCGCTTGCCTGCCCGGCCGTGAAAAGCGCCGTCATGGCATCGCCGTAATCGACGACACGGGGATGCGAACGGCAGGGCCCCGTGCCATGCTGCGGCATTCCATCCTCTGGAGGAGGTCCCCATGCGCCGCCGTGCCATCCTCTTGCTGTTTCCCCTGATGCTGCTCGCATCCCTGGGCGTGTCACGTCCGGCCATGGCCGAGGCGCCCGCGTTGTCGCTCATGCATGGCCCGGTGGAGCAGTCGCTGTTCGTGCTCTGGGCGCAGACCCGTGGCGCAGCGCGGGTGGCGGTGCGCTACCACCCCGAAGCCGATCCGGCACGGATGCGCCAGCTTGAGCGTCTCACCAGCGAGGAGGGCGACTTCGCCGCAGTGCTGCGCCTGACCGGCCTGGAGCCTGGCACTGCCTATCGCTACCGTGTGAGCGTGGACGGCACCGAGGCGGCCGAAGGGGGGTTTCGCACCCGCCCGCTGTGGCAGTACCGCACCGACCCGCCCGAGGCCACCCTCGCCTTCGGCTCCTGCAGCTACCTGAACGACCGCTTCGACCGGCCCGGTACCCCCTGGGGCGGCGAATACGGCATCTTCGATGCCATTGCGGCCAAGCACCCCGACGCCATGCTCTGGCTAGGGGACAACGTGTATCTTCGAGAGCCCGAATGGACCAGCCTGGAGGGCATGAGCGCACGCTACCGCGCCTATCGCGAGGAGCCCGCCCTCGCTGGGCTGTGGCGCGGCACCTACCACTACGCCACCTGGGACGACCACGACTTCGGCCCCAACGACGCCGACGGCTCCTTCATCCACAAGGGTGCCTCGCTTGAAGCCTTCCGCCGCTACTGGCCCAATCCCACCCACGGGCTGCCCGGTGTTCCCGGGGTCTTCACCCAGTTCACCCTGGCCGATGCCGACGTGTTCGTGCTCGATGACCGTTGGTACCGGTACCCCAACGATTACCCCAGGGTGTCCGCCAAGCGGCTCTTCGGCGCCGCGCAGCTGGAGTGGCTCAAGCAGGCACTGCTGTCCTCGCGCGCAACGTTCAAGGTGGTGGCTGCCGGCACGCAGTTCTGGAACCGCGTCAGCCGCTTCGAGAGTTTCCAGAACTATCCCGACGAGGCACGCGAGCTGCTCGATTGGCTCACCGAGCGGCGCATCCCGGGGGTGGTGTTTCTCTCCGGCGACCGGCACTTCTCCCAGTTGCTGCGCCTGGAGCGCCCGGGCAGCTACCCGCTGCACGAGTTCACCTCCTCGCCCCTCACCGGCGGCGTGGCCACCAACCCGGGCGACAACGAGCGCGCCAACCCCGATCTGGTGGAGGGTACCCTGCTCACCCAGCGCAGCTTTGGCATGCTGCGCCTGTATGGACCCAAGGCGGCGCGGGTGCTCGCCCTGGAGTCCTACGATGCTGCCGGCCGGCTGCTCTGGAAGCGCGAGCTGAAGGCCGCCGAACTGCGCTGAACGGCTGCCCGGGCGCCGGTGCGGCTGTGCGGGGCCTGGGGCAGCGCACACCCCGTCGCGGGCACGGCGGCCATCATAGGATCTCCACCGCTTGAAGGTGGACGATCTCGCAGGCGCCGCTCAGCGGCGCAGCGTGCCTGTCCCGGAGCACTGCGCCGCCGCTGGTCTGCCGCACCGAACCGCCGGTGGGTGGTGCCGCTAGAATGCGCCCGGAGCCGCCTTGTTTGCCGCGACCCCACCCGAGCCCGCCCTTTGCCCCTCCCCCCTTTTCGCTTCTCGCGTCCGTGGCTGGCCGTTGTCGCCGTGGCGGTGGCGGCGGTGCTTGCCCTTGGCGGGCTGGCGTTCATGGGTACAGGCGCTCAAGTGGTGGAAGTGGTGCAGGGCGATCTGGCGGTCACCGTGGCGGCCACCGGTCGTGTCGTCGCGGCCTCGCGGGTGGAGGCGGGTGCGCAGGTGGCGGGCGTGATCGCGGCGGTGCCCGTGCAGGAGGGTGATCGCGTGGCCGCCGGCGCGTTGCTGGCGCGCCTGCGCGACGAAGAAGCGCGCGCCGCGGTGGAGCAGGCCCGCGCCGCCCTGGGCGAGGCGCTGGCGCGCGCCGAGCAGTTGCGCGCCAGCGTCGGCCCCGTGGCCGAGCAGCAGTTGCGCCAGGCGGAAGTCACTCGCCAGGCGGCCCGCCGCGAACACGCCCGGGTAACGCAGCTGTACCGCCAGGGCTTCTACAGCGAGGCGAGCATGGACGACGCCCAGCGCGCTCTCGACACCGCCGAGGCCCAGTACCGAAGTGCTCTCGCCCAGGCGGAGGCGGCGCGCCCCAGGGGCGCCGACGCGCAGCTGGCGGCCGCACGCCTGCAGCAGGCCCGTGCGGCCCTCGCCCTGGCCGAGGCGAAGCTCGGCTACACCCAGGTGCGGGCGCCCGCCGCGGGGCGGGTGCTGCGGCGCGGCGCCGAGCCCGGCGATCTGGTGCGGGCCGGCGACAAGCTCTTCACCCTCGCCGTGGGCGAGCCGCAAATCCAGCTCAACGTGGACGAGAAGAACCTCGCCCTGATCGCCACCGGGTTGCGCGCGCGGGTGTCCAGCGACGCTTTCCCGGCGGAGGTTTTCGATGCCGAAGTGCTCACGGTGGCGCCGGCGGTGGATCCGCAGCGCGGCACGGTGGAGGTGAAGCTGCGCGTGCCCTCGCCGCCGGCGTTCCTGCGCACCGACATGACGGTGTCGGGCGAGATCGCCGTGGCCACCCGGCGCCAGGCGCTGCTGCTTCCGGCCGAGGCGGTGCGCGAGGCCGGCGAGGGCGCCCCCTGGGCGCTGGCGCTGCGAGACGGGCACGCCCGGCGCGCTGCGCTGCGCCTGGGCGCCCGCGGCGTGGGCTCGGTGGAGATCCTCGAGGGGCTGCGGGCCGGCGATCTGGTGGTGCCGCCCTCGGAAGCGCGCGTGGGCGAGGGCACCCGGGTGCGCGTGCGGCGTTGACACTGGCGCTGCCCTTCCAGGCCATGGTGGCCTTGCGTTTCCTGCGCGAGGGCCGCATGCAAACCGCGCTCATTCTGGCGGGCATATCCGCGGGTGTGGCGGTGAGCATCTTCCTCGCGGCCCTGATCGCCGGGCTGCAATCGAGCATCATCGCCCGCACTCTGGGCACCCAGGCGCATGTGGTGATGCGCCCGCCCGAGGAGCGCACCCGCACGGTGCTGGAAGCCTCCGGCACCGCCGCCCGCACCGTGCAGACCCGCGCCCAGCGGCTGCGCTCCATCGACCAGTGGCAGGCCATGATCCCGCTGGTCGAAGCGGTGCCCGGCGTGGTGGCGGTCTCGCCCATGGCCTCGGGGCCGGCCTTCGCAGTACGCGGCGAGGCCAGCAAGTCGGTGGCGCTGCTGGGGGTGGACACGGCGCGCTATCTGCGCATCGTGCGCATGGGCGACTACATGCGGCAGGGGCGCTTCGCCCTGCAGGGCACCGATGCCGTGATCGGTCTCGACCTGGCCAAGGACCTGGGCCTGGCCCTGGGAGACAAGCTGCGCATCCGCTCCGCCGAGGACCGCGACGAGGTGGTCACCGTCACCGGCATCTTCGACGTGGGCGCCCGCGACCTGAACCGGCGCTGGGTGTTCATCACCCTCAAGCTCGCCCAGAACCTGCTCGACCTGGCCGGCGGCGCGTCCAACATCGACGTGCGAGTGGACCGGTTGTTCCAGGCCGAGGCTATCGCCCGCCGCATCGAGGGCCAGACCGGCGCGCTGGCCGAATCGTGGATGCAGACCAACGCCCAGCTGCTGGCGGCGCTGTCCAACCAGACGCTCACCAACCGGTTGATCCGCGCCTTCGTGGTGCTGATCGTGGCCCTGGGCATCGCCAGCGTGCTGGTGGTGTCGGTGGTGCAGAAGTCGCGCGAGATCGGCATCCTGCGCGCCATGGGGGCCTCGCGGCGCGCCATCCTCGGCGTGTTCCTGTTGCAGGGCGCGATTCTCGGCACGCTGGGCGCGGCGCTCGGCGCCCTGGGAGGACTGGTGCTGGCGCGCGCCTTTGCGCAGGTGTTCCGCAATCCCGACGGCACGGTGCTGTTCCGCCCCGAGGTCACGTCCGAGCTGGTGGCGGGCACCGCGGCCGTGGCCCTGGCCGTGGGCGTGCTGGCCGCGGCCATTCCAGCGCGCCGTGCCGCGCGGCTCGATCCGGTGGATGCGATCCGCCATGGCTGACGGGCCGCTGCTGCGCCTGCGCCAGGTGCGCAAGTCCTACAACGTGGGCACCGCGGTGGAGGTGGAGGTGCTGCACGGCATCGACCTCGCCCTGGCGCGCGGCGAGTTCGCAGCGCTCATCGGGCCCTCGGGCTCGGGCAAGAGCACGCTGCTCAACATCGTCGGGTTGCTGGAGCGGCCCAGTTCGGGCGTGGTGGAGCTGGAGGGCCGGCCCTTGGACACCGAGGACGAGGCCGGCGTCACGGCGCTGCGTGGCTCGAGCCTCGGTTTCGTGTTCCAGTTCCACCACCTCATTCCTGCTTTCACGGCGGTGGAGAACGTCATGATGCCCATGATCATCGGCGCCGGCCGGGCCTCCGAGCCCATGCGCGCGGAGGCTCTGGCGCTGCTTGCGCGCATGGGGCTGGCCGAGCACGCCCACAAACTGCCGCGCGCCCTCTCCGGCGGGCAGCAGCAACGCGTGGCCATCGCCCGCGCGCTGGTGCGCCGCCCCGCGCTGGTGCTGGCCGACGAGCCCACCGGCAACCTCGACACCAAAAGCGCGGACGAAGCCTTCGACCTGATGCGCGAGGTGAACCGCGATCAGGCCGTGGCCTTCCTGCTCGTCACCCACGACCCGCGGCTCGCGCGCCGCTGCGACCGGGTGATCGAACTGCTGGACGGGCGGGTGGTGCCGGCATGAGCGC
>JBIIUM010000180.1:0-6601 GCA_044339985.1 Burkholderiales bacterium | reverse complement strand
CCACGGAGATATTTCATGATGGCGCCGAGGAGCCTTACATCCGCCTTCTGCCCATCGAGACCCGCCGCTCGGACGAGACCATCAGCGCGCTCAAGTACCGCCCCATCGAATGGGTGAAGATCAAGCTTCGGATGGACAACCCCGAGGAGCTGCAGAAGTCGTTGTCCGCGTTGACCGAATGCAAGAGCGTCTCCCTGGAAGAAGCCGATGCCCTCGGGCTGCTCCCGGAAGGGGGGGCCTTCACCAGCACGGTGGCAAGCGCGCGCCTGTCGCGCGTGGAGATCCCCGCCTGGCGCCATGCCTTGATCAACTTTCCGCACCCGTTGCTAAAAAGCGGGCTGGTGATCCTCGACACGCCAGGGCTCAACGCTCTGGGCACCGAGCCCGAGCTCACGGTGAGCATGATCCCAAATGCCCATGCGGTGCTGTTCCTTCTGGCGGTGGATACCGGCGTCACCAAGTCCGATCTCGACGTATGGAACCAGTTCGTTCGGGGCAGGGTGGCCCGGTCCATCGCCGTCCTCAACAAGATCGACCTCATGTGGGACGAGCTGAAGTCCGACGCCCAGATCGAGGCGAACCTCCAGCGTCAGATCGACGAAACCGCCAACATCCTCGAGCTGCCACGGGGCCACGTCATCGCCCTCTCCGCCCAGAAGGCGCTGGTGGCGCGCGTCAGGAAGGACCCGGCGCTGCTTCAGAAGAGCCGCATCGCCGAGCTCGAGCGTGTCCTCGCGGAGGAAATCGTTCCGGCCAAGCAGGCCATCCTGCGCGCCTCCGTGCAGCGGGACATCGGCGCCATCCTGGATGCCTCCTTCGAGGGCGTGCGCTCGGCGCACGGCGCCATCGTGGACGAGTTGCGCGAGCTATCCCAGCTTTCAGGGAAAAACCGCGAGCTTGGGAAGCTGATGCTGGCGCGCCTGGAACAGGACAAGGTTGCCTACCAGCGCAACCTGGACTCCTTCCGGGTCAACTATGGCACCGTGCTGCGACGGGGTCACGAACTGCTCGCCTCGCTCGACGACTCGGAGCTGGAAACCCTCATGAGCGACAACCGCAAAATCATCGAGGCAAGTTGGACCACCAACGGGCTGATGCGAAGCATGCGCGCGCTGTTCGATCAGTTCGAGCAAAGGTCGAATCGCCTGATCGAGTTTTCCAGCCAGACCAGCGAGTTCGTGCAGGGCGTCTACCAGCTGTTCCACGAGAAGCACCGGTTTCCAAAACTCTCCCCGCCCGCGCTCAGCCTCGAGAAGCACTTCCTGCGAGTGGCACAGCTCAAGACGGCCACGCAGAACTTTTGCGCCGACCCGGTGAACATCATGAACCCCAAGTTCCTGGTGGTACGCAAGTTCTACGACCAGCTCGCCAGCGAAGCCCGTTGGGCCTTTCTGCGGGTGCGGACAGACTTTGAGGCCTGGCTCGGGAGCTCTCTAGTGCCGCTGTCCAACCAGTTGCGGGAGCACCACAAGCTGCTCGAGCGGCGCGTGGAGGGAATCCGAAAGATCAGCGATGACGTGGGTGCCTTGCAGGAGCGTGCCAAGTCGCTCGAAGGGCAGCGCGAGATCCTCGCCAGGCAGCTGAACGAGCTCCTCGTGATCAAGGCGAAAGTCGCCGGCACCGCGGCCGAGCCGTCCTGAATTCCCCGGCCATGGCGGAGCCGGGCGCAACAACGGGCGGTGCGCTGCCCATGGACCAGGATGTGCGTCCGGCCGGCGCAATCCTGGTGCTGAACGCCGGTTCCTCCTCCCTCAAGTTCGGCGTTCATGGGGCCGATGGTGGGTGGCTGCTGCGGGGCCGCCTTGACCGTCCGGGCGACGTGCCGCGCCTGGTGGTGCGCGATGCAACGGGGCATGTGACGGAACGCGCTTGGCCCGATCCGCAGCCGCCCGACCCCGTATCCGCCATGGAGGCAGTCCTGGCGCTGGTGGACGAGCAGTTGCCGGATATCCCTCTGGCCGCCGTGGGGCATCGCGTGGTGCACGGGGGCCGGACTTTCGCGGCACCGGTGCGGGTGGACGCCGCCATCCTGGAGCAGCTTGAGCGCCTCGGGCACCTCGCACCCCTGCATCAGCCCCACAACCTCGCGCCCATCCGCCGCCTGCTGGCCAGCAGACCCGCGCTGCCCCAGGTGGCCTGCTTCGACACCGCCTTCCACGCCAGCAACCCGCCCGTGGCGCAGCGCTATGCGCTGCCCGCGGAGCTGCACGAGGCCGGCGTGCAGCGCTATGGTTTCCACGGCTTGTCCTACGAGTACATCGCCGGCGCGCTGCCCGCGCTGGATGCGCGCGCCGCTGGCGGTCGCGCGGTGGTGCTGCACCTGGGCAACGGCGCCAGCATGTGCGCCTTGCGCGGCGGGCACAGTGTCGCCACCACCATGGGTTTCACGGCGCTGGAGGGTCTGCCCATGGGCACCCGCAGCGGCGCGCTCGATCCTGGCGTGCTGCTGTGGCTCATGGACGAACGCGGCATGGACGCGCGCGCCCTGGAAGACCTGTTGTACCGGCGCAGCGGCCTGCTGGGGGTGTCGGGCCTGTCTGCCGACATGGCCACGCTGCTGTCGAGCCCGGCGCCAGCGGCGGGGCTGGCCATCGACCTGTTCGTCTATCGCATCGGCCGGGAACTGGGCTCGCTCGCCGCTGCCCTGGGCGGCCTGGATGCCCTGGTTTTCACCGCCGGCATCGGCGAGAACGCGGCCGCGATTCGCGCCCGGGTCTGCGAAGCGGCGGCCTGGCTGGGTGTGGAGGTTGACCCGGCGGCCAACGCCGCGGGCGGTGCGCGCATCAGCAGTCCCTCCTCGTCCGTGTCGGCCTGGGTGTTGCCCACGGATGAAGAAGCCATGATCGTGCGCCACGCGCGTGAGGTAATCTCGGGCTCGCAAACGCCGCCCCACCCCTGAACATGGCAGAAAAGGCCCACGGCACCTTCGCCAAACTGCTGCGCGCGGCGCAGCGAGCGCCCGCGGTGGCAACGGCGGTGGTGCATCCCTGCGATCACGATTCGCTGCTGGGCGCTCTGGCGGCGGCGGCGCGCGGCCTGATCGTGCCCGTGCTGGTGGGCCCCGAGGCCAGGATCCGCGCCGTGGCCCGTGCTGCGGGCGCCGACCTGACCGCGGTACGTATCGAATCCACCGAGCACAGCCATGCCGCCGCGGCGCGTGCGGTGGCCCTGGCCCGGGCGGGAGAAGTGAGCGCGCTCATGAAGGGCAGTCTGCACACCGACGAGCTCATGGGCGCCGTGGTGGCCTCCGGCACCGGGTTGCGCACGGCGCGGCGCACCAGCCACGTGTTCGTGCTGGACGTGCCCGCCTACCCGCGGCTGCTGTTGCTCACCGATGCCGCCGTGAACATCCGGCCCACCCTGGAGGACAAGGCCGACATCGTGCAAAACGCGATCGAGCTGGCCCACGTGCTGGGCATCGCGCGGCCTCGGGTGGCCATCGTTTCGGCCCTGGAGACGGTGAATCCCCGCCTGCAGTCCACCCTCGATGCGGCGGCCTTGTGCAAGATGGCCGACCGAGGTCAGATCACCGGGGGCCTTCTGGACGGTCCGCTGGCCTTCGACAACGCCATCAGCCTCGAGGCGGCGCGCGTCAAGCACATCAACTCGCCCGTGGCGGGCCGGGCGGACATCCTGGTGGTGCCCGACCTCGAGTCGGGCAACATGCTCGCCAAGCAACTGCAGTACTTCGCCGGGGCCGAGAGCGCCGGCATCGTGCTGGGCGCGCGCGTGCCCATCGTGCTCACCAGCCGCGCCGACAGCGCCCGCAACCGGCTCGCCTCGGTGGCGGTGATGGTGCTGGTGGCGCATGCCCGGGCCGCGCCCGTGGCACTCGGAAAGGGCCGTGCCGCGAAAGGTCGCGGCGCCGCCAACAAGGGCTAGTCCGCGGCCGCGCTACACCAGAACGATGTCGTACTGCTCCTGGTTGTAGAGCGACTCCACCTGCAGACGCACCGGCTTGCCGATGAACTCCTCGGTCATGGCGAGGCTCTGGGCCTCTTCGTCGAGAAAGGTGTCGATCACTTTCTGCGAGGCCAGCACGCGGAACTCCGCAGCGTCGAACTGCCGCGATTCGCGCACTAATTCGCGCAGGATGTCGTAGCACACCGTGCGTGCGGTCTTGAGCTCGCCGCGCCCTCCGCAGGTGGGGCAGGGTTCGCACAGAACGTGGGCAAGGCTCTCGCGGGTGCGCTTGCGCGTCATCTCCACCAGCCCCAGTGAGGTGAAGCCGTTCACCGTCATTCGCGTGCGATCGGGCGCCAGGGCCTTGCGCAATTCGGCAAGCACCGCCTGGCGGTGGGTCTCGCTGTCCATGTCGATGAAATCGAGGGTGATGATGCCGCCCAGGTTGCGCAGCCTGAGCTGGCGGGCGATCGCCTGGGCGGCCTCCAGATTGGTCTTGAAGATGGTGTCATCGAAGCTGCGCCCGCCCACGAAGCCGCCGGTGTTCACGTCCACCGTGGTCAGCGCCTCGGTCTGGTCGATGATGAGATAGCCACCCGACTTGAGCGCCACGCGCCGCCCCAGGGCGCGCTCGATCTCTTCTTCCACGCCGTTGAGTTCGAACAACGGCCTCTCTCCAGGGTAATGCTGCACGGTGTCGGCGAAGGGCAGGTTGAACTCGCCGGCGAACTGGCGCAGGCGCTGGAAGGTCTCTCGCGAATCCACCAGCACCCGCTCTGTGGAGGCCGAGACGAAGTCGCGCAGCACCCGCAGGCTGAGGTCGAGGTCCTGGTACAGCAGCGCCGGGGCGCTGCTGGCGCGGGCGCGTTCCTGAATGCCGCCCCAGACGCGCCGCAGGTAATCCAGGTCGGCGGCCAGCTCGGCGTCGGTGGCCGTCTCGGCCATGGTGCGCACGATGTAGCCGCCCTGATGGCCGGCCGGCAGCAGCGCCACCAGGCGCTCGCGCAACAGCGTGCGTTCGGCTTCGTCCTCGATGCGTTGTGACACACCGATGTGCGACTCCTGCGGCAAGTACACCAGGAAGCGCCCGGCGATGCTCACCTGCGTGGACAGCCTCGCGCCCTTGGTGCCGATGGGGTCCTTCACCACCTGCACCAGCAGCGAGTCACCGTCATGGAGGATCTTCTCGATGGGGCGGGGCTGTTCGCCGCCGCGCTGGGTCCAGATGTCTCCCACGTGCAGGAAGGCAGTGCGGTCCAGGCCCACATCGATGAAGGCCGATTGCATCCCCGGCAGCACGCGGCTCACGACGCCGAGGAACAGGTTACCCACCAACCCGCGGGAGGCGGCGCGCTCCACATGCAGCTCCTGGGCGACGCCTTGCTGCATCAGGGCCACGCGCGTCTCCTGCGGCGTGACGTTGACCAGAATCTCCTCGCTCATGGCAGGCGGTAACCGAAGGCGCCCAGCAACTCGGCGGTTTCCCAGGCGGGCAGGCCCACCACGCCGGTGTAGCTGCCTTGCAGGTGCTTCACGAACATGGCCGCCTTGCCCTGGATGCCGTAGGCGCCCGCCTTGTCCATGGGTTCGCCGCAATCCACGTAAGCGGCGATGGCCTGTTCGTCGAGAGGCTTGAACTCCACATTCGTGCTGGACAGTCGCAGCTCCAGGCGGTCATGTAACCGCAAGGCCACCGCCGTGTGCACCGCATGAACGCCGCCGGACAGCAGCCGCAGCATGCGCACGGCATCGGCACGGTTGGCGGGCTTGCCGAGGATCTCCCCGCCGGCGGCCACGGTGGTGTCGGCGCCCAGCACGGGTCTGGCGGGCAGCCTGCGCTGCTCCAGCAACCCCCAGGCGGCTTCGGCCTTGAGCCGCGCCACCCGCTGAACATAGGCCGTCGGATCTTCGCCAGGCAGGGACGTTTCGTCCACGTCCGCAGGACGCCCGGCGGCTTCCCGCAAGGGCAGCAGCACGAAGGGCACGCCCAATTGCCGCAAGATCTCGCGTCGGCGGGCGCTGCGGGAAGCCAGGTAGATTGGTAGCGCGGAATCGCTCACGGGAGGTTTTTCAATCGCGGTGATAGGGATGATTGTGCAGCACGCAGCACGCGCGGTAGAGCTGCTCTGCAAGCAGCACGCGCACCAGGCCGTGGGGCAGGGTGAAGGACGATAGCGCCAGCACCACGTCCGCGTTCTGTCGCACCGAGGCAGCCAGACCATCGGCGCTGCCCACGAGGAAGGCCGCGTCGCGGCCTTCGGCGAGCCAGTCTCCCATGCGGCCGGCGAATTGCAGTGTGCTCAAGGCGACGCCGCGCTCGTCCAGCGCAACCTTCAAGGCGCCGCGCGGAACGGCTGCGGCGAGGCGTTCGGCCTCACGCTCCTGCAGTTTCGCCACCACCGCAGGCCTGGCGCCGTCGGGCCGAGGCTCTGGGCGCAGCTCCACCAGTTCAAGGCGTGCCTGCCGGGGCATGCGTCGCGCGTATTCGTCGAAGCCAGCGGCCACCCAGGCAGGTTGCCGGTGGGACAGCGTGACGATCAGAAGGCGCACGCGGCGCCTCCATGCGCGTCTGTTGCAGGCCTCCGGCCGCACCCGCCACAGACGGGTGCCCGGTTCATCAGGGGCGCGCTTCTGCGCCGGGATGCCGCCCCGCCGCCGCCCGGCTGGGCAGCGGGCGGCGACCGCCCCAGAGTTCCTC
>JBIIUM010000179.1:0-6621 GCA_044339985.1 Burkholderiales bacterium | reverse complement strand
TCTCCACCTTCATGCGAAACCTGGAAGTGTCGCCGTTCCTCGAGTCACCCACGCTCGTGGTGTTGAAGGAGGGGGCCGGCGAGAAACAGAACCTCAGCGAGTTCACTCTGACTGTGAACCTCACGCGCGAGAAGTCGCGGGAGGCGCAACAGGGTAAGGCGCAAAAGCCGAACAGCTGACGATCACACCGCCATGAATCTTAACGACCTGCGTCGCCTCGACCCCCGCGAGATCGGCAGTTGGCCCGTCTTCCCGAAGCTCGGGGTGCTGTTCGTGCTGCTCATTGTGGTCATTCTCGCCGGGTACTCGCTTGACTGGGCATCTCAAATCAACGATCTGGCGGCAGCGCGAAAGAAAGAAGTCGAACTGAAAGAGGCATTCACCCAGAAAAAATCGCAGGCTATCAACCTGGATGCCTATCGGAAGCAACTTCTTGATGTGGAGCAAACCTTTGGGGAAATGTTGCGGCAGCTGCCAAACAAGTCGGAGATGGAGGCGCTTCTGAATGACATCAACCAGGCCGTCCTGAGCAGGGGCTTGAAGATCGCGCTATTCGCTCCGGCGCTAAATGAGACAGTGTCGGAGTTCTACGCCGAAAAACCAATCACGCTGAAGCTGCGAGGCACCTATCATGACTTCGGTGCTTTCGCGAGTGACGTTTCGCAGTTGTCCCGAATCGTTACCCTCACTGACGTGCAACTGCAAGCGGAAAAAGACGGCTTGCTGATGTTTGACGCCACCGCCAAGACCTACCGCTATCTCGACGATACCGAGCAACAAGCCCAGCGGAAAAAGCAGGTCAAGGAGGCGAAGAAATGAATGCGCGGCGCTTGGGTGCGCCGATCCTCGCGATCATGGTCACGGCGGGCTGCGGAGAGGAGCATCAGGACCTTCGGGAATTCGTCCGCTCCTCGGACGCCAACGTGCGTGGGCGCGTGGAACCGTTGCCGCGGGTCACGCCCTATGAGCCATTCTCCTACAACGCGGCTGAGCTTCCTGACCCGTTTCGTCCACGAAAAGACGAGAAATTTGGGTCTGCTCAGGAAGTGCCAAAGGCCGCACAACGGGAGATTCGGGAGGATCTCGAGAGCTACCCTCTTGAGAATCTCAAAATGGTTGGTACTTTGCAGGACAAGAACAAGAACATCTTTGCACTCATTCGAACCCCGGAAAACGTCATCTACCAGGTCAAGGCCGGCAACTACCTGGGCCAGAACTTCGGGGTGATTTCGAAGATAACGGAGACCTCCATCGTGCTCAAAGAAGTTATTCAGGACAACGCGGGCGTCTGGTCCGAGCGGACGAGCAGCCTCCAGTTGCTCGATGAGTAGGAGTCCGAGAAATGAAAAATTTCCTTGCAGTTTGGATCCGGCCCTTGCTAGCGCTGTCTGCCGTCTTTGCGCTCCTGGCACCGGGTCCAGTCGCGACTGCGGCGAATGGGACCGATGAGCCGCCACCTAATGCCATCTCGGCCATTGATGTCCGGCCCTCTCAAGGGGGAAGGGTTGTCGTAAAGATCACGACTCGCGAACCGCTGGCGCAGCCGCCACTTGCCTTCAGCGTCAGCAACCCGGCGCGTGTTGCCATTGACTTCCTGGGCACGTCCAATGCCCTTGGCAAATCGACGCAGGAAGTCGGGAATGCCGAATTGCGCTCCATTCGCCTCGGGCAATCCGGAAACCGGACCAGGGTTGTACTCAATCTTTCCCGTCCCCTCCGGTATGAAACCGCCATTGACGGGAAAACCTACACCCTGACTTTGCTCGGTGGCGGTGAAGCCGCCGCCGCTCCGCGCGCGGCTGCTGACGCCGGTTTTGCGCCGGCAAAGTCGAACGCCCAACACTCTCTGGTGAACGTGGATTTCCGGCGGGGCAAGGGCGGTGAAGGGCAGGTGGTGATCGACATGTCGGACAGCGCCACGGGTATCGACCTGCGTCGCCAGGGGAAGGTGGTCGTCGTGGATTTCTTCCAGACGGAGATACCGGCTAACCTACAGCGGCGCCTGGATGTGATGGACTTCGCCACGCCGGTGGATGCCGTCGAGGCATCCAAGCAAGGCGTCAACGCCCGTCTGGTCATTTCGCCCCGCGGCAACTGGGAGCACACCGCCTACCAGGCCGACAATCGCCTGATAGTGGAAGTCAAGCCCGTGGTGGACGACCCCAACAAAGTCGGAGGTTCGCTGGCGCGCGGGTACACCGGTGACCGACTGTCCCTCAACTTCCAGAACGTCGAGGTGCGGGCTGTTCTGCAGGTGATTGCGGATTTCACCGGCCTGAACATCATCACCAGCGACACGGTTGCCGGCAGCCTCACCTTGCGGCTCAAGGACGTCCCGTGGGATCAGGCGCTCGACATCATTCTGCAATCAAAGGGCCTTGATCTTCGCAAGAACGGCAACGTGGTCTGGATCGCCCCTCGAGACGAATTGGCTACAAAAGAGAAATTGCTGCTCGAATCCCAGCAACAGATTGAAGAACTGGAACCGATTCGCACCGAGAGTTTTCAGCTGAACTACCAGAAAGCCGACGTGCTACAAAAGCTCCTGGCTGACCCGGCCGGGAAAGTACTCTCAAAGCGCGGCAGCGCCGTGGTGGATGTTCGCACGAACACGTTGTTCGTTCAGGACACACCCACGAAGCTCGACGAGGTCGCTTCGCTGGTGAAGAAGGTGGATGTGGCGGTGAAGCAGGTGCTGATCGAGGCCCGAATTGTGGAAGCGACGGATACCTTCGGGCGCTCATTAGGCGCTCGGTTGGGCACCATCACGCAGGTGGCGGGCGGCGCTGGATACAACCTCGGTTCCGACAACAACCAGTTCGTGGTCGGCGGCGCCCTGAGGTCCGTGGGTGTGCAGACTGAACAGTTGGAGGACTACTCCACGTCCGGCTTCCCAGATGCCCTGTCGGTGAATCTCGCTGCCCCCTCTTTGGGAACCGGCATCACCCCTGGCCAGTTCACCTTCTCGCTGTTCAACAGCGCGCTCACCCGGTTTCTCAACCTTGAAATCAGCGCCCTGCAACTGGATGCTCGCGGGAAAATCATCTCCAGCCCCCGGGTCATCACAGCCGACAACGTGGAAGCCAACATCGAACAGGGCACCGAAATCCCATTCCAGACCGCCACGGCCTCGGGGGCCACATCCATCCAGTTTCGCAAGGCTGTCCTGCGCCTGAAAGTCCGTCCGCAGATCACGCCGGACGATAACGTCATCATGACGCTGAGCGTGAACAAGGATTCGGTCGGTGTGACCACCACTGCAGGACCTGCCATCGAGACCAAGCAGGTTACCACCGAGGTGTTGGTGGAGAACGGCGGCACGGTGGGCATCGGCGGCATCTATACCCAGGACGAAACCATCCAGCAACAAAAGATACCCTTGCTCGGAGACATTCCGTTGCTGGGCTTCATGTTTCGAAACGAGCGCCGCTTCAACGACCGCCGTGAACTGCTGGTGTTCGTGACACCTCGCATCGTCAAGGACAACTTGACGCCGCGTTGATTTCGCCGGCAATTTCCCCGGGGCAGACGGCGGACTCCGGGCGCGGGCCCGGCTCGATCCGCGGCCTCTGGGCAGCTGCGCGCTGCCCTACAATCCAGTCATGGATGACGCAGACCCCGGGTGTTCTCGCCTGCATACAGGAAGGATCTTTCTCGTTGGCATGATGGGTGCCGGCAAGACCTCGGTTGGCAAGTTGCTCGCCCAGCATCTGGATAAGCGCTTCGTGGACGCCGATCAGGTGATGGAATCCCGCACCGGGGTCCGCATCCCAGTGATTTTCGAGATCGAGGGCGAGGAGGGGTTTCGCGCCCGTGAGGCCGCCATCATCGACGAACTTACCCGTGAGACAGATATCGTTCTCGCCACCGGCGGGGGAGCGGTGTTGCGCCCTGAAAACCGTGCCGTGTTGCGCGACCGCGGTACGGTGGTGTACCTGCGCGCGGGAGTCGAGGAACTCTGGCATCGGACCCGCCATGACCGCAACCGGCCGCTGCTACAGACCTCCGACCCCCGCCGCCGACTCTCGGAGTTGCTCGCCGCCCGTGACCCGCTCTATCAGGCGGTCGCGCATGTAACCATCGACACCAGCACCCAAAGCCTGAAAGCGCTGGTGGCACGACTCGAGGGGCTGCTCGCCGAACAAGCCGCCCCGCCTCAAGGGAGCGGCGCATGCTGAGCGTCACGGTCGGCCTGGGCTCCCGCGCCTATCCGATTCATATCGGCGAGGGTTCGTTCGCAGACGCATCGCTGTATCTTCCTCACCTCCCCCAGCAGCGGGTGGCCATCGTCACGAACGATGTGGTTGGGCCCATGTACTTGGACCCCTTGCAGCGCGCCCTCGAGGCCGCCGGGGTGGAGGTCCTGCCCGTCGTCGTTCCCGACGGCGAGGCAAACAAGAATTGGCAGACGCTCAACCGCATCTTCGATGCGCTGTTGGGCGCACGGTGCGAGCGCAAGACAACGCTGATCGCCCTCGGTGGTGGCGTCGTCGGCGACATCACGGGTTTCGCAGCGGCCACATACCTTCGGGGTGTCAGCTATATCCAGGTGCCCACCACGCTGCTTGCCCAGGTGGATTCCTCTGTGGGCGGGAAGACCGCCATCAACCATCCCCTGGGGAAGAACATGATCGGCGCCTTTCACCAGCCGGTCGCTGTGATCGCCGACACCGCCGTGCTCGACACACTGCCGGCGCGCGAGCTCTCTGCCGGGCTTGCCGAGGTGATCAAGTACGGACTCATCATGGACGCCCCGTTTTTCCAGTGGCTCGAAGAAAACATGGAGCCTCTGATGGCGCGCCATCGCGCCGCACTGGCAGAGGCGGTAAAACGTTGCTGCGAGTGCAAGGCCGCGGTGGTGGCCGTGGACGAGCGTGAGACGGGGCCGCGGGCGATGCTCAACCTCGGCCACACTTTCGGCCACGCCATCGAGGCTGGATTGGGCTTTGGCACCTGGCTGCACGGCGAGGCGGTCGGCGCTGGCATGGTGTTGGCCGCACGCGCGTCCCGGGAACTGGGCCACCTGGCGGAGGCGGACGTGCGGCGCATCGAACGGCTCGTGGCACGGGCTGGTTTGCCCGTGTCTGCACCCCAGTTCGGCGTCGATCGCTGGATCGACCTGATGGGGCACGACAAGAAGGTGGAAGGCGGCAAGCTGCGTTTCATCCTCCTCGAGCGCATCGGCGCAGCGTACCTGGACGATTCGGTTTCCCGCGACGTGTTGGAACGCGTTCTCGCCGCCCGCGCGGCCCATGCCTGAACTCGCGCCCTACGCGGCTCAACCGCACGCCTCGCGCGGGCGGCGCATTCCCGAGCCGCCGCCCGAGGGCCGCAGCGAATACCAGCGCGACCGCGACCGCATCGTCCATTCCGCCGCCTTTCGCCGGCTGGAGTACAAGACCCAGGTGTTCGTGAACCACGAGGGTGACCTGTTCCGCACGCGGCTCACCCATTCCATCGAAGTGGCGCAGATCGGTCGATCCATTGCGCGCGTGCTGGGCCTCAACGAAGACCTGGTGGAAGCCATCGCGCTGGCCCACGACCTGGGCCATACGCCCTTTGGTCATGCGGGCCAGGATGCCCTCAACGAATGCATGCGCGATCACGGTGGCTTCGAGCACAACCTGCAGTCGCTGCGCGTGGTGGATCACCTCGAAAGCCGCTATGGAGCCTTCGACGGCCTGAATCTCACCTTCGAAACCCGCGAAGGCGTCCTCAAGCACTGCTCGCGGCGCAATGCCGAGAGGCTCGGCGAGGTGGGCGCCCGCTTCCTGCTGGGCCTAAGGCCGGGCCTTGAAGCCCAACTTGCCAACCTGGCCGACGAAATCGCCTACGACAACCACGACGTGGACGACGGCATCCGCTCCGGTCTCATCCACCTCGAAGCGCTCGAGGAGGTTCCGATTTTCGCCCGCCACCTCCGGGAAGTGCGCGTTGCCTTTCCCGAGCTTCGAGATCGCCGCCTGGTGCATGAAACCGTGCGCCGCATGATCAACGCCCTGGTGACCGACCTCACCCGCCAGACTCGTACCAACATCGAGGCGGCACGCCCCGCCAGCATCGACGAAGTTCGGGCCGCCCCGGCGCTGGCCGCTTTCAGCGAGCCCCTACGCGCCGAGCAGCAGGCGCTCAAGGCGTTCCTGCGCCGCAACCTCTACAGGCACTATCGCGTGGTGCGCATGACCTTCAAGTCCCAGCGCATCGTGCGTGAACTGTTCGCCGCCTTCCTGTCCGAGCGTCGGCTGCTGCCGCCGGAGTTCCAACGCCGCGGCGAGCATGATTTGCCCCGCGCCATCGCCGACTACATCGCCGGCATGACCGACCGCTATGCCATCCGCGAGCACCGCCGCCTGTTCCTGGTGGAGGACGGTTCAGGCAACTGATTGAAGCGGCAGGGGTAGCGCTGTAACATCCCGACCCCCTGCCCAAGCCCGCCCGCTCCTGTTGCGTGGCTTCGCCCGCGGGTCTGCCGTCCAGGTTTGCCCTGGGCAGTTCATTTTTCGAGGAAACGCCGTGGAGCATCCCCATCGTCCGCAGCCCGAGGGGCTGTACGATCCCGCCAACGAACATGACGCCTGTGGCGTGGGCTTCATTGCCCACATCAGGGGGCACAAGAGCCAC
>JBIIUM010000042.1:0-21523 GCA_044339985.1 Burkholderiales bacterium | reverse complement strand
ACGCCCGCCACCGGCACCTCGCCGAGGGCCTCGCGGATCATGCGCAGCTCGCGGGCCGGCTCGGCGAAAAGGCCGCGGCGGCCCAGGCAGGCGTGGTAGATGGCGCCGCGCGGGCGGGTGAACAGCCCGCTGCGGATGCTGGCCAGCATGCGCGCCATGTCCTCGCCGGCTGCGCGCCGGTCGCGGCGGCAGAACCGCAGGCGTGAACCCTCGCGCACCGGTTCGCCAATGGCCACCAGGCCGCGGGCGGCATCGATGCCTGCGAGCGAGCGCACCAGGTAGTCATCGCCCTGCTCGGCCGCGGGCAGGGCGGCGAACACCTCGCTGGCGTACTCGCGCGGATCGGCGCCGCCGGCCAGGGCCGCGTCCTCGCGCAGCACCTCCAGGGCCGCGCGGCCGTCGAGTGCAATGAGCACGTTTCGCTCGGCGCGGCTCACGCGCCGCCACGGCCCCACGGGTGTGCAACCCTGGGTGATGCGCGTGGCCACCACCACCTGGTCGGTGAACAACACGCCCGAGAGCCCGCGCTCCACCACCGCATCGGCAATCTGGGCATGGGCGCCCCTCGAACTGCTCAGCGCTCCCGCCACGAAGCCGCTGTCGAGCCGCCGCGCCAGCTCGGCCACCAGCGCCGGGACTTGGGCGTTGCGCGGGTCGGCGTGCAGCAGCGCGAAATGGCCCGCGTTGCCGCCCACGGTGAGCGGGTCGCGGGCCAAGTCGGCCATGGAGCGCAGCGCCGGCAAGACGCGGAAACTGCCGGGCTCGAAGCGGCCCAGCATCACGGCGCAGGCGCCCTGGTCGGCGTATTCCCGGTCGCCCGCGCAGATGGCTGCGCCCACGGTGCCCGCCCAATGCTGCACGCCAGTGCGCGCGCGCAGCAGCTCGAGCACCTGTGCCGCGCGCGGGGCGTAGTGATCGCTCATGTAGAGAAAGCCGAGGTTGGCACCGCCCGCGGCGGCCGGGCTCAGCTGCTCCAGGCAGTCGGCAATGGCAATGCGCCAATGGGGCGATGCGGCGTGGCCCAGCGCAAAGCAGGATGAGGCTACGCGGGCGAACTGCGGAAACATGCGGCTTCCTCGATGGTGCGAACGGTTTCAAACCTATACTTACCATCTTTTCGCACAGAGCACCCGGCCATGAATCTTGATCGCGTGGGCCCCGGGAACAACGCCCCGGAGGAAGTGAACGTCATCATCGAGATCCCCATGAACGCGGATCCGGTGAAGTACGAGGTGGACAAGGAGACCGGCGCCATGTTCGTGGACCGGTTCATGTCCACCGCCATGCACTACCCCTGCAACTACGGCTACGTGCCCCACACGCTGTCCGGCGACGGCGATCCGGTGGACGTGCTGGTGCTCTCGCCCGTGCCCATCGTGACCGGGGCGGTGGTGCGCTGCCGTCCCGTGGGGATGCTGCGCATGACCGACGAGGCGGGCGAGGACACCAAGCTGCTGGCCGTGCCCGCCGACAAGCTCTCGCGGCTCTACCGCCACGTGAAGAGCATCGCCGACGTGCCCGAGCTTTCGCTGAAGCAGATCGCCCATTTCTTCGAGCACTACAAGGACCTGGAGCCCGGGAAATGGGTCAAGGTGCAGGGCTGGTTCGGCGCGGAGCAGGCGTTCCAGGAGATCACCGAGGGCATAGCCGCCTTCCAGAACGCGGTTCCCCGGCCGATGTTCTGAGGCGGGCTAGTAGTACGAAAATCCCAGAGTGAAGTAGATCGCCCACACACCGCCACGCGCGTGGCCATAGGACACATATGCCGGGCCGATGGCGGTGTCGGTGGCCAGGAACAGGGAACCCGATATCAGTTGCCTGGCCGAATCATCGAACCCAAAGCGGCCCAGCACCTGTCCCGTCTCCACGGACGCGCCCGCGATGAGGCTCGGCGCGAGGAACGGTACCCCTGGCAAGCGGTAGTGGTAGATGCCGCGCGCGAGCCAGTACTCCGGGCCCTGCAGCTGTTCGAGCTGGTAGCCGGAGAAGCGGAACGGCCCGCCGAGGCGAAAGAACTCGTATAGCGGAGGCGTCGTGCCCAGTTGGGAGCCAGCGGCAAGCCCCGCGATGAAGCGGTGCGAATCGAAGGCGAAAGGCAGCGTCAAGGAGGCCTCGCCGGTTCGGTAGCGCGGGATTCCGTCCGTGGTGACCAGAGAATCGAAGCCGCGCAGGTTGAAGAAGTAGCCTCGGGTCGGGAAAAAGGCGTTGTCGAGACGGTCCAGCGAAAGCTGCACGCGCGCGCCATTGCGATGGAAGATTTCTTCGGAGAAACCCGGCAGGGCCACAGAGGGAGAGGCGCGGATCCTCAGACGGCTGTAGCCCACCCGCAACTGACCGTAGCGGCCCAGTTCGCTGCCCACATCCAGCCCCACGCCGCTGCGGTCCAGAACATAGGTGGCCACGAACTGGTCGTCGAAGGCGTAATCCAAGCGGCTCTGCTCGGCGAAGGCGCGCGGCGCCACGAACAACGCGCTGTGCGAGAAGATAGGCTGGTAGAACTCGGTCACATACCGGTTGTTGCGGCCGATCGAAAACTCGTTGCGCCACTCCGCGCCGAGGCTGTTGAGCCAGGTTGCACGGTAAGCGCCCAGCAAGTTGAAGCGGGACTCGGAATCGGACCCCACCGTGCTGTAGAGCTGCAGCCCGAAGTTGAGATAGTTGGGACCCCAGGCTTTCTCCACGGGCCGCATGGCAAGCGCCCGGCGTCCCTCGGTGTCGAGCAGCTGGTAGTCAATGAACTGGTAGTCGCCGCTGCCGTAGAGCCGGTCGGCGAGGGGCCCGACCTCGGTGCGGGCGAGCGACTCGCCGCGGGGGGGGCGCATCTGGTCCTCCACGGCGCCGGCATCCACCCGCTTCAGGCCAGAGGTGTCCACCACCACCTCGTCGGGCGGCTGAACGGGATTGGCGCGTGCTCCGCGCGCCTCGACGTGGGCCTTCCAGGAGACGGGCGGCAAAGAGAGCCGGGACAGCGCCACCTCCATGGAGCGGGCCGCGGCCTCGCCGCGCTTGATCAGTTCCGCGCCCTGCCTGAAGCTGCTCGAGCTGAATCCACGCAGGTCAGGCCTGACCAGCACGTCACGCGTATCGTCCAGGGTGGCCAGCTGGGCAGCCACGTTCTGGCGGCTGACCAGGGCGATCACCTCGCCGATGAAGCTGCTCACCGACTGAAGCTGTTCCCGGCTGGGCGGCGGAAACTCGAGATTCACGGCAATCACCACGTCCGCCCCCATGGCCCGCGCCACGTCCACCGGAAGGTTGCGCGCCACGAAGCCATCCACCAGCAGGCGGCCGTCGATCTCTTCCGGCGCGAAGGCGCCAGGCACCGCCATGCTGGCGCGCATGGCGCGCGCCAGGTCACCCCGGTCGAGCACCGCCATCGCGCTGTTCTGCACGTCGGTGGCCACGGCCCGGAACGGGATGGAAAGGTGATCGAAACTGTCGAGTACGGCGTAACCCACCACCTCCTGGAAGAAGGGCCGCAGCTTTCGACCCTGGACAACACCGATGGGGGCCTTCACACCGCTGCGATCCACACCGAGTTCCAGCCCCCAGTAGCCGCGCTTCTCCAGATCCTTGCGGTAGTACGTCCTGTTGGCTCTATCCGCCTCGTCCACGAAGATGTCGTCCCAAGGCGCCTCCAGCACCAACCGCTCGAGTTCCGCTGGTGTACGGCCCGAGGCATAGGCGCCGCCCACCAGCGCGCCGATGCTGGTGCCGGCGATGCAATCCACGGGCACGCGCAATTCCTCAAGTACCCGTAGCACCCCGATGTGGGAAAACCCCAGCGCACCGCCACCGGCCAGCACCAGCCCCACCCGGGGCCTGCCGGTCAGTTCACTCGGCAGTCCGCATTGCGCCGCGGCCGCGGCGCACCACAGGACAAACAGCGCCGCGACAGCCACGCGCAGTGGCAGGAATAGGGCGGATGAGCGATGCATGGTGATAAGGCGTGGGAGGAAACGTCACTGTGCCACGGCCGCCGCGGCCCTGTCATCTCCGCCAGACCGCCGCATCGGGCGCCTATAATTCCTTCCACTGCCTCCAGCGAACATCGAGGAAATCACACGCCATGAGCACCGTCACAGACCGCCCGGCCACCGCCGCCGCGCCGCTGCTGCTGCGCGCCGATGCGGGCGGCATCACCACGCTCACCCTTAACCGTCCCGGCCAGTACAACGCCCTGTCGGCCGCGCTGCTCGCGGATTTGCAGACGCAGCTGGAGGCCATCGGCAAAGACGCCTCGGTGCGCGTGGTGGTGATCGCCGGCAGCGGCCCCGCCTTCTGCGCCGGCCACGACCTGAAGGAAATGCGCGCCCACGCGGAGCGTTCTTTCTACGATGCGTTGTTCGAACAGTGCAGCCGTTTCATGCTCACCTTGGCTCGCATTCCTCAGCCGGTGATCGCGCGGGTGCATGGCATCGCCACGGCCGCCGGTTGCCAGCTGGTGGCCGCCTGCGACCTGGCGGTGTGCTCGGACAGCGCGCGCTTCGCCACTTCGGGCATCAACGTGGGCCTGTTCTGTTCAACGCCCGCCGTGGCGCTGACGCGCAATGTCTCGCGCAAGCGCGCCATGGAAATGCTGATGACCGGGGAATTCATCGACGCCGCCACGGCGCGCGACTTCGGGCTGGTGAATCGCGTCGTGCCCTTGGAGCGGCTGGACGAGGAGATCGGCTGCCTGGCTGGCGCCATCATCGCCAAGAGCCCGCTGGCGGTGGCCACGGGCAAGCGGCTGTTCTACCCGCAACTGGAGGCGGGCGTGGAAGAGGCTTACCGCATGGCTGCCCAGGCGATGGCTTGCAACATGATGGGCGAGGATGCCCAGTCCGGCGTGGCGGCGTTCACCGACAAGCGGCCCATGCCCGAATGGCGGGGCCGCTGATGGACCGCAAGCCTGGCCCGTCGCGGGCCTCGCCGCTGATGGTGGCGAAGGCAGTGTTCTGGAGTTTCCTGGGCATCCGCCAGAGCCGGGCCTACCAGCACGACGCGGTGCGGATCACACCCTTGCAGGTGGTGATCGGCGGGCTGGTGGGCGCGCTGCTGTTCGTGCTCACGCTGCTCGGTGTGGTCTGGCTGGTGACGCACTGAAGGGCGGACGGTTCATGTGGCGGGCTGCCCTGCTGCTGCTCGCGGCCTGTGCCGTGGCCACCGCTGCCGATGATGAAACCGCGGTGGCGGAGGCGCTTTCGCACCAGGCCGCGGGGCGCTTCGCCGAGGCGCGCGCGCTGCTGGAATCCGCCGCCCGTGGCAGCAGCAGCGCCGCGCACTACCACCTGGGCCTGATGGACGCCCGGGGAGAAGGCGGTGCGACCGATCTCGCCGCCGCGGCCAGCCACCTGCTTGCCGCCGCCGGACGCGATCACGCCCACGCCCAGTTCCTGCTGGGCAACATGTACCTGCGCGGCGATGGCGTTGCCGTCGATCTGGTACAGGCGCACCTGTGGTTCAGCCTGGCGGCGTCCAACGGCTGGTGGAAGGCCCGGGAGCTGCGAGAACGCCTGGTGGTGGAGCGCATGACCCCCGCCCAGGTGGCCGAGGCCAACCGCCTCTACCGCGCGCGGCGCCCGCAGCAACCCAGCGCCGAGTGAGGCAACCCGGGGGAGGGGCGGGCCGGCGCCGAGGCCGGCCCGTGCCGCGTCACTTCTTGTAGGTGTCGGCCGCGGCCGCGATGTACTTCTCGGGGTCGGCGGCGAACTTCCACTTGCCAACCTCGCCGCCAAAGCAATAGGTCTTGCCGTCGGGCCCCGTGTAGTTCACGGAGCAGTCGGTCTTGACCTTCTTGCCGTTGGCCAGCCCCCACGCACAGTGATCACCGAACTCGCCCGCCCCGGCAGCGCCGGCCGCCAGCATCAGTGCGCCGCCCAGGGCGGCCGCAAGAACTCGAAGCATGTGTGTCTCCTTTGGGTGATGGGTGTCGCCGCGCCAGCCGGCGCGGGCATTGCACGAGGAATGCCCGGCTTGGAGCGCCATGCCGCCGGGGCGGTTCCTCAGGCGCTGCGAAAGCGCGTGGCGCGCACGAACAGGATGGCCAACAGCGGCAGAACGAGGCCGATCACGATGGAGGCGACGAACAGTTCGCCCAACTGGCTGTAGTCCGCCGGCGTTTTCACCAGGCCAGTGGCTTGGTCCTTGGTGACCCGCTGCACGCTCCAGATCTCGTTCAGGTATTTGGTGCCCAGTTGCGCCAGCGACAGAGCCAGGTTGGTGAAGGAGGCCATGACCGCGAAGTAGGTGGCCTTGAGGCGATCCGGCGCCGAGTTGGCGATCCAGGCCAGCATGGGGATCATGGCCACCTGCCCCAGGGGCGATTCGAGGGCGGTATCGATGACGGCGATGAAACGCGCGTCCACCACGCCGCCGGTATGGGCGGCAGTCCAGTGGTGGAGGCCGTGGTACATGGCCAGGCTGGGAAGCGCGAGGAGGGTGCCCAGGATGGTGAGAAAACCCACGGTGTAGGTGATGGAGCGCTCGGCCATGAAGCGGCGGAACAGAAACATGCCCAACAGCGCCAGGGAGGCGCCGATAAGGGACAGCTTGGCGAGAAAGGCCTGGTCGAAGCCCAACTCATCGATCATCCACCACGAGGCGCCGGGCCCGGGCCCCGGCATGGCGCGGAACACGAAGATCACCAGGGCGGTACCCACCAGGGTACGGCGCGCCACGGGATCGAGCTCGCGCACCAGCCGCAGCATCAGGAACAGCACGATGCCCATGGAGACGGCGAAGATGATCTCCTCGCGAAAGGGCACCTTGGAGGAACCGATGGCGATGGACAGGGCGGCGAAGGCCAGGCCGCCACCGAGGATCCACCAGTTCACCGGCGGGCGCTCCAGATGGCCGTGCAGTTCCCGGTCCACCTCAGCGGCAGACAGACCGCGGTCGCGCAACCGCCCCGCCTCGCGCCGGTGCAGGTGCCCTGCCAGCATCACCCCCAGCACCGATACCACGGGGATGATGAGCGCCAGCGCGTAGAGCTGGCGGTACTTGGCAATCTTGGCGGCCTCCGGCAACGCGGCAGCATCGGCGAACAGGGCTACGTTGACGATGGACACCAGGATGCCTCCCCCCACGATGGCCACGCGCCCCAGGGTTTGCATGGTGGTGTGACCGACGCGCCGCGCCGCCTCGTCCACCGGCTTGCCCTCGCCGTCGAAGCGCGGCACCGCCTCCACCGTCATGGCATCGGCCACCACGTCCTGCAGCACATAGCCAATGGGCGCCAGCAGCGCCGAGAGCACGAACCAGCGATTGGCCGGCATGATGGCTTCCATGGCCGCCCGGTCAGTGAGCAGGCCCACCATGATGAGCACGCTGGCGGCCAGCAGCAGGGCGCCGGCGTACACCAGAAGGCTCTTGCGCTTCCACAGCAGGTCCACCAGGTGGCCCAGCGGCATCTTCAGCGCCCAGGGCAACCCGGCCCAGAAACCCAGGGCAGCCAGATCGGCGGCCGTGAGCCCCAGGTACTCCTTGACGAAGAACGTACCGGCAATGCCGGTCAGGCCCGAGATGCCGGCGGCCATGTACACCATGAGCGGCGGAAGGTAGGACAACTGCAACTGGCGGCCGAGATCGAGGATGTTGCGGTCGATCCAGCCCATCAGGCCGCCCGCGGGAGCGCGGACGGTGGCGGCTTGAGGCGAGGACATGAGCGGGCGCTCCCGGGGAGGTGGGTTGAAAGTGCAAAGACCGCGCCGCCCTCGGGGGAGTTCGCGGCCCGCCCCCGATACTTCAGGCAGCCGGACCGGCGGACGACAGGGTGAGCATGAGCCCGTTCACCCGCCGCACGAAAGCCGCCGGGTCTTCCAGTTGGCCACCCTCGGCCAGCAGGGCCTGGTCGAAGAGCACGTGGCTCCAGTCGCCGAAGCGCTCGCCCTCGGGCTCGAGGTCGAGGCGTTTCACCAGCGGATGCCCGGGGTTGATTTCGAGGATGGGCTTGGAACCTGGCACCGCCTGGCCGGCGGCGCGCAGCAGGCGCTCGAGGTGGCCCCCCATGGCATGGGCATCGGCCACCAGGCAGGCGGGCGAATCGGTGAGGCGGTGGGTGATGCGCACCTCCTTCACCCGCTCGCCCAGGGCCGTGGCCACGCGCTGCGCGAGGCCCTTCATTTGCTCGGCCTCGGTCTCGCGGGCTTTCTTTTCCGCCTCGTCCTCGAGGGCGCCCAGGTCGAGATCGCCCTTGGCAACCGATTGCAGCGTCTTGCCCTCGAACTGCGTCAAGCTGGAGACGAGCCATTCGTCCACACGGTCCGACAGCAGCAGCACCTCGATGCCCTTGCGCCGGAAGATCTCCAGGTGGGGCGAGTTGCGCGCCGCCGCGTGGCTGTCGGCGGTGACGTAGTAGATGTGATCCTGGCCCGGCTTCATGGCCGCCACGTAATCGGCCAGGGAAACGTCCTGGGCGCCGCCCTCGCCGCGGGTGGAGGCGAAGCGCAACAGCTTGGCGATGCGCTCGCGGTTGGCCGGGTCCTCGCCGGCGCCTTCCTTGAGCACCGTCCCGAAGGTGGTCCAGAACGTGGCGTACTTCTCCTTCTGGTTCTCCGCCAGGTCCTCGAGCAGGCCGAGCACTTTTTTCACGGCGCCGCTGCGCATGGCTTCCAGGTCGCGGGACTGCTGGAGAATCTCGCGCGATACGTTGAGCGGAAGGTCCTGGGCATCCATCACGCCACGCACGAAGCGCAGGTAGGCGGGCATGAGCTGCTCCGCGTCGTCCATGATGAACACCCGGCGCACGTAGAGCTTGACGCCATGGCGGTGCTCGCGATCCCACAGATCGAAGGGCGCGCGGGCCGGCACGTACAGCAGCAGGTTGTACTCCTGGCGGCCCTCCACCCTGGCGTGCACCCAGGCGAGCGGCGCCTCGAAGTCGTGGGCCACGTGGCGATAGAACTCCTGGTACTGCTCTTCGGTGATCTCCGGCTTGGCGCGCGCCCACAGGGCCGAGGCCTGGTTGACCTGCTCCTCCTCGCCCGTGCTCGCCTGGGTGCCCTTGGCCTCGTCCCAGCTCTCCTTTTCCATGAGCACGGGCACGGTGATGTGATCGGAGTAGCGCCGCAGGATCTCGCGCAGCTTCCAGCCGGCCAGCAGTTCGTCCTCGCCCTCGCGCAGGTGCAGGATCACGTCGGTGCCCCGCGACGGCTTGTCCACCGGCTCGAGGGTGTACTCGCCAGCGCCGGCGGATTCCCAGCGCACCGCCTGATCAGACCCGAGGCCGGCGCGGCGCGTGACCAGAGTGACGCGCTCGGCCACGATGAAGGAGGAGTAGAAGCCCACGCCGAACTGACCGATGAGCCGCGAATCCTTGGCCTGATCGCCGGTGAGCGACCCGAAGAACTCGCGGGTGCCGGACTTGGCGATGGTGCCGATGTGCTGGATCACCTCGTCACGCGACATGCCGATGCCATTGTCGGAGATCGTGATGGTGCGCGCCGCCTTGTCGAAGCGCACGCGGATGCGCGGCTCGGGGTCGTCCTCCCACAGCTTGTGGTCGGCCAGAGCCTCGAAGCGCAACTTGTCGGCCGCGTCGGAGGCGTTGGAGACCAGCTCGCGCAGGAAGATCTCCTTGTTGCTGTACAGGGAGTGGATCATCAGGTCCAGCAACTGGCGGACTTCGGCCTGGAAGGACAGGGTTTCGGTGGTCATGGCATCTCTCGGTCGCATCGAAGGACAAACGCGCAAGGATATGGGGCCGCCCTGGCGCGCTTCAAGTGCCCGCGGCCGGGCCGATGCGCCAGCGAAGCGTGCCCCTCCCCGTTCGCGGGCGCCTGATCCAGCCCCGGTAAGCCCGGGCCTTGCGCCCCGAAACCGAGCCACGCCGCCCTGATCACCCGATACGCACGCTGGAAACACCCAGACCTCCGGTGCTAAGCTTTGACCACAACAATCGCGCATTCAGACAGGCGCCGACGTTCGAAATGGACGTCCGGCCACCCCGCCCGCGAGTCTTCCGGTTACGGGTAGCCTGCAAAGCGTGCCGCTCCCTGGTCCGGCGCTTCACCCGAACAAACTGGCGCCCCAGGCGGTGGGGCCTTCGGTGGCAGGGCATGAATCAACTCCGGCTTTCACTTCTTTGCGAGAAACCATGGCGCGGGCGAATGGCGAGTACAGTGTCCAGGAAGTTTCGGACATCCTCGGAGTGGGGATCGACAAGCTGCGCCGGTGGGACGCCCTGGGGGTGCTCGTTGCACGGCGCACAGAGGGTGGCCATCGCCGTTACGCGCGGGAGGTCGTGGATGCGCTGGCAGAGGCTGGCGCGGCCCGAGGGGAGCGATCGGACGAGGCTGGCAGCACCGCCCCCCTGGGGCTGTTGCGCAACCCTCGCATCGTTGAACTTCTGGTGGAGAGCGAGGAGCGTTACCGCACTCTGGTGGAGGGCTGCCTTGACCTCATCTGGACCGCGGATGCCCTGGGACGCCTGACTTTCGTCAGCGGCGCAGCCGAATCCCTGCTTGGCGCCAAGCCCCGGGCGTTGATCGGCCGCAGCTTGTTCGATTTCGACCTGGTGGGGGGCGCCGAGGCGAATCGCCGCTTGCTCGCCCTCCTTGGAGAACACGGGGTGGTGCGGCATCGCCTCACTGCCCTTACCGCGGCCGATGGAACCGAGCGCTGGGTTGGCATCAGCGCCGAGCTTGTGCGCGACGCGCAGGGCGGCGTGAACGGGATTCGCGGCAGTCTTCGTGACGTCACCGAGTCACACCGTGCCACCGAGCGCATGGAGCGTCTCTCCCTGCACGATGCACTCACGGGCCTGCCCAATCGGCTGAGCTTGCAGCGCGCGCTGGAAGGCTCCATGGGCCCGGAGGAGACGGGCGCGGTGATCTTCATCGACGTCGACCATTTCCGGCACTTCAACAACACCGTGGGTTACCGCGAGGCAGACCGCGTCATCAAGGCCATTGGCGGTGTATTGCGCGAGTCGGCGCTGGATCACGGAGGCGAGGTGTTTCGCCTCGGCGGCGATACCTTCGCCGTGCGGGTGCATGGCGCCAGGCGTGCCGAAGCGGTGGACGTTGCGGAAGCGATGCTGTCTCGGGTACGCCACTTCCCGCTGCAGACCGGCCAGGAACGCCGTGCCTACAGGCTCACGGCCTCCGCAGGTATTGCGGTGTATCCGTTCCAGGGCGCAGACGCCATGACGTTGCTGGCGGCGGCCGACGCGGCCCTTCATCAAGCCAAGGATTTGGGCCGCAACCGCGCGGCGGTGTACTGCCAGGGCAGCGAAGCGCTCAAGTCGACCACTCTCCACGCACTGTGGGCGAAGCAACTGCACGGGGCCATCCGCGACGGCCGGCTGGTGCTCTTCGTACAACCCGTGGTTCGCCTTGCCGACCGCACGATCGTGCACCAGGAGGTCCTGGCGCGTTTGCGGGATCCGGACGGCAAGCTGCTGTTGCCCGGCCAGTTTCTCGATCCGGCCGAGTCCTTGGGAATGATCCAGCAAATCGATCTGCTGGTTGTCGAAAGCCTGATCAAGCGCCTCGAGGCGCCAGGAGGCTCACCCCTCAAGCACTTCGTGAACCTCTCCCATGTGAGCATCTCCGACCCATACTGGACGCGCCGTCTCTTTGCCCTGCTCCAGCATGCCGGGCCCGTGCGCCATCGCCTGGTGTTTGAGGTGAGCGAGTCGGCGGCGCTGACGGAGGTCAGTGTCACCAAGGGCTTCATCAAGGGCCTGCGCCAGATCGGCTGCGAGTTCTCCCTGGACGACTTCGGCTCGGGCTTCACGTCGTTCCAGCATCTGCGCGGGTTCGACGTGGATTTTCTCAAGCTCGACGGCTGCGTTTCCCGGGACCTGGCGACCAACCAACCCAACCCGGTGTTCGTGAAGGCGCTGTGCGATCTCGGCTGCAGCCTTTCCAAGGGATTGATCGCGAAGAGCATCGAAACCCCGGAAGTGGTTGCCGCGCTAACCGGCATCGGGGTGGAGTACGGCCAGGGCCGTCTGTTTCGCCACCCGCACCCCATCGACGATGCCGATGATCGCGGCCCCGGTGAACTCGCGCCCTCTGCGAGCGTCCTCCAGTGAGGGCCGGGAAGCTGTAGCGAGCCGCCGCGCCAGGAGAGCGGGCGCGACGCTACAGAGGCCCTGCCGGCTCGCCCCGGCCCAACCGATCGGCCCACAACAAGCCGAGAATCGTCTTGACCTCGGTGATTCGTCCCTGCCCAACCCAGGCCAGGGCCTTGTCCAGGGGAACCACGAGGGTTTCCAGGAACTCGTCCACGTCGCGCGAGTGACCGTGGAAGGACAGGCCCCGCGCAAGGAACAAATCGATGGACTCGTCGGAATAGCCTACGCAGGGATGCAGGGTGCACAGATGGTGCCAGTGCTCCGCCTCGTAGCCGGTTTCCTCGCGCAACTCACGCTTGGCGGTGACAAGCGGCGCCTCGCCCGAGTCCAGCTTGCCGGCAGGCAGTTCGTAAAAATGGCGCCTGAGGGGATACCGGAACTGTCGCTCCAGCAGCACCGACCCATCCTCGAACAAGGGCAGGATGACCGCTGCGCCGGGGTGTACCACGTACTCACGCGAGGCGCGCTGCCCATTCGGCAGACGCACCGTATCTTCACGCACCTGTAGCAGCCGCCCCCGGTAGACCGTGGTGGCCGCGAGCTCATGCTCGGTAAAGTCGTCCTTGGCCTGGGGTTCGTCGCTCACAGCGAGCCCTGAATGGCCTTCTGGCACAGGGCCATGAGCCAGCCGGGCAACAGACCCACCACCAGGGCGGCGAGTCCATTGACGGAGAGCAGCACCCGCACACCCATGTCCGCCGAGATGGGCGCGGTGTCGGAGGGCTCGTCGAAGTACATCAGCTGCACCATGCGCAGGTAGTAGAAGGCGCCGATCAGGGACATGAGAACCGCCACGATGGCAAGCCAGACCTGCCCGGCTTGCACCACGGCTTCGATCACCGCCAGCTTGGCATAGAACCCCACGGTGGGCGGCACGCCAGCCATGGAAAACATCAGCAGGAGCATCAGGAATGCGTACCAGGGGCTACGACGGTTCAGGCCCTTGAAGTCTTCCAAACGGTCGGCCTCGAACCCATCGCGGGCCAGCAGCAGGATCATGCCGAAGGCGCCAAGCCCGGTCATCGCATACACCATGGCATAGAACATGGCAGCCCCGTAGCCATCGGGACGGGCTGCGATGACGCCCAGCATCAGGAATCCCATGTGGGAGATGGTGGAGTAGGCGAGCATGCGCTTCAGGTTGGTCTGGGCGATGGCAGCCACGTTGCCCACTGCGAGCGACGCCACCGCCAGCAGCGTGAGCATCTGGCGCCACTCCGCCACCAGCGCCGGCGCGCCGAGGGTTTCCACCAGCAACCGCATGACGAAGGCGAAAGCGGCAAGCTTCGGCGCGGTGCCGATGAACATGGTCACGGCGGTGGGCGCACCTTGGTAGACATCGGGCACCCACATGTGAAAAGGCACGGCGCCGAGCTTGAAGCCCACGCCCGCCACCAGGAACACCAATCCGAACATCAGGATGGTGCTGTTGGCGCGGCCTTCGGCGATGGTGGCGGCCACCTTTGGAATCTCGAGTTGCCCGGTGGCGCCATAAATCATGGACATGCCGTAGAGCAGCAGCCCGGAAGCGAGCGCCCCCAGCACGAAGTACTTCATGGCGGCCTCGGTGGCATCGCGCGAGTCGCGCTGCAGTGCCACCAGCGCGTAGAGCGACAGGGACAACAGCTCGAGCCCGAGGTAGAGCATCAGCAGGTGATTGGCGGAGATCATCACCATCATGCCGAGAGCGGCAAACAGCACCAGGCAGAAGAATTCGCCCTTGAACAAGCCGCGCGCAGTCGCATAGCCACGCGAGTAAACCACCACGACGCCTGCCACAAGGCACACCGCAATCTTCAGGGCGTCGGCCATGGGATCGTCAACGAACATGCCGTTCAGGGCAACGACGCGGCCCGGCATCGAGGACAGCGCGATCAGCCCGGCGGCCGCGGCCAGAGTGGCGAGCGCGAGGGCGTAGCCGATCACCCGCTGCGATTCGCGCAGGAACAGGTCCACCACCAGAATGACGCACACCATCACCAGCACGAGGATCTCGGGCCAGACAGCCAGGTAGTCGGCGGCGGACAGGGTCACGCGCGGTCTCCGGGAATCAGGGCAGCTTGCTGCGCGCCGCCTGGGCGAGCAGCTCGCTCACCGGGGCTTCCAGCACGGCGTTGAAGGGGGCGGGATACAACCCCATGAATAGCGTGAGGGCTGCCAGCAGGCCCAACAAGAGCCATTCACGCGGCTCCAGGTCTCGGAGGCCCGCCACGGCCGGGCTGGCCACGGCGCCGAAGATCACGCGCTTGTACATCCACAGGGTGTAGGCGGCACCGAAGATCAGCGTGGTGGCTGCCAGCGCCGCGACCCAGAAATTCACCTTCACGGCCGCCAGCACCACCATGAACTCACCCACGAATCCGCTGGTGCCCGGCAAGCCGGCGTTGGCCATGGCGAACAGCATGAAGAAGGCGGCGAACACGGGCATGCGGTTCACCACGCCGCCGTAGTCGGCGATCTGGCGCGAGTGCAGCCGGTCGTAGAGCACCCCCACGCACAGGAACAGCGCCCCGGACACGAAGCCGTGGGAGATCATCTGCAGGATCGCGCCCTGCATGCCGAGACGGTCGAACAGAAACACCCCCAGGGTCACGAAGCCCATGTGGGCGATGGAGGAGTAGGCGATGAGCTTCTTCATGTCGGCCTGCACCAGGGCCACCAGGCCGATGTACACCACGGCCACCAGCGACAACCCGATCACCAATCCCGAGAGCGCGTGGCTGGCATCGGGTACGATGGGCAGGGAGAAGCGCAACAGGCCATAGCCGCCCAGCTTGAGCGCGATGGCTGCCAGCACCACGGAGCCACCCGTGGGCGCCTCCACGTGGGCATCGGGCAGCCAGGTGTGCACCGGCCACATGGGCACCTTCACGGCGAAGGCGGCCAGGAACGCCAGGAACACCGCGGTCTGAGCCGCCATGGACAGCGGGGTGCGATAGAGGTCTTCCAGATCGAAGCTGCCGCCCGCCGCGTTGAACAGGTAGAGCAGCGCCACCAGCATGAGCAGTGAGCCGATCAGGGTGTAGAGGAAGAACTTGATCGCGGCGTACACGCGGTTGGGCCCGCCCCACACGCCGATGACGAGGAACAGCGGGATGAGCGTTGCCTCGAAGAACACGAAGAACAGCAAGGCGTCCCGGGCCGCGAAAACGCCGTTCATCAGCCCCGACATGATCAGAAATGCCGCCATGTACTGGGCTACGCGCTGTTCGATCACTTTCCACCCGGCGATCACCACCAGCACGGTGGTGAAGGCGTTGAGCAGGATGAGAAGCAGAGAGATGCCGTCGATGCCCAGGTGGTAGTGAACCCGGTAGCGCTCGATCCACAGCGACTTTTCCGCGAACTGCATGCCGCTGGCGGCAACATCGAAGCCGGTGACCAACGGCACGCAGGCCAGCAGTCCCGCCAGGGCGCCGGCCAGAGCAAGCCAGCGGGCCGCGCCGGCATTGCGATCGGACCCGGTGGCGAGCACCACCAGGCCGGCAGCCATGGGAACCCAGATGACAAGGGTGAGGATCGGCATGGGCTCAGGCCGTCCGCACGAAGAACAGCGTGAGCAGCGCGAACACGCCGATGATCATGACGAAGGCGTAGTGGTAGATGAGCCCCGACTGAACCCGGCGCGCCGCGCCCGCCAGCCAGCCCACCAGCCGCGCCGAGCCATTCACCAGGGCACCGTCGATGATGGCCATGTCCCCCACCCGCCACAGCCCGCGGCCCAGGGCGCGCGCACCGCCGGCGAACACGAAGGCGTAGATCTCATCGAGGTAGTACTTGTTGAGCAGCAGCCGGTACAGCCCCCCCGCGCGGGCGGCAATGGCGGCGGGAATTTCCGGTTTCACGAGGTACAGCAGCCATGCGAGCGCCACGCCCGCCGCGGCCAGCCAGAAAGGCAGCGTGGAGAAGGCGTGCAGACCCATGGCGAGGGCGCCGTGGAAGTGCTCTGTCAGTTCCGCCATGGCGCCGTGTCGGGCATCCACGTGGATGGCCCCGGCGAGGAAGCCGCCATGCAGCATGGGGCCGACGGCCACGAACCCGATCACCAGCGACGGAATCGCAAGCAGCACCAGCGGCAGCGTCACCACCCACGGCGACTCGTGCGGCGGGCCGCCGTGGTGCCCGTGGGGATCGTGGCCACGGGCGTGATCGTGGGTGGCAGCGGTATCGAAGCGCTCCTTGCCGTGGAAGACCAGGAAATACATGCGGAAGGAATAGAAGGCGGTGATGAACACACCGGCCGTCACCGCCACGGCTGCGAACCCGGCGCCGGCAATGCGGGAGGCGTGCACCGCTTCGATGATGCTGTCCTTGGAGTAGAAGCCCGACAGGAAAGGCGTGCCGATGAGCGCCAGCGATCCCGCCAGCGAAGTGATCCAGGTCACGGGCATCCAGCGGCGCAAGCCGCCCATGTGGCGGATGTCCTGGTCGTGATGCATGCCCATGATCACCGAGCCGGCCGCCAGAAACAGCAGCGCCTTGAAGAAGGCGTGGGTCATGAGGTGGAAGATGGCCACGGAATAGGCCGACACGCCCAGGGCCACCGTCATGTAGCCGAGCTGCGACAGCGTGGAGTAGGCCACCACGCGCTTGATGTCGTGTTGGACCATGCCCAGCAGGCCCATGAACAGCGCCGTGATGGCACCGGTGACCAGGACCACCGACAGCGCCGTGTCGGAGAGCTCGAACAGCGGCGACATGCGCGCCACCATGAAGATGCCCGCCGTCACCATGGTTGCCGCGTGAATCAGCGCCGAGATGGGCGTGGGGCCTTCCATGGAGTCGGGCAGCCACACGTGCAAGGGAAACTGCGCCGACTTGCCCATGGCGCCCACGAACAGCAGGATGCAGGTGACGGTGATCAGCGACCAGGGCGCATCGCCCCACAGGGTGATGGTGTCGCCGGCCTTGGCGGGCGCGGCCGCGAACACGGCGGCGTAGTCGAGGGAGCCGAAATGCGCCAGCACCAGGCCGATGCCCAGCAGGAAGCCGAAATCCCCCACCCGGTTCACCAGGAAGGCCTTGAGGTTGGCGTAAATGGCCGTGGGCCGCGTGTACCAGAAGCCGATCAGCAGATAGGACACCAGCCCCACTGCCTCCCAGCCGAAAAACAGCTGCAGGAAGTTGTTGCTCATGACCAGCATGAGCATGGCGAAGGTGAACAACGAGATGTAGCTGAAGAAGCGCTGGTAGCCCGGGTCATCGCGCATGTAGCCGATGGTGTAGATGTGCACCATGAGCGACACGGAAGTGACCACCAGCATCATGGTGGCGGTGAGCGCGTCGATGAGAAAACCCACTTCGAGCCTGAGACTGCCTGACACCATCCAGGTGTACACCGCCCCATTGAAAGTCTGCCCGGCAGCCACCTGTTGGAACACCAGCACCGCCCCGATAAGGGACACCAGCACACCGAGGATGGTGGCCACATGGGCGCCACGGCGGCCCACGACGCGGCCCAGCAGCCCGGCCAGGAGCGCGCCGGCCAGGGGCGCCAGGACAACCAGCAGACAAAGGCTTTTCATGGGGTCAACCCTTCAAGCCCTGGATGTCGTCCACGTTGATGGTGCGCAGGTTGCGGAACAGCACCACCAGGATGGCCAGCCCGATGGCGGACTCGGCCGCCGCCACGGTGAGGATGAAGAAAACGAACACCTGGCCAGCATAGTCGCCCAGGAAGTGGGAGAAGGCGATGAAATTCAGGTTCACCGCCAGCAGCATGAGCTCGATGGCCATGAGCAGGATGATGACGTTCTTGCGGTTCAGGAAAATGCCCACCACGGCGATGGCGAACAGCAGCGCCCCCAGGACCAGGTAGTGTGACAAGGGCACCATGGTCATCCTTCCCTGCCGCCGCCGGCGGGTTTCTCGGCCGGCATGGCCACCAGCCGCACGCGATCGGCGCGCTTCACCTTCACCTGGCGCGCGGGATCCTGGAACTTGCTGTCCTTGCGGGCACGCAGCGTCAGGGCAATGGCGGCCACGATGGCCACCAGCAGCAGCACCGCCGCCACTTCGAAGGGATAGACGTACTCGGTGTACACCAGGCGGCCCAGTTCCCGGGTGTTGCTGTAGTCCGCGGGCCGTGGCGCGGGCCGGGGCATGCCCTCCAGCGAAAAGTAGCGGCCCAGCAGGATGGTGGCCATCTCCAGCACCATGACCCCCGCCACCACGAGAGCGGGCACCAGGTAGTCCCAGTAGCCTTCCCGCAGCCGGTCGAGGTTGATGTCGAGCATCATCACCACGAACAGGAACAACACCATCACCGCGCCCACGTACACCAGCACCAGCACGATGGCGAGGAACTCGGCCTCCAGCAGCATCCACAGGCCTGCCGCGGTGACGAAGGCCAGCACCAGGAACAGCGCGGAATGCACCGGGTTGCGGGCCGTGATGACGCGCAGGGCGGCGAACAGCAGGATGGCCGCGAAGGCGTAGAAGATGGCGGTCTGGAAGTTCATGGGGTGGGGTGGGATGGGTTCGGGCGACGGCCCCCGCGCAGGCGCCGCGTGCCGGTCGCGGCCCGGCTAGCGATAGGCGGCATCCGCGGCGCGATCCGAGGCGATCTGGCGCTCGTAGCGGTCGCCGATGGCCAGCAGCATCTCCTTGGTGTAGACCAGATCGCCGCGGCGCTCACCGTGGTATTCGAACAGGCGTGTCTCGACGATGCTGTCCACCGGGCAGGATTCCTCGCAGAAGCCGCAGAAAATGCACTTGGTGAGGTCGATGTCGTAGCGCGTGGTGCGGCGGGTGCCGTCGGCGCGCTGCTCCGATTCGATGGTGATGGCAAGCGCCGGGCACACCGCCTCGCACAGCTTGCAGGCGATGCAGCGCTCCTCGCCATTGGGATAACGGCGCAGGGCGTGCAGGCCGCGAAAGCGCGGGCTCTGGGGCGTTTTTTCGTCGGGGTACTGGATGGTGATCTTGCGCGCGAACAGGTGCCGACCGGTGAGCGCCATGCCGCGCAGCAGTTCGAAGAGCAGGAAGGTGCGGAAGAACTCGCGGATCGCGTTCACGGTCTGGGCCTCAGTTCCACAGCCACAGCGGCGTACGCATC
Organism: Burkholderiales bacterium; assembly: GCA_044339985.1. GTDB lineage: Bacteria > Pseudomonadota > Gammaproteobacteria > Burkholderiales. The sequence continues at coordinate 2,402 of JBIIUM010000042.1, read as the reverse complement.
CACACGCCCACCACCAGCAGCCATACCAGCGTCACTGGAATGAACACCTTCCAGCCCAGACGCATGATCTGATCGTAGCGGTAGCGCGGGAAGGTGGCACGGAACCACAGGAAGAAGAACAGCCCGAACACCACCTTGAGCAGCAGCCAGTGAACGCCGCCGGGCAGGCCGGGAATGGGCGATAGCCAGCCACCGAGAAACATGATCGCAGCCAGCGTGGACACCAGGATCATGTTGGCGTACTCGGCCAGGAAGAAAATGGCGAAGGCCATGCCCGAGTACTCCACGTGGAAGCCCGCCACGATCTCGGATTCTCCCTCGGCCACGTCGAATGGCGCGCGGTTGGTCTCGGCCACCGCGGAAATCACGTACACCACGAACATGGGAAACAGCGGCATCCAGTTCCAGGACAGCAGCCCCGCCCTGCCCTCCTGGGCGCGCACGATGTCGCCGAGATTGAGGCTGTTGGACATCATCAGCACGCCCACCAGCGCGAAGCCCATGGCAATTTCGTAGGCCACGATCTGGGCGGCGGAGCGCAGGCTGCCGAGGAAGGCGTACTTCGAATTGGAGGCCCAGCCGGCGATGATGACCCCATACACGCCCATGGAGGTGATGGCCAGCACGTAGAGAAGCCCCGCGTTCACGTCCGCCAGCACCAGGTGGGCGTCGAAGGGGATCACCGCCCAGGCCGCCAGGGCCGCCATGATGGAGATCACGGGTGCCAGCAGGAACAGGAAGCGGTTCGCGCCCGCCGGGATGATGATTTCCTTGGTGAGCAGCTTCAGCGCGTCGGCGATGGGTTGCAGCAGTCCGCGCGGCCCCACGCGGTTCGGCCCGATCCGCACCTGGATGTAGCCAATAACCTTGCGTTCGGCCAGGGTGAGGTAGGCCACCGCGCCCATGATGGGCAGCACGATGGCCACGATCTTGAGCGTGGTCCATACCAAGGGCCAGGCCGGGCCGAGCAGTTGCTGGAAGAAGTCCATGGCGAGATCAGGCGCTGGCGCGGGCCGGCTCGACAGCGCGGGCCAGTTCCAGCGATCCGCCCAGCGGGCCGAGCGTGGCTGTGAGGGGATGGCCGGCGGGCAGACGCACGCAACCGGGCGCCAGGCGGTCGTCGCGGGCGGCATACAGCACGGCGGCGGCATCGCCCTGGCGCACCTTGACCGCAGCGCCCGGATCGAGGCCCAGATCGGCCAGCGTGCTGGCGTGCATGGCGGCGGTGGGAACGGCCCCATCGGCCGTGTGCTGCAGGGCCGGCGCACGGCGAACCAACGGGTCGGCGAAGTGGATGGGCACGTCACCCACGCGCTCGAGACCGCCAACGGCGTCGGGCAACGGGCCGTCCGGTACGGCGGCCAGGGTGTTGTCGAGCCTGGCGGACAGGTCGGTTACGCCCGCGCCCAGCACCGCGTCGCGTACCTGCTCGGCGGAGTCGAACTGGAAACCTTCAAGGCCCAGGAGGTTGCCCAGCACGCGCAGCACTTTCCAGGCGGGACGGGTTTCGCCAAGCGGCGCCACCACCCCTTTGAAGGACTGCGCGCGGCCCTCGGTGTTGACGAAAGTGCCGGCGGTCTCGGTGAAGGGGGCCACGGGCAGGATCACGTGGGCGTACTCAGTGGCGCGATGGGCGAAGGGCGACAGCGCCACCACGAAACGCGCGGCGCGCAGCGCCGCAAGTGCGGCGTGACCATCGGCCATGTCCAGTTCGGGCTCGGCGTGTAACAGCACATACGCCTCGCGCGGCTGGGCCATCATGGCGGCGGCGTCGAGGCCGACCGGCGCGGGCACGGCACCTGCCAGATAACCGCCCACGCTGTTGGCAGCCTCGCCCAGGAAACCGTAGCGGGCGCCGAGGGCACGGGCCAGCGCCTGGCCAAGGCCATCGAGCAGCGCGGCGCTGGGATGATGCTGGGCGGCATTGCCGAGGAAGACGGCGCTCTCGCCCGCACCGTCGCACAGGCGGCGCGCCAGCGCCTCATCGTTCGCGCCGGGGACAACCCCGCGCAGCAGCGTGGCCACGGCCGGTTCGGGCATGAGCCCCTTCACACGCAGCACCGCCGCCAGCACCGCGGCAAGCCGGCGCGGCAAGGCCGAGGGCCGGGCGGTGTCCACCACCGCGCCGGCGATGAGCGGATCATCGGCAAAGCTGGTGAGCAGGCTCACGCGGGCCCCCGCCTTGGCCGCCTGCCGCAGGCGCTGGGCGAGCAACGGGTGGTCCTTGCGCAGGTTGGAGCCCACCACCAGCACGCACTTCAGGTGGTTGAGCGCGGCCACGGGCATGCCCAGCCAGGGTGCGCCGCGACGCCCGCCATCCAGGGCGGCATCGGTGCGCCGCAGGCGGAAGTCCACATGTGGCGTGCCAAGGCCGGCGGCCAGACGCGCTGCAAGGTGCAGTT